>JAUZFQ010000210.1 GCA_030838445.1 Pyrinomonadaceae bacterium | reverse complement strand
CAAACTCCGGCGGCACGGCGAGTATTCTAACAGACTTGATTCACTGCGCCGCGCCTTCCTTGAGCAACTTGTCCAGCCACAAATTCGCCAGCTTCTCCTGCACGGTGTTGGCGCGCAGGCGGTCGTTGAGGTTCTTGAAGTCAACTTGATCGAGGGGTTGATCCTGATTGAAGCAGGAGAAGACGAACGACTCCGCGCCCGTCTGCGGGTCAACGTGCCGCTGCAAGCACTGCGCGCAGACCTCTTTCATCATGCACTGCATGGGGCTGTTGATCGAGCCGATGCCGACGTGCGCGGGGTCGAAGTGTGCGGCGAGCACGCCGCGGCGCGCGGCAGACACCGCCGCCATCATCCGATCCGAGCCGATGGCGATGAGGCGTTCGACCTCGCGTAAGGAGAACATGGGCGCGCCGAGTTCGCCCTCGGCGTAAGCCTTCATCGCCTGCACGATGTTGCCACGGAAGTGCCTGTCCTGCGGGCGGCGCGGCTCGATTCCAGCGCCCGTGTCGGTCGCCCAGATGATCTGATCGGTGGCCTCTTCAATCTCTTCGCGCTTGAAGAGGTCTTCGCCTTTTTTGTAGCCCGCGAAATAGACGACGCGGCAGTCGTTCTCGCGCAGCGCGCGTGCGATGGAGAACAAGACTGCGTTGCCCAGTCCGCCGCCCGCGAGCAGCACCAACTCGCCCGTGGGTATCTCCGTCGGCGTCCCCGTCGGCCCCATCACGACGACCTCCTGCCCCGGCGCAAGCAGCGCGCACTGTCGCGACGACGCGCCCATCTCAAGCACGATGAGACTCAGCAACCCACGCTCCTTGTCAACCCACGCGCCCGTCAACGCCAAGCCCTCCATCGTCAGCTTCGTCTGGCCTACGACCCGCGCGTCCGTCTCATAATTTTGCAGCCGGTAAAACTGTCCGGGGTGAAACTTCCGCGCCTGCATCGGCGCGTGCACGACGACATCAACGATGGTCGGCGTCAGACGTTCGACCCGCACTACCCGCGCGATCAACTCGTCGTCCAACTTCTCGACCAACTGTGCGAACCGACCCGCGCCCGCTTCCGCGCCCTTCACTTCATTCTCGGCAGCGGCGATCTCATCCGCGAACAGCGCGCACACTTCCTCGTAGCCATACTTCGCAGAGGCCATCGCCTTGACGACGTTCCCGGCATACACCGGATGGTTGTCGCCGTAGTAAGAGACGAAGCGTCCCGCGTTTTCATAGGAGGTGAAGAAGCCGCGCTCGCCCTTCGCCGCAGGGACGAGTCGGAACTTGCCGCCCCCTTCGTCACCGCCGCCCACGTTGCCGCCGTTGCTGCTTGCGTCGTCACCCACCGCGACGCGCTCGATCTTATGCGGCGCGAAGAACTCGCCCCACTCGTCCAGTTTGAACGTGCCCGGTTGTTCTCGCTCGTAGATCGTGTTCGGGCTTGTCCCCGCCGCCACGCAGACCGTGCGCGCCGGGAGTCGGACGAGTTCGCCCGAAGCCTTCCACTTGCGCGTCTCCGCTTCCTGTCGCATGCGCTCGAACATGACGCCCGCCACCGCGCCGTGCTCGTCCGCGACGGCCTCGACCGGACTCATGTTCTCGACGTAACTGATGCCCTCTTCGAGCGACTTGACGACCTCTTCGTGGTTGAGCCGGTACGCGGGCGAATCCTGCAAGCGTTTGCGATAGACGATTGACACGCCGCCCCACGCGCGCACGAGCGGCACGAAGTCGGGCTGTTCGCCCGCGCGCGCGGCGCGCTCGCGTTCCCCGCGTACCGCGCGCCCGTGCGCGAGAAACTCCTCGTAGACGCCGCGCTCCTCCGCGTCGAACCGCGCGAAAATTTCCTCTTCGCCAAACTCCGCGCTCAAGCCTTCGTGCCGCGCGAGCACTTTCTCGACCTGCACCGGGTAGTACGCGAACAACTCGGTCGCCGTGTCAATCGCCGTCAGCCCGCCGCCGATCACGACCGCAGGCAGGCGCACCTGCAAGTTGGCGAGCGCGTCCTCTTTGAACGCGCCCGTCAGTTGCAACGCCATCAGAAAATCCGACGCCTTGCGGATGCCGCGCATGAGGTTGTTCCGCATCTCGACGATGGTCGGGCGACCTGCGCCCGTCGCAATCGCGATGTGATCGAAGCCGAGCGACCACGCGTCTTCGATGTCGAGCGTCCCGCCGAAGCGCACGCCGCCGTAGAAGCGAAAAGACGCGCGCCGCGCGAGTGTGAGATGGATCAACGTCAGGAAATTCTTGTCCCAGCGCACCGTGATGCCGTACTCGGAGACGCCGCCGAAACCTGCGAGCACGCGTGTGTCGAGCGGCGACTCGATCTCGCGCACGTCTGCGACGGCACGCGGCACGCGCCTTCCGCCGTCGCCCGTGAGCGCGGCGTTCAGCGGTTCGATCTTCAAACCGTCTATGCCGACGACGCCGAAGCCTTCGTTCAAAAGATAATGAGCGAGCGTGTAACCGGCGGGGCCGAGGCCGACGACGAGGACGTTCCGCCCGTTGGCGGGCAGCGCGTGCGGGCGTTTGGCGTTGAGCGGATTCCAGCGCGTCAGGAGCGAGTAGATTTCAAAGCCGTAGGGCAGCGCGAGCACGTCCGTCAGCACACCCGTCTCGGCCTGCGGGATGTTGACCGGCTCCTGCTTCTGGAAGATGCACGACTTCATGCAGTCGTTGCAGATGCGATGCCCCGTGCCCGGACACATCGGGTTGTCAATCATCACCACGGCGAGCGCGGCCAGCGAGTCGCCGTCGCGCTGCAAGACGTGCATCTCCGAAATCTTCTCGTCGAGCGGGCAGCCTTCGAGCGCGATGCCGAGCGGGTTGCGCTTGAGCGATCCGTCGCGCTCGTGCAAGCCCTTCGAGCATGAATCCTTGTCGCGCTCGTGACAGTAGATGCAGTAGTTAACTTCGTCCAATACCTCGCGCCGCGTCGCGCGCGCGTCCGTCAGACCGAACCCGTCGCGTCGGCGCAAGTTCTGTCCAAGCCCCTGCATCCGCTCCGGCAACTCCGCATCGTGCCGCTCGATCTGCACCAGATGCTCGTAGTTCAAAGGGTGCGGCACGCGAAAACTGACCCAACTCTCGACGCGCGCCTTCGCCGCCGCTTGCGTGCCGTGAACTGCCGCCCACGACTCGACCAGCCGCAAAGCCGACTGCACAAACGCCGCGTCCTCATCCAACGTCTCATTCCCGCCAGCGGCGATCTCAAACTTCTTCAACGCACCCGCCGCCTCCGTCCGCTCCGCACGCGCGCGCGCTCCTTTAATCTCATCGCGCAAACTCCCGACACTCGCCCCCGCGCCCGCCTCCTTCGCTTCCACTTTCGCTGTCGCTTCCGCGTTCGCCTCCGCGTTCGCTGTTGCTTCCGCTTTCGTCAGCCGTTCCTCCCACGCGAGCAGCCGCACGCACATGCGCGCCACGTCGAGTTCGGCGTCGTCAGCCGCTTCGGGCGCGGCGGGTAAGACCGCGCCGAGCAGTCGTCCGAGTATGTCGTGCAAGGCGTCCGCGTCGAGCGTGAGAGCCTTCTCCGGCGGGACGCGTTTCAGCGCGCGGCGCGAGATGAACGTCTTGAATTGAAAGACTGCATCCTGCGCCTTGATGCGCTCAGCGTGCGCCGCGCGTTCGGCCTCCACTTTGAACAACCGCGCGACGAAACGCGACACGTGCGGCGCGGCGGCGATGAGCAGTTCCGACTCGGCACGCGTCCCGCGCAAATTCGCGCCGCGCGACGCGGTGTAATCCATGAGCGCGGCGTGGAGCGTCGCGTCGTCCCGTTGCAGTTCGGCGTAGAAGGCCGCGGTCAAACGCGCGAGGCGTTCCGGTTGGTAGAGGTCGCCATAACGGAAATTGTTGACGCCGAGCGGGAAGTTCGCGCCCGCCCCGGCGTCGCCGCTGCCCGTCGCGCCCTGCGGCGCACCCGCACTACTACTGCTGTCGAGGGAAATGTCCTGCATAAGTTCAACTGCGAATGATGTGTCTGAAAAATATCAAAGGAGAGACTTCCGAGAATTGGCTCAAGCATTTCACGGCGCGGCGGCAACAGCAGTCGCGCCTTTGCGTGAAAGTATAGCACCGCGAGCGCACCCTTCGGCAAAGACGCCCGACTTTAAACCCGGAGGCGCGCTTGCCAACCGCGCGGGGCAAACCTATAATTCAACCTCTCCGAAACATAGGCGGCAGAAATGATATAGCCCGCCGGTCGAGGAGTTGAAAGACGGGGTGTTGGTGGAATTGGTTACCACGCCGCCCTCTCAAGGCGGAGGCTACGGGTTCGATCCCCGTACACCCTATTTCACTTCTTGAGTAAAAATTTTTACTCAAGATATGAACTTACTGTCGAAGTTAAAAAGAGGCCAACGCTAGCGTTGGCCTCTTTACTTTTAGCTGCCGTTCGTTGCAGTCATTTGCCCGCCGCCACCTTGCCCGCCCCCTTCAGATGGTTGTCGAGAAAATCAAGGATGGATTTGTAGGCGCGAATCTCGTTGGCCTTCTTGGAGAAGCCGTGGCCTTCGTCGTCGAAGACGATGTATTCGACCGTGCCCCCGTTGCGCTTGATCGCCTCGACGATCTCGTCGGATTCGGGCTTGATGACGCGCGGGTCGTTCTTGCCTTGGAGGACGATGAGCGGGCGGCGAATCTTGTCTGTGTGGAAGAGCGGCGAGATGGCGCGCAGGTTCTCAAGGTCGGTCGCCGGGTCGCCCATCTCTTTGTAGAGGGCTTTGCGGAACGACTCCCAGTAGGGCGGGATGGACTGGAGCGTCCGCACCCAGTTCGAGACGCCGAAGATGTCCACGCCGACGGCGAACTCTTCGGGCTTGAAGGCGAGCGCGGCCAAGACCATGTAGCCGCCGTATGAGCCGCCGATGATGCCGATCTTCGATTCGTCAACGTAGCCGAGCGCGGCGAGATACTTCTTCGCTTCGACGCAATCCCACAGAGGCTCGCGCCCGTGCTTGCCGTCGTCGGAGGCAAAGAAGGTTTTGCCGTAGCCGCTCGACCCGCGATTGTTGACGCCGAGGATGACGTAGCCGTGGTTGGCGAGGTATTGCAAAACAGCGCTATAGCCGGTACGCGTCTGCCCTCCGGGGCCGCCGTGTACCCAGACGAGCGCGGGCGCTTTGTTCTGCGCGCTCGCCCCGTGCGGCTTGTAGAGGATCGAGGGCACTTCCACGCCGTCGAATGATTTGTAGCGAATCACTTCCGAGTTGACGAGATCGCCGGGGTTGATCTCCGGGTTGAGACTGCTGGTGAGTTTCGTCACCTTGCGCGTCGAGAAATCGTAGACGTGCAGGTCGCTTGGGCTACGGTCGCCGTTCAGGTAGAAGGCCATCTTCCGTTCGCTGCGCGAAATTTGGACGCCGGTGATGTCGCCGTTCGGCAGTTGCGGGAGCGCGACGGGCTTGCCCGTGGCCTGATCGTAAATCTTGATCACGGTGCGCGCGTCTTGATTGACGGCGACGACGCGGTACTTGCCGTTGCGCGAAAAGTAGGTGTACATCACGTCCCAAGCGGTGCGCTCGACCACCTCCGTCTTGCCGCTCGCCAGGTCGTAGCGCGCGACGTGCGCGAACTCGCTCTGGTCGTCCGTCAGGTAATAGAGGTAACGCGAGGCAGGGTCGAACGACTGCGGCTGAAAGTTGATCTCGCCCTTGTGCGGCGTCAGATGTTTTAACTCCTTCGACACGGTGTTGTAGAGATACATGTCGGTGTCGGTGGTGGTGTTGGACTTGACGAAGGCGAGATATTTTTCGTCGTGGGAGATGTCGCCGAGATCATAGCCGACTTCGTTCTTGAAGAGCAGGACGGGCTTGAAGTCGGCGATGCTCATTTTGAACACGTCGAAGTAACGCGGGTCGCGTTCGTTCGTCGAGTAGTAGAAGGATTTGAGATCGAAGCTCCAACCGAGGAAGTTGGCTTTCACTTTCTCGCCGGGCGTGAGGTCTTGCTCGCGGCCGTCGGCCGTCAAGACGTAGAGGTGGCTGTTTTCGTTGCCGCCGCGGTCGTAGGTGTAGAGGATGCGCGAGTCGTTGGGGAAATAGGAGACGGCGTAGGTGCTCTCTTTGGTCGAGCGCGTGAGTTGCTGCGGCGTGCCGCCCTCGGCCGAGACGGTGTAGACGTTGAAGATGCCCGTCTTGTTGCTGGCGAAGAGAACCTGTTTTTCGTCGGGCGAGAAGGACGCGCCCGTGATGCGGGTCGTGTCCATAAACTGCTCGATGGTGTATTGCTTGACCGTCGAGGGCGCGGCCTTCTGCTTCTGCGCCGCCTGCGCGAAGGCGGCGGGCGCGGCGCACGCCGTCAAAAGGAGGACGAGCGCGACGGCGCGCGGCGCGCGACTCTTGAGTCGTGAGAACGTCCGGGGGTTAACAGTTTTCATAAATCCTTCCTTTAGTCGGGGTGTGATGTCGGTTGAGTATACGACGCGGACGTGATGCGAGTTTTACGCCAGTTGACGCGCTCCGGGCAAGGAGACGGGCGCGAAATGGATTTATTCGACGGCCATCCAAAATCTCTAACCGCCGCGACTGTTCGATCTGCCGCCCGGTTAGAACTTTTAACCGGCGAGTTAGAAACTTTAACTGTGCTTCCTAAATATAACGCGGGGCAGTGGGAATGTTTAATTGACTTGCAGAATATGACGTGTGTGGAAAATGGAAACGGCCGCCCGTCGTGGGCGACCGTTTCCGGTGTAGAGCGACGCGCGAAGGCGGCGCGTGTTAGTTGATGACTTCGCCGTAGGGCGTCAGTTGGCCTGTGAC
This sequence comes from Pyrinomonadaceae bacterium, assembly GCA_030838445.1. Taxonomy (GTDB): domain Bacteria; phylum Acidobacteriota; class Blastocatellia; order Pyrinomonadales; family Pyrinomonadaceae; genus JAIVJZ01. Next base: position 7,904 of record JAUZFQ010000210.1, on the reverse strand, counting down.
TTGCGCCTTGTCGCCGACGACGACAATCGCCATCTGCTCGCTCTTGAGATACTGGCGCGCCATGCGCTGCACGTCCTGCGGCGTGACGGCCAGCACGTTCTGCACGTAGTTCGTCAGGTACGTGTCGGGCAGTTTGTGCAGATCGAGGAAGGCGAGTTGGCCGATGATCCCTGCGCGCGAGGAGTTCTGGATGGTGAAGACGCCCGCGCGGTAGTTCTTGATGCCTTGCAACTCGGCCACTGTGGGCGGCTCTTTTTGCAGCCGGTCGATCTCGTAGAAAATCTCCTTGAGCGAAGGGCCGGTGACGGCCGTCGTCACATCGGCGACCTGCACCCAGTAGGCGTCGCGGTAGTGCGTCGAGATCGAACTGTTGGGCGAGTAGGTGTAGCCCTTCTGCTCGCGGATGTTCGAGGTGATGCGCGAGGCGAACGAGCCGCCGAGCAAAGAGTTGGTGACGGAGAGCGCGACGAAATCTTTGTGGCTCGGATCGACAACGGGCAGGCCGAGGTAGAGCGTGGACTGCGGCGCGCCGGGGCGATCAATCAGATGAATCTTGCGCACCGCGACGGCCTTCGGGATGTTCTCTACGGGAGCCGTGCCGCGCGCCCACGCGCCGAAGGTCTGCGTGATCGAGCGGCGCATGGCGGCCGCGTCGAAGCGACCGGCGACGTAGACGTGCGTGCGCGCCGCGCCGAAGTTGTCTTTGTAAAACTTCTGCACGTCGGCGATCTGGAAGTTTTTGATCATCTCCTCGGTCGGGAAGATGCGGCCGTAGGGGTGGTCTGCGTAGAGCAGTTTGCTGAAACGCTCCTGCGCGAGCGAGCCGGGCTGCGAACGCTGGATGCTCAGGTTGCGGACGAAGTTCGCCTTGAGGCGTTCCAACTCCGAGGCGGGCAGCGCGGGACGCTGCAACACTTCGGCGATGAGCGCGACGAGCGCGGGGCCGGACTCTGAGAGCACGTCGGCGCTGACCGAAGTTTGATCCGGCGTGACGCCTATCGAGAGGCTGCCGCCCATGCGCGCCGCCTCTTGCGCCACGGCTTCGCCGGAGCGCGTCGTCGTGCCTTCCTTCATCAGTTCGCCGAGGAGGTCGGCGAGCCACACCTGCTCGGCCGTCTCGTTGATGTTGCCCGCCAGCACCACCGCGCTGACCGTGACCTTCGGGATCGAGCCGTAGGGGACGAGCGTCACCTGCGTGCCGTTCTTCAAGGTGAAAGTTTCTTTGCGCGGCAGCGTGAAAGGCTTCGGCGCGCTACCGGCGGGCGGCTGCTGCTTCTGCGCCGCAGCAAACGGCGCGAAGGCCGCGAGCGTCGCCGAGAGGGCGACCGCGTTGACGAGGGCGAAAAACTTTTTCGAGTTCATGTCAAAATCTCCATTCAGGTCTACTTGGACGGGCGGCCTTAGCCCGCGGGCTTCGGAACGATCTTCAACACGGTGCGGTTGCCGGGGCGCAGGTATTCGCGCGCCGTGCGCTGGATGACCTGCGGCGTCACCTTGCGAAACTCCGCTTCGAGCGTGTTGATGCGCGCCGGGTTGTCGTCGAAGAGCGCGAAGCTGGCGAGCAGGTCGGCGCGGCCGAAGCCGTTCAACTGGCCGAGCACGTCGTAGAAGTCCGAGCGCACTTTGGTCAGGGCGCGGTCGAGCGTCCGCTGGTCAATTGGCTTGTCCTGCACGCTTTTGACTACGGTGTCCACGGCCGACATGATCTCTTCGGGCTTCGTCTTCGCATCGTGGAAGAGGTAGCCGAGCCAGATCATCGGGCCTTGATAGTTGTACATGTTGCCGAGCAGATTCGTGCCGCCCACGACGGTGTCGGTGTAAGCCTTGCGCTGAACGAGTTCCTGATTCAAGAGGCTGTCCTGCCCCTGCAAGAGCAACTGGTCGAGCAAGCCCATCGCGTAAAACTCCGGCGAGTTGCGCGGCGGCATGTGGTAGGCGAACGAGAGCGCGGGCTGCTTGGCGAGCGCGTCCTGTTTGACGGCGTTGCGCTCGGTCACTTGCCGCGGCTCGGTCAGGTCGGGCTGCGCGGGCAACTGCGACGAAGGGATCGCGGCGAAGTACTTGTCGATCATCTGCCGCGCTTCCGGCTCGTTGAAGTCGCCGACGATGACGAGCGCGGCGTTGTTCGGCGCGTAGTAGGTTTTGAAAAACTGTTGCACCTCTTCGAGCTTGGCGGCTTCGATGTCTGCGAGGTCGCCGTAGAAGTTGTGCGCGTTGTACCAGTTGGTGTTGGCATACTGCGGCATGTCGAGCCAGGGGAAGCCGCCGTAGGGCGCGTTCAGGACGTTGACCTTGACCTCGTTGCCGACGACGCCCTGTTGGTTCTTCAAGTTCTCTTCCGTGATGCTCAGGCCGCGCATGCGGTCGGCCTCAGCCCACAAGCCCGTCTCCAGTTTGTGCGCGGGCATGATCTCGAAGTAGTTGGTGAAGTCGAAGCGGGTCGAGCCGTTCATGATGCCGCCGTTCTGTTGGACGAGGCGGATGAACTCCATCTTGCCGAGGTTCTGCGAGCCTTGAAACATCATGTGCTCGAAGAGGTGCGCGAAGCCGGTGCGCTCGCGCGGCTCGATGCGGAAACCGATCTGGTAATAGACGGCGATGGCGACCGTGGGCGAACTGGTGTCCTGCGAGAGCACGACCTTCAAGCCGTTCGGCAGTTTGTAATAAGTGACGGGCACGTTAAAGCTGTTCTTCGGCGCGGCGGCGGCGCGCGACTGCGGGGCGGCCTTTTTTTGCGCCTGCGCGGGCACAGGCAACAGCGCCGAAAGCGACAGCGCAAGGCCGAGAGCCGCGACGTTTAAGCGGCGGACGCGATTTCTCATAGAACCTCCAAACTTGAAACGGACAGGATGCAAAATTCGAGCACGCACGACCCTGAAGAGCGGGCGTCGCTCTAAAATCTCTTGAATACTTTTGCGGAGCGTTAAGACTTCAACCGCGCGGCGCGTGCGCGCGGGAGACACACGGGCGACGGCTTCCTCAAGCGTTCGGGGCGCGCGTCTCCGACGAAAATTTCGCGCGAAAATTTCGCGGTCGAGCGGTTGAATAGTTGCGCGCCCATTTTACAGAAGCCTGTGTGCTAACGGAAAGCCCGCACATAAAGTTTCAGGCGACGCGAGCGAGCCGCGCCAAAAGGGACGGCGGCGGCGGGTCGAAGTCGCACGGCGACGCGGCTTGAAGCCCCTAAGCGGCGAGGGATTGACGCCATGAAGCGGCGAGGGGTTGAAGCCGCGAAGCGGCGACAGTTAATAGCCCCGCCCTCACGGGCGGGGCTATTAACTGTCGCCGCTTCGCGGCTGTCTCGCGCACAAACGCGCGACGATTGTTCTCACAAACGCGCGCTGGCTTGGCTCATAAACGGGCGAGGGCGCGTTCGGCGAGCGCCTTGATCTTCCGCATGCGCTCCTCTTCTTTGTCCGCGCCGCCGATGCTGATGCGAAGGAGGGTATCTTTTTTGAAGACATACATCGTGCTGTTGGCGTTCGTGTTGACCCAGTAGGCTTCGTCGCCGATGCCTTTCAGGCGGCGCGGGGCTTTCGCTTCGCGCTCGCGTTCGGCTTCGCGCTCCCGCTCGCGTTCCTGCTTCGTCTCGCCTTTTCGCTCGCGCGCCCGTTCCGCCTCGCGCTCGCGCTCGCCTTCCTCGCCGGATTCCTTCACCCGCCGCTCCCAAAACTCGCGCACGCTCTGCGGACTCGTGCCCCGCCGCGTCACTTCGAGACTGACGGACTTGGTGAAGGTCGGGGTCGTGTAGAAACAGGACGTGACATCGAAGCTCGTGCTTTCGCGGCGACTCGGTTTCGACTCCTTGAAGGCTTCGCCCTGCACGCCCTTGATGTCGTCCGAAGTGAGCAGGGCGCACACGTCGAGGGCGTTCGCGCCGGCGGCCGAAGTCGTGTTGTTGGCCGCAGCACCGGCCGGGGCGTTCGCGCCGCCTGAGTTGGCGGTTGGTTGGCCGGGGGCGTTAGTAGTAGTCGTGGCTGCGGTCGTGCCGTTCGGCGTCGCGGTTTGATTCGCGCCCGGCTGTTGCTGCGCGCTGCCGGAGTGCTCGCCGCCGCAGCCGGACAGGGAGGCGGCGAGCAGGCACAGGGCGAAGATGAAACGTAGCTGCTGCTGCTGCTGTTGGCGCATGCCGGAAACTTCCTCCAATGATGCTTGAATATTTATGACGAAGACGCGTCTAGCGTTTGCCGCCGAGCGCTTCGTCAATGGCGGCGCGCACGTCCTTGCCGTTGATGGCGTTGGGCGGCAGTCGGCGACCGTTGACGAAGAAGGCGGGCGTGCCGTCCACGCCGAGCGAACGTGCGCGTTCGTGGTCGGCGACGACGCGCTTGTCGGCGGCCTCGCCGTTCACGTCGCGCGCGAAGCGTTCGGCGTCGAGGCCGAGCGTGCGCGCGTAAGCGGCGAAGCGCGCGGCTGCGTCCGCGTCCGCCACGTTCTCCCAACTTTTCTGCCCGCGATAAAGTTGCCCGTGCATCTCCCAGAACTTGCCTTGCAGCCCGGCGGCTTCGGCGGCGTGGGCGGCGGCGAGCGCGTTGCGGTGGATGCGCGTGAGCGGGTAGTGGCGGAAGACGAGCCGTACGCGGTCGCCGTAGTCCTCCCTGATCTTTTCGAGTTCCGGGAAGACCGCGCCGCACGGCGGGCACTGGTAGTCGCCGAACTCCTCGATTGTCACGGGCGCGTTCGCACTGCCTACCGACCACGCCGGAGTCGCGCCCGCTGCTCCCTGGGCGACGCCGGTGATCGGAGTCTGACGCGACGAACGCCAGAACCACACGCCCGCCACGACGGCGACGAGCAGCACGCCCGCGATGATTGCGAGCGGCAACCACGACGGGCGACCCGCCGGAGCGGCCGGAGCGGCAACGTGCTTCCGACCTTTTTGTCTCGGATGTCTCTTGCTCATGGAAATTTTTAGATACGCTTTCGGCGCATGAACTGGCGGAACGTGCGCGTATCCTAACATCATTCAATCCCCGTTGAGCAATTCTTCGGCGAGCGACGGCGAAGCGGCGACGCAAACCGGATCAAACCGGGATGGCTCGCGTCTCTCTTTCAAAGAACGACGCGAGCCATGAGAGTGCCCGGAGGAACACGTGCGGCGAACGTGCGACCGCCTGCGTCCCTTAGAGCGTGAAGTTGATGACCCGCGCCGCGACTTGCCACGCGACGGAATCGAACTCCTGCTTGACCGTCTGCCCCGCCATGGCCGACGACGCGCCGCCCGCGCAGGCGGCGTTGCCGGAGAGCGTGTACGTGCCGTCGCCCGTGATGTCTGAGGCCGTGGCCGCGTTGCGGATGCCCGCTTCGGGACGCGCGAAGAAGGTGCGCGCGTTGACGGCGTTCAGCGTTTGCCCGGCCATGACGCCCTCTGCGTCGGCGGTCGGGAGCGTGATGGTGATCGTGCCGCTCGCGGCGTCGTAGTTGCCCGCGGCGTCGCCGATCTTGACGGGTTGGTTGGTGTTCGGGCTGGGAATCGTGCTGCCGTCGAGCGGCGTCGCCGCGCCGAACTTGCCGTACTCGAACCTCACGTTGCCCTGCGCGTCGGACAACATCGCGACGTAGCGGCGGTCGAAGTTCGCGTCGGGCTGGCGGCTGTTCCAGATGACGAACCACTGGCTCGAAGGCGGCGCGGCCGTGCCCGAAGTCGAAGGCGCGACCTTCAAGGTGAAGACGAGTTTGTTCTGTCCCGCGCCGAAGTACGGCTCGGCGATGGAGAGCGACTTGACGTTGACGCGCGCGTCGGGCGGCGTGTTCTGCTGCGTGTCGAGATCGCCGCCCTGATTGTTCACGTCGGAGACGACGAGGACGCCCGCGCCCTCGCACGCGCTCGCCGCGACCGCGCCCGACGGGTTGAACTCGCGATACGCGCCCTCGCCCGTGTTGTTGACTGCCGTTACGCGGTAGACCTGACCCGTTGTGTAAGCCGTGTCGGTGAAGGTCGTGCCCGTGGCCGTGCCGAGCATGGTCACGTTCACGCCGTCGCGGCGATAGACCTTGTAGGCCGTGATCGCAGAGCCGCCGTTGTCGGGCGTCGTCCACGAAAGGTTGACGGTCGTGCCCGTGCGGCTGCCGTTGACGGCGGGCGCGCCCGCGAGCGAGGCCGACGGCGGATCGTAGGCGGCGAACATGCGCTTGCCGCCGGACTGGCGCGCGATGGTGGCTTTGGCCGAGAACGAATTGGGCGGTGCTTGCACGCACGCGCCGATGCAGCCGTCGTCGTAGCCGATGAGCACGCGGCCGCGCTTGTCAATCGTCGCGTCGAAGAAGTCGAGCATGTTACGACCGGGGTCTGCGCCGGTGATGCCGCCGCGCTGGATCGGATCGTTCGGCGTGGCGTTGACGACGTTCCACGTCTTGCCGCCGTCGTAGGTCGAAGCGACGTAGAGATGCCAGATGCCGGGGAAGTTCACGTCGGTGTCGAGGCCGTCGGTGGTCGAGCCGTAGAAGGCGAAGGCCGCGCGCCCGGTGTTCGTGCCGCCGTCGCCCGCGACCACGGCCGGGAAGGCGATCTTCTTGATGCCCTGCGCCGTGCCGATCTCCTGATCGTTCGTCCACGTCAAACCCTTGTCGTGCGTCACGGCGGCGCGGGCGCGGCCGTTGATGTCGCGATAGCCGAAGTAGACCGACTTGCCGTCCGAGGTGACGCCGACCGACGGATCCCAATCCTGTGAGAGACCCGCGCTCGACGAACCCGGCACGGGGCGAATCTTCCACGTCAGGCCGTTGTCTTCTGAAAGAATGAGCGCCTGCTTGCCGTTGTCGTGCAAGGGGAGCGCGCCGCCGCAGCCCTTGTTCGGGACGTAGGCCGTGCCGTCCGCGCCGATCTTGATGTGGCCGTGCAGGCCGACGCAATCGGCGAGGGTGAACATCGGCACGCTTGGGCCGAAGGTGATGCCGCCGTCGAGCGAGAGCGCGCACACGGCGTCGGCGATGGACTGCGAGCAGTACCAGACGCCGTGCGGGTAGAGCGGGTTGACGCCCGTCGGGACGGGCTGCGCGAAGGGGCCGCCGCCGACCGTCTGGTGGTCAATGCCCGAGGGCGCGCCCGATCCGGTCGAAGGCGTGAACGTGCGCCCGTCGTCGTCCGTGAACTCCATCGTCGAGCCGAGGGGCGTCAAGCCCAACTCCTGTGAGACGAAGGTGCGACCCGTCTTCGAGTCGGTGAACAGGATCGGGTCGCCGAAGACGCGCGGGGCGTTGGCGACGACGAGGTTCGCTTGATCCCACGTGACTTTCGCGGGCGACACCGAATCATCGAAGGTGACGCGCAGCATGTAGGGCAGGAAGCCGCCGAAGTACGTGACCGTGCCGCCGTTCGGAATCAGCCCGCTGCTGTTGCCGAAGCTGCGCTCGGTCTTCCAGTTGACGCCGATTGAAGGCTCGCCCGCGTCTTCGGCCACGCCTGCGGGCGCGGCGAAGATGTGGAAGCGCGCCGGGTCGCTCACCGCGCCGCCGGGTGTCGGAGTCGGAGTCGGAGTCGGTGAGACGGACGGGCAGGCCGCCGCGCCCGCCATCGTGTAGTTGCCCTGACCCGTCGAGTCAACGTTGACGTTGAGGCCGTTGCCGAGCGCGCCGACGAGGACGCTGGTCGCGGCGTTGACCGCGCCGAGCGTCTTGCCCGCCGAGAGATCAACCTGCGCGCCTGTAAGCGTCTGCCCGGCCGTTCCGGCGACGGGCTTCTTCAACTTGTTCAACTTGAGCACGACGGTGAGCGTGTCGCTGTCGGCCGACATCGAGCCGCCGTCGGCCGTGCCGACCGTCGAGTTGAGGTTGTTGCGCGTCGTGTCCACGAAGCCGTAGTTGTATGAGACGCCCGTCGGGTTAGAGTTCGAGTTGTTGGCGACGCTCACGAAGTAAGTGGTGAACGAGTTGTCGGCGTGCGTCGCGTTGAAGGCGACGCGCCA
>JAUZFQ010000018.1 GCA_030838445.1 Pyrinomonadaceae bacterium | reverse complement strand
CGCGCACAGAGATCAGGCTGCTGCCGACGTTGCCGCGCGGCCGCACCATCGAGACGTTGCGCACCGCACCGGCCGGGACGACGACCTTGCCGCCGTTGCTCAAATCAACTCCGCTGTTCCACATCTGCAACTGCGCGACGCTCGTGCCCGTGCGCGCGGCGATTGATTGGAGGACTTCGCCCGCCGACACCGAGATCACTTTCGCAGACTCGCGGCGGTCGCCGGGGATGCGCTTCAGAACCGCGACGAACGACTTGCCGCGACCCGGAGGCACGCGCAGGTTGTAGCTCTCGCCGCGCGGCGTGGTGTCGCGCCGGAGTTCGGGGTTGAGGCTGCGGATGAAATCAACGCTCGTGTCCGTCGCACTCGCGATCAGTTGGAGGCTCGTCGCCGAAGGCACGTTCACCACGTCGTAGGCGAGCGGCGCGTCTGGCCGGATGTTGTGGAAGCCGTACTTCGCCGGGTTCTTCGCGATCAGGATGGTCGCGAGGATGTTCGGCACGTAGTTGCGCGTCTCCTGTGCGATGAAGGGGTAGATGCGCCAGAAGTCGGCCACGCCCGTGCGCGAGATGGCGCGGTCGATGTTGCCTTCGCCGGTATTATACGCGCCGATAGCGAGTTCCCAGTTGCCGTGGTAACGATTGGCGAGGAACTTCAGGTAGCGTGCGGAAGCACGCGTCGCCTTCTCGAAACTATTGCGCTCGTCGAGCCAGGCGTTCTGGCGCAGGCCGAAGCGCGCGCCCGTGCCGGGAATGAATTGCCAGAGGCCGGAGGCCGCCGCCCACGAATAGGCGGTCGGACGCCACGCGCTCTCGACCTGACCGAGCCACGCGATATCTTCCGGCACGCCTTCCTCGCGGAAAATCCTGCGCGCCATCGTCATGTAACGACCGGAGCGGCGCATGCCGGTTTCCATCGTCGCGCGGCCGCGTCCCTGATAGTAGTTGAGGAACTGCTGGATGAGCGCGTTGGAGTTGAAACCGAAGTCAACGGCGTTCTTCGCCTCTTCGAGTTTGGCGACGTCCTCGGTCGTCACCTGCTTCTCCGTGTCGGTCAGTTCGAGACGGCTCAACTCGTCGAGCGGCGACGGCTCAAACTTCTGCTCGCGCAGGAAGCCGGGCTGCTGCGCGGGGACGGCCGAGGCGACATCGGTTGCCGCGTTCGTGGAGGCGGCGATGAACTGCGCGGGCTGCTGTCCACCGGTCTGCGCCGGGACGGGCGGCATGGCGACTTCCATGCGGTAGACGCGCTCCACGAGTTGCAGGTAGAAGGTTTGCAGCTTGGGGTTGGAGCGCACGTCCATGCCTGATTCGAGGACGGAATCAACCGCCTTGTCGAACTCGGCGCGCGCCGCGTCCATGTTCTTGTCTTTGAGGTTTAGTTCGCCCAACTTGTAGTGCTGCTCGGCCTTCTCCATGATCTGCAACACGCGCGGGTTGTCGCGTTCAACGTCGTTCGCAGTCGTGCGCAGGGATGAGGCAGTCAGACCTTGGGCGTAGGCGTTTGACACCGGAGAAACCAGCGTCGTGAAAATTGCCACTAGGGAAAGCAATCGGGGGATGCTCGTTCTCATCAAAATCGTCATTCTCCTTACAACTTCAGGCTGAAAGCGAATCCACGAGGCGGTCGAGGGCAGACCACGCGAGCGCATCCACTAAAAAAACGCGAGGGGCTTTATGAATCCATAAAAGGCTGATTCGCACACCGGCTTCCGTGTCGTGCAGGAAGCCACATGTGACAGTTTTGGAACTTATCACACCGTTTTTGGGGAGTCAACCCTATCTGATTGAAAAAAAAGGCGAAGCGGTTAATTATTCCATTAAAAAACCGCTCCGCTTCGTCAGTATGTAAGACGCCTTTGGGGGTGCTCAGGTTGCGTTTTTCAATCAACCAATTTGAGCGTTGGGAAACCCTTCATGGCCGCGCCCGTCAAGCTCGATTTCGCGCACAGTTTTAGTGCGAAGAGGTCGGGACGGGCAGCGTCAGGGGTTTCGGGCGGGCCGAACCGGAGGCGGGCGGCGTCACCTTGTCCTTCAACGCCTCTCGAAAGACCTGCTGGACGTTGTCCACGAAAATAAACTGAATCTCGCCGAACAATTCCTTCGGCACTTCGTCCATGTCGCGCTGGTTCAGGTGCGGCAAAAGGATTTTTGTGACGCGCGCGCGCCGCGCCGCCAGCACTTTTTCCTTCACGCCGCCCACCGGCAGCACGTTTCCGCGCAGCGTGATCTCGCCCGTCATCGCCACATCTTTGCGAATGGGGCGTTGCGCGAGCACGGAGACGATGGCGGTGGCGAGCGTGATCCCGGCCGAGGGGCCGTCCTTCGGGATCGCGCCTTCCGGAATGTGGACGTGCACGTCGTAGAGGTTGAAATCGTCCTCGGGGATGCCGAGTTCGCGGGCGCGCGACTTGGCGTAGGAATAAGCGGCCTGCGCCGACTCCTTCATCACGTCGCCGAGTTGGCCGGTCAGGACGAGCGCGCCCTTGCCCTTCATCCTGAGCGCCTCGATGAAGAGCACTTCGCCGCCCGTCGCCGTCCACGCCAGCCCCGTCGCCACGCCGATTTGATCTTTCTTGAGCACTTCGTCGGGCATCACCTTCGGCGACCCCAAAAATTCGTGCAGGTTTTTCGGCGTGACGTGGACGGTGTCGCTTGAGCCTTCGGCGATGCGGCGCGCGACCTTGCGGCAGATCGAGCCGATCTCGCGTTCGAGTTGGCGCAAGCCCGCCTCCTGCGTGTACTGCTGGATGAGGGCGGCGAGCGCGCCCTTC
>JAUZFQ010000196.1 GCA_030838445.1 Pyrinomonadaceae bacterium | reverse complement strand
GTGCAGGGTTGACACCGAGCCACCCGCCGCGAGGAAGCGAACGGTCGCCCACAACAGCAGCGCGGTGAGGAGCGAGAGCATCCCTCCGCTGATCCCGAAAGTCGCGCCGAGCGATTGCCACGTCCAGCGGTGCTTTATCACGAGCAGATAAATTCTGCGATAGACTTCGCCCCTTAAGTCATCCTCGCGCAGTATGTAAACTTTTCGACTCATCATCTTTCCCTCGTCGGCGCGCACGCGGCAAGGGGCGCGGAAGCCAGGATGCTCCCGCGCCCCCGCAAAGTTCGGCGCGGCATTGTCTCTTCCCCTCTAGCCTGCGAGGTTAGCTGCCGGGCTCGGACTGAGAAGTGTCCTACGTGCGCCGGCGTTTGAAGACCGCCGCACGATGCGCCCCGTGTCCCGTGTTCTCAACGAGACGTTGGTTCCCCCGCGTTGCCCGTCACGGTGTCCCTTCAAACACGGCGGGCAACTTCGGCAAACAAATTGTCAACGTGCGGATATTAAGGCGCGGCGCGTAAGGATGGCGTAAAGGGTTTATAAAAAGTTTGTAAAGACGAAAGGGAGGTGAGCAGTAAGTAGTGAGTGGTAAGCAGTGAGCGATAGATGTTGAGCGGCGGCGCACGTTAAGCAGTCTCTCTTTTACTGCTCGTTGCTTACCGCTCACTGCTCACTGTTGAAACGGTAGCCGACCCACGGCTCGGTGAGGATGTAGCGCGGGGTCGAGGGGTTCGGCTCGATCTTTTTCCGCAGTTGGCCGACGAACACACGCAGGTACTCGCCCTGCTCCGTGTAGTTGCCGCCCCACACGGCGGCGAGCAGCGTGCGGTGCGTGAGGACTTTGCCCGCGTGGCGCACGAAGTGTACGAGCAGATCGTACTCCTTCGGCGTCAGGTGAATTTCGATCCCACTGACGAAGACGCTGCGGGCTTCGAGATCAACCCGGAAATCTCCGACTTCCAACAACGCCGACGCACTTGCTGCGCCGGAGGGGTTCGCCGCCGCCCGCCGCAGGTGTGCGCGGACGCGCGCGAGCAGTTCGTCCATCCCGAACGGCTTAGTTACGTAGTCGTCCGCCCCCGCGTCGAGCGCCTCGACCTTGTTCCTTTCTTCGCCGCGCACCGAGAGCACGATGATCGGAAGTTGCGAGATCGCGCGCAGGCGTCGGCAGAGTTCCAACCCGTCGAGATTCGGCATCGCGAGATCGGTGACGACGAGATCGGGTCGCCAGTCTTCAAACGTCTCAAGCGCGGAGACGCCATCGGCGGCGACGCGCACGTCGTACCCGTGCGACTTCAAGCCCGTACGCAGGACGCGCGCGATCTGCGGCTCGTCGTCAACGACGAGGATGCGTTGTTGCGGCGACTGCTGGCTCACGATGCTTCCTCCAACTCCCCGGCCGGAGTCGTCCCGGCGGGCATCTCGGCCAACGGGTCGGGCATCGTTTCCGCGTCGCCGACGGGGAGGGTGAAGACGACGCGCGTGCCTGTCCCTTCCGCGCCCTCTTCGATCCAGATGCGCCCGCCGTGCGCCTCCACGATCCCTTTGGCGACCGCCAAGCCCATCCCCGTCCCCTTCGGCTGGCGGCCGTCGCCCGTGTCGCCGTCGCGCGTCGCGCGAAAGAACTTGTCGAAGACGCGCTCGCGCAGAGCGACGGGAATGCTCTGGCCTTCATCCGCGACGGCGAGGCGGATCATCTCGTCGTCGGCGCGCGCGGCCGTCACGAGAATCGTCGTCTCCTCCGGCGAATACTTCGCCGCGTTATCCACGAGCGTGAACAACACCTCGGCCACCGCGCGCGGGTCAACCTGCACGACGGGCAGTTCGTCCTCCATGACGACTTGCACGTCGTGACGCCGCGTGAGCGACTCGGCGCGCGCGAGCGCCGCCGTCACGATCTCTTCGACGACGCCAGACCTCCGGCGCAGGTGCAACTCGCCCGCCTCGATGCGCGCGAGTTCGACCAGCCCCTCGACGAAGCGGTTGAGGCGGTCGCACTCCTCGTCAATCACTTCCAGCATCTCCTGCCTCGCCTCCGGGTCGAGCGCCACCGGCTTCTGTTCAAAAGTCTTCGACGGTATTTCATCGAGCAGGGTGCTGACCGACGCCTTGATGGAGGTGAGCGGGGTGCGTATGTCGTGCGTCACGGCGTCGAGCAGAGCCGACTTTAATCTCTCGCTCTGCTTGAGAGCTTCCGCGTGGCTCGCGCGCTCGAAGGCGTCCTGCAACTCTTCGTACAGCCGCTCGATTTCGCGGCGACCGGCGTCGGCCTCTTCCGTGCGTCGCTTCGCGTGCGCCGAAAGTTGCCCGACGGTGACGGCGGTGATGAGAAAGGCGAGCAGCGCGATCCAGTTGTCCCACGCTTCGACCGTCAGCGTGCCGAACGGCGGCAGGAAGAAGAAGTTGAAGCACAGCAGGCCGAGCACGGAGGCCATGACCGCCGGACGCGCGCCCCACCACGTGGCGACGAAGAGCACGACGAGCAGCAGCGCGAGCGCGACCGTCGCGGCGTTGGTGTGGCCGCTCAAGAGCCGCAGCACGGCCGTCACGACGGCCACGCCCGCGACCGCGACCAAATATCCAGTCCTGCTCCTCCCAAACGCCAACGGCCTCATGCGCCCTATTGTATGACAGCACAGACCGGACGCGCGCCGCGTCGCGCCCGGCGCGCGCTAAATTTCGACCTGCGCTCCCAACTCCACGACGCGGTTCGGCGGAAGACAGAAGTAGGCGGTCGCCGACGACGCGTTGCGCGACATCAAGGCGAACAACTTTTCGCGCCAGATCATCATGCCCGGATGCTTGCCCGCGATCACCGTCTCGCGGCCGAGAAAGTAGGTGGTCTCAAGCGGATCGAAGGCCGGGGCGGGCGGCTCTAAAGTCTCTAAAACTTTCGGAATGTCCGGGTCTTCCATGAACCCGTAGTTGAAGATCATCCGGTAAAAATTATGGCCGAGCGACTCGACCCGCACGCGGTCTTCCGGCTCGACGTGCGGCGTCTGTTTCGTCTTCACGGTCAACAGCACGACGCGCTCGTGCAGCACTTTGTTGTGGGCGAGGTTGTGCATCAACGCGGGCGGAGTGCCCGCCGCCGTGCCGTTCATAAAGACGGCCGTGCCGGGCACGCGCACGGGCGGGTGCTTGGCGATGTCGCGCAGGAACTCTTCGATTGGATGACCGCGCGACAACAAGCGCGCGGCGAGGATGCGGCGACCCTTCTTCCACGTCGTCATCAACAGGAAGATCAGAGCACCGACGACGAGCGGAAACCAACCGCCCGCGGGAATCTTAATCACGTTCGCGCCGAAGAACGCGAGGTCGATGACGAGGAAGAAACCGGAGAGGCCGAACGCCAGCGGCACGCTCCAACCCCACTTCTCGCGCGCGACGACGCAGAGCAGGATCGTCGTAATCACCATCGTCGAAGTGACGGCGACGCCGTAAGCGGCGGCCAGGTTGCTCGACGAGCCGAAGCCGACCACAATCGCGATGCACCCGATCATCAAAGCCCAGTTGAGCGCGGGGATGTAAATCTGCCCGCGCTCGGTCGAAGAGGTGTGCTCGATCTTGAGGCGCGGCATGAAGCCGAGTTGGATGGCCTGCATCGTCAGCGAGAACGCGCCGGAGATGAGAGCCTGCGAGGCGATGATCGCCGCCGCACTCGCCAGCACGATGAGCGGGTACAAAGCCCACTCAGGGGCGAGCCGGTAAAAAGGGTTCTCGGCCGCTGCCGGGTTCTCGATCAGCAGCGCGCCCTGCCCCAGATAGTTCAGCAGCAGGGCGGGCAGGACAAGCGTGAACCACGCGAGGCGGATCGGCCGCTTGCCGAAATGCCCCATGTCCGCGTAGAGCGCTTCGCCGCCCGTCACGACGAGAAAGACCGTGCCGAGGACGAGGAAACCGTGCCAGCCCTCGCGCAAGAAAAAGTTGAACGCGTGGACGGGATTGAACGCGCCGACGACCGAAGGGTGTCGCGCGATCTGCACGACGCCGAGCAATGCGATGATGAAGAACCACGCGAGCATGACGGGGCCGAACAACTGCCCGACCTTCGCCGTGCCGCGACTCTGGATCAGAAACAGGCCGATGAGGATCGCAATCGTGAGGGGAACGACGTAAGGCGCAAAGAGCGGCGTCGCCACGTTCAAGCCTTCGATTGCGCCGAGGACGGAGATGGCGGGCGTGATGATGCCGTCACCATAAAGAAGTGCCGCGCCGAAGATGCCTAAGACGACGAGCACCTTGCGCTCGCGCTTGCTCAGAATCTTGATCGGGGTCGCCAGCGCGGTCAGAGCCAGTATGCCGCCTTCGCCGCGGTTGTCGGCGCGCAGGACGAAGACGCAATACTTGATCGAGATGATGATAACGAGCGCCCAGAAGATGAGCGACAGCACGCCGAAGATGTTGTCGGGTGTGGGGGCGATGGCGTGCGGCCCGTGAAAGCACTCGCGCATCGCGTAGAGCGGCGACGTGCCGATGTCGCCGTAGACGATGCCGAGCGCGGTCAGCGAAAGCACGGCAAGGTAACGCCCGCGCGGCGTGACGGTGTGTGGATGCCCTTGCTCGTCTGTGATGGTGGTGTGAATGTCGGTCGAAGCTGTGGCTGCCATAGTCAATCCTGAGAAAAAAGAATCACCCCGCATCGGAAGAGCGGCGTTCGGGCGCGACAACAGAGTCCCGCTTGAGGCTCTGCGGGTCGCTGTCGCACAGACCGTGTGGGCGCGTTATCGTTCCGGGGGAAAACTAACGCGCGTAGGATGGCATAAAAGTTATAAGGATTTTGTAAAGATGCGGATCGAAGCCTGTGGGAGCGGGTCGGGCGCGGCGTTGCGACGGCAACCGCGCGCTTCGGTGGAAGGCGTTTCCGTTTCGGTTTCCCACACGTCTATAATCAACGCTCTGCCGCCGCAGCACACAGCGCGACCGACGCGCCGTCGAGTCGCCCGTCGTCGGTTACAGTATCAAAGCATCACGGCCTAACACTGAAACAATCGGAACCGCATCGCCATGACCGAACCGTCATACCCGGCCGCACGCACTGTCGCCATCACGGTTGAGGAGCACTTCGCACGCTACTTCGCGTTGGCGACGCCCCGGCAAGACCGGCCGAAACTGGCACGACACCCGGAGGCTCAAGTCGTCGAAGCGATCATTGACGCCGCCTTCTGGGCGAGTCTCCGGCGCGAGGAAGGTTTCTCGCCGAAGATTTCGCTCGCCTTCCTCCCGCCGGAAGACGCGGGGCAGCCGCTCAAGTTCGAGCGCCATCTTCCGCTCACGCCCACCACGCTCTCGCGGCTCGCACCGGCCGTCGAACGCCCCGGCATCCATCTCGGCATCTGGCGTGAAGGCGACGCGCTGTGCGTCTGGGGAACGACGCGCACCATCCCCAAGTTTTGCTTCGTGCTCGAAGTCATCGAACCCGGCTTGCTGGTGGTTAAGTATCGCCGCGGTCAAGACACGGGCAAGTTCGTCAACGTGGTGGTGCTCAAGGGCGACCAGATCAAAGTGCTCGACGAACGAGGCACGAGCCTGACTGACTGCCCAGCGCCTCTGTCGAACTTGCTCGGCTTCGGCGCGTCCGACTCTCAAGTTGATTCGGTGAACGTGCTCGTGCAGTTGGCCGCCTCCATGCGCACGCACGGGCGCGGCGGGTCGTTGCTCGTTGTCCCGCAAAACTCCGAAACGTGGCGCGAGTCAATCGTGCAACCCATTTCATACTCGGTCGCGCCTGCTTTCCCCGAACTCGCCGAACTCATGCGGCAGGATACCGTTGAGCGTGGCACGCGTTTGTGGCAGGAGGCATTCCTCGATGCGGTCGAAGCGTTGGCGGGGCTGACGGCGGTGGACGGCGCGACCATGATCACGGATCAATACGAGTTGCTCGCTTTCGGCGCGAAGATCGGGCGACGGGACGGGGGCGCGCAGGTCGAACAGGTGATTGTGACCGAACCCGTTGTCGGCGGCGCGCCTTCGATAGTCCATCCGATCCAACTCGGCGGAACACGACACCTGTCGGCGGCGCAGTTCGTGCAGGATCAGCACGACTCGGTCTCGCTCGTGGCGTCACAAGACGGCCGCTTCACGGTCTTCGCGTGGTCGCCGTGCGAAGGAATGGTGCACGCGCATCGCGTCGAGACGTTGCTGCTGTAGACGCGCCCGCCCGTCCTGCGTCGGCTGAATTAACCCTCGCGCACGCAACGTTCAAACTCGGCCATCTCGAACGCGCCGCCGACGATGAGCGGCGTCCGTTGGTGGATGTCCGTCGGCTGCACGTCGAGAATCGAACGCGTGCCGTCGCTGGACGAGCCGCCCGCCTGTTCGGCGAGAAAGGCGACGGGGTTAGCTTCGTAGAGCAGGCGCAGGCGTCCCTCCGGGTAGTCGGTGTTGGGCGGGTAGATGAAGACGCCGCCGCGCAGCAGCGTCCGGTGAAAGTCTGCGACCATCGAACCGATGAAGCGCGACGAGTAACGACGCCCCAACTCGCCGGACTTGAGGCGTCGTAAATAACTGACATAAGTTTCCGGCCACCTCTCGCAATACGACTCGTTGATCGAGTAGTACTTGCCCTGTTCGGGGATACGCAGGTTTTCGTGCGTCAGCAGGTACGAGCCGATCTGCGGGTCGAGCGTGAAGGCGTGCACGCCCCGCCCCGCGCTGTAGACGAGCACGGTCGAAGAACCATACACGACGTAACCGGCGGCCACCTGTTGCCTGCCCGGTTGGAGCACCCAATCGAGAGGGTCTGCGGCGCGCGCGTCGGGGCGGCGGAAGATGGCGAACGTCGTGCCGATGGTGACGGCGACATCAATGTTTGAAGAGCCGTCGAGCGGGTCGAAGACGATGGCGTACTTGGCGTTGGGCGAGTCGTGGCGCAGAGTGATCACGCGCTCGTTCTCTTCCGAGGCGATGATGCCGATGCTTTCCCGCAGCGACAGGCAATGGATTAACGCCTCGTTGGCGTAAACGTCGAGCTTCTGCTGAATCTCGCCCTGCACGTTGACCGCGCCGAACGAGCCGAGCAGACCCGTCAACCCGGCGCGGCGCACCTGCGACTCGATCATCTTCGTGGCGAGCGTGATGCCGGACATGAGCCACGTGAACTCGCCCGTCGCCTCGGGGAAGCGCGCTTGATCGCACGAGACATGTTGCTGAAAAGTGGTGATCATCCGGCCTTCTCCATCGCCGCGCGCTAAGTAATGACGGTCGGCTCGTCTCGCCCGCAATACTCGCGCAACTCAAGCAACTCTTTCGCGGCCTCGACGAGCGGGGCGAGCATTTCGTCAACCGCGCCCACGCCTCCGTCCTCGCGGTAGCGTTCCACGTAGAGGCGCAACGTCGCGCCCTCCGTGCCCGTTCCAGACAGGCGACAGACCACGCGCGAGCCGTCGGCCAGCAGGAGGCGGATGCCCTGATGCGCGGAGACGCTCGCGTCCACCGAATCGGTGTAGCTGAAATCGTCGGCGGTCGCAATTTCGCTTCCGGCGAAAGCGACTCCGGCCAGCGCGGGCAGCTTTTCGCGCAGGCTTGCGATCATCTTCCCGGCGGCGTCGGCGTCGAGCGATTCGTAGTCGTGACGCTGGTAGTAGCTGCGCCCGAAGCGTTGCCAGTGGGCGCGCACTACCTGTTCCACAGACTGGCGCGTCGCGGCGAGGATCGAGAGCCATGAGAGCACCGCCCACAGGCCGTCCTTCTCGCGCACGTGATCCGACCCCGTGCCGAAACTCTCCTCGCCGCAGATCGTGCACAGCCCCGCGTCCATCAGGTTGCCGAAGAACTTCCAGCCCGTCGGCGTCTCGTAGCATGCCACGCCCAGAGATGCTGCGACGCGGTCAACGGCCGCGCTCGTCGGCATCGAGCGCGCGACTCCGGCGAGACCCTGCGCGTAGCCGGGGATACACGCGCGCGCGTGTTCGGCGATGACGGCGAGAGAGTCGCCGGGCGTGACGTAAAAATTTCGACCGAGTATCAAGTTCCGATCTCCGTCGCCGTCGCAGGCCGCGCCGAAGTCGGGAGCGTCGTCTGCGCTCATGCCCGCGACGAGTTCGGCGGCGTGGACGAGGTTCGGATCGGGGTGATGGCCGCCGAAGTCTTCGAGCGGTTCGCCGTTGATGACTGTGCCCGCCGCCGCGCCGAGCCGCTGTTCGAGGATGTGGCGGGCGTAGGGGCCGGTGACGGCGCTCATCGCGTCGAAGGTCATGCGGAAGCCGCCCGCGAAGAGCGCGCGCAACGCCGCGAAGTCGAACAACTCTTCCATCAGCGCGGTGTAGTCGGCGAGTGAATCAATGACGACGACTTCGGTGTCGCCGACGCTCGTCGTGCCCTCCGTGTCGAGATCGATGTCCGCGTGATCGAGCGTGCGATACTCCGCGAGCGCGAGCGTGTGTTGATAGATGCGTTCGGTGACGGACTCCGGCGCGGGGCCGCCGTTGCGGATGTTGTACTTGATGCCGAAGTCTGCATTGATGCCGCCGGGGTTGTGGCTCGCGGAGAGGACGAGGCCGCCGAGCGCGCCGCGCCTGCGGATGACGGCGGAGACGGCGGGGGTGGACAGGATGCCGCCGCGCCCGACCAGCACGCGCCCGAAATTGTTGGCCGCGGCCATGCGAATGATCTTCTGCACGGCCTCGCGGTTGTAGTAACGCCCGTCGCCGCCGACGACCAGAGTTTCTCCGCTGAACCCTTCGCCCGCCGCGCCGTCGTCGCGCACCGCGTCGAAAACCGACTGCACGAAGTTTTCGAGGTAATTGGGCTGCATGAAGACGCGCGTTTTTTTGCGGAGTCCGGATGTGCCCGGACGTTGATCCGGAAATGGAGTGGTGGAAACTGTTTTCATAAATTATCCCGTCATATACCTTGAAACCGACGTGCAGCAGTTGTCTGAGGTGCAGATTATACTGCTCATGCTTGGGAAAGAGGCAAACCGTCAGTTGTTAAGTGGCGAAGATGAGCAACAGGTCGTTGACGTTGGTCAGCGTCGCGCCGGGCTTGAGCAACGCGCCGAGCGGGGCGAAAAAGTTGTAAGCATCATTGCGCCGCAGAAAGTCGTTCGGCTCAAGCCTGAGCGCGGACGCACGCGCCAGCGTCTCTCCGGTGACGACCGCGCCCGCCGCGTCCGTCGTCCCGTCGCCGCCGTCCGTCGCCAGTGTCACGAGCAGTAAGCCTTCGACCCCGGCCAGCGGTTCGACCGCGCCGAGGGCTAACTCCTGATTGCGCCCGCCCGCGCCGTCGCCGCCGAGCGTCACAGTGGTCTCGCCGCCGAGGACGCACAGCCGCGGGACTTCGGACGCGCCGCGCGCGCACATCTCGCGCCCGATGGCGGCCGCCACCCGGCCGACCTCGCGCGCCTCGCCTTCGAGGAAGGTCGTGAGCAGCGCGGCGTCGAAGCCGCGCGCGCGTGCCGTTGCGACCGCCGCCTCCGCCGCCGTCCGGTTGTCGGCGATGATGTGGTTGTGTACGCGCGACCAGACGTTCTTGTCAGGGTCGTCAGGTTTCGCCGTCAACGCCGTCTCGCACTTCATGCCGCGTTGCAGATGTTCGCGCACGTTCGCGGGCAACTGCTCTTGCAATTCGTATCGTTCGACGACGCGCCACGCGTCCGCGTAGGTGGTCGGGTCGGGGACGGTCGGGCCAGAGGCGATCACGTCGAGCGGCGAGCCGACCACGTCCGAGACGATGAGCGCGACGGTGCGCGCGGGCGACGCGAGCCGCGCCAGACCGCCGCCGCCGAGCCGCGTGCAGTGTTTCCGCAGCGTGTTGATGTCGTTGATGGAAGCCCCGCAGCGCAACAGCAGATCGGTCGCGGCGCGGAGGTCTGCGAGATTCAATCCCGCCCACGGCAACGTGAGCAGAGCCGAACCGCCGCCGGAGATGAGCGCCAACACGAGGTCGTCTTCCGTCGCCCCGTCCAACATGGCCGCCAGTCGCGTTGACGCGTTGACGCCGCGCTCGTCCGGCACAGGATGCGCCGCTTCACACAACTCGACGCCGCCAACCCGCACGCCCGAAGACGCGAGGTGACCTTCCTTGACTATCACCAGCCCGCAACTGATCGCATCGCCCAACACGGCGACGGCGGCTTCGGCCATCAACGCGCAGGCTTTGCCCGCCCCGACGACGAACACGCGCCCGTCCGCGTTCAACTCGTAGCCACGCCCGCAGACGAAAATTGTCCGGCCGTCTCTGCCGAGCGCGCGCCGCGTGGCCACCTTCGGATCAACCACGTCGAGCGCCGCCGCCATGATCGCAGCCGCGTCGCGCCCGCGCGGGTGTTCCCGCAAGATGTCATTCATGAACTTTTCAGCGTCCATCGCAGCAATCCTAGCATGAAGTTTCGACACTGATATTGAGTTGCAAAGGACGTGGACGAGAAATAATTTCAATCGTGACTTAAGTCACTGCGCTCGTGCATCACCAGCATTAGACTGACCCATGAGAAGGAGGATTCATTTAATGACTATCAGCACTGATAAGACCGTCCGCGAATACGCACTGGAGATGCCGAACGCCACGCGCGTGTTTGAGAAACTTAAGATTGACTACTGCTGCGGTGGGCATCGTCCCATCGGCGACGCCTGCGCCGCCGCCGGAGTGGGGCTTGAAGAACTCGCCAGTCTGCTCGAACAGGCAAACAACGCTCCCCTCGCCTCAGCCCAACCCGTCGCCACTCAGACAGGAACGCTCACGGAACTGATCGACTACATCATTGACAAGCATCACGTGTTCACACGCGATGAGATAGAGCGCATCGACACGCTGCTCGAAAAAGTCTGCTCGAAGCATGGCGAGAACCACCCTGAGGTAGTGATCGCCCGCACGCTTTTCAACAATCTATGCGATGATTTGAAGCCGCACATGTACAAAGAGGAGGCGGTGCTCTTCCCCTACATCAAGGCGTTGGAACAGGCGATCAAGCGCAAGACGGCGATGCCGTTCGCGCCGTTCGGGACGGTGAACAATCCAGTCCGCATGATGATGTCCGAACACGACACGGCGGGAGACATCCTGCGGGAACTGCGCGCCGCCACCGGAGACTACGCCGCGCCGCCCGACGCCTGCATGAGTTACCGCGCCCTCTACGGCGCGCTCGAAGGCTTCGAGATTGATTTGCACCAACATATTCATCTCGAAAACAACGTGCTCTTCCCGCGCGCCGTCGAGATGGAGAGCGCGGCTTCCCGCGCCCTCTGACGAGGAGCGTAGCAGGCTGCGCCGGCGAGAGATTGGCGAAAGATTATGGGGCAACCCCTACTCAAAAGGGATCACGAAACGGTCGGCAAACTGCTTGACGAACTGCGCGCGGAGCTACGACGGGAAGCCGACGTGAAGACGATCTACGAGATGCTCGACAACGTGTGGGCGCGGCTCGCCGTCCACATTCGCGCCGAGCATCTCTGTCTGTTCCCAGCCCTTCTCGAAGCGTCGCGCGAACTCTCCGACGGGCAGGACAAACACGCGCCGTCTCACGCGGAAGTTATCAACGCCGTCGAGCGTCTGCGCGGCGATCACGATCTCTTCATGCGCGAGTTGGGTGTCGGCGTCAACACGCTGCGCGGGCTGCTGTCAGACCCGGAACGCCGAGACGCGAAGGCGGAGTTGGAAGGCGTGCGGCGTGCCGTCGAGACGGTCGTGACACGACTCGAAGAACACAACGCGCTGGAAGAGGAGCAGGTTTACAGTTGGGCGCAGCAACTTCTGCCGGACGAGGAAGCGCAGGCGCGGCTCGCCGCAGATTTGGAGCGCGAACTGACCAATCTCCCGCCGCGCTTTAACGATAGAAATTCTCCGGCATCAGCCCCACGACCTGAGAGATAATTTCAAACTGCAAGCCGAAACGTTAACTGAGAAATCAGCCCTCGCCCGCGAAAGCGGCGAGGGCTGATTCTTCAGGGATGACGAGGCTGCGCCCTTCGAGACGAACCAACCCGTCGAGTTGCAGGCGCGTGAACGCACGCGAGACGACCTCGCGCACCGAGCCGACGCGCGCTGCGATCTGCTGGTTGGTGTAGGTGAGTTCGACCTGCAAACTTTGGCCGGTGCGCGTGCCCTTCGCGCGAGCCTCCGCGAGCAGGAAGCGGGCGAGGCGTTGTCCGACTTCGCTGAGCGACAGCGCCTCGACGAGTTCGGCGCAACGGCGCAGCCGCCCGGCGAGCACCTTGAGCGCGGCCAAAGCGATCTCCGGGTGTTCGAGCGAGAGGCGGCGCACGTCTCGCTTGGCGATGAAGAGCACGAGCGTCTCCTCTTCGGCGGCGACGGTCGAAGGGAACGGGCCGTCGTCGAAGACGGGGAGTTCGGCGACGGTCGCGCCCGCGCGCTCGACGTGGATGACCTGTTCGCGCCCGTCAACGCTCTCGCGGAAGGCGCGCACCGAACCCTCGACGATCACGTAGAGACCTTGCGCCTCTTCGCCTGCGATAAAAAGTATCTCGTCGCGCGCGTAGCGGCGTTCGACCGCGCGTGCGGCCAACGCGCCGAGAGTTTTTTCGTCAAGTTCACCGAAGAGGGTCGCGGCTTTAAGCGCGGCAGTCTTGTCCGTCTGCATCGCTCTATCTTGTCCCCTTGAGACGCCCGCTGACAAGGGCGCTGACAAGGACACTGACACAGGTTGCGCCGCACGGAAGCCCGTCCGGTGTGTGCTTTTACCCGGCGGCGGGGAATTTTTCGCGGGCGCTGCATGACATGTCATAACAACCGGCGCGCTTTCGGCGGCGACGATTTCACGGACTGCAAGCGTTGCCACACAGGGAACGCCTGGCACTTCTGAAGTTCAACGGGCAACAAGTGTAACAGGGGTGGAAAAAGAGGAAGGGCGACGGCCTTTGAAGAAAGTTCCCCACGTCGTTGCGTGAAAGCCCGCAGGAGCGTGCGGGCGTCGAGAGGATTTCGCGCGAGTTCCTTTGTAAAACCCGGCAGCTCCGCCCCGTGTGGCGTGCGGCACGGTCGTTGCACATAGAAGGGTGCGGCGGGATGTGTTGGTCGAAAGATTCCCGACCTGACGGGTCACTTTGAAAGGAAAATCGCAATCATGCAAGGAACAATTATTCGCTTGAAGAAACTCGCCATCGCCCTGGTCGCGCTGCCGTTGCTCGCGTCCGCGCTGTCGAACTCGACATCCGTTCCGGCGACGAGCGCCGCCGTGCAGGATGATGTCGCAGCCATCTACAAAGCCAAGTGCGCGATGTGCCACGGCGCGAAGGCCGATAAGAAATTCGACCCGGCGAAATCCGACGAAGAACTCTTGAACACCGTGCTCAAGGGCGGCAAACCCGGAATGCCCGCCTTCGAGACGAAAGGCATCACCGAAGAGCAGGCGAAGGGCATCGTCGCACACATGAAGGGACTGAGAGCCGCACCGCCCGCGTCCGAGTAGAGCACAGGCGGCAACCACGCTTCGAGCGCAACACTTCGAGATTCGAGCCTGTTTCGTAACTACATCAGCTTTGCCGGCGCGGCCATCGTCGTCGCCATGCTGGCGAGCATCCTCTTACTGTTTCTCATCGAAGTGACGGGGGCGACGGACAATCCATATCTCGGCATCCTCACTTACGTCATCTTCCCGTCCATCCTTGGCTTCGGTCTCGTGGTCATCGCCGCCGGGATGCTCTGGGAGCGTCGTCGTCGCCGCCGCTATGCGCCGACGGAGATCATGCCCTATCCGGTGCTCGACTTGAACGATCCGCGCCGCCGCCGTTCCTTCTTCGTCTTCCTCACGCTCAGTTTCCTCTTCATCTCGATCAGCGCGCCTCGCTCGCCACCGGGCAGAATGAAATTTTCCGCCACCCGGTCGCCCTCGGCGATCTGGCCGCGTCGCAGTGCGTCCTCTGCCACAAAGCCACGGGAGCGTTCCGACACCCCGTCAACCTCGGCGACATCTCGCAGTTCAAATGCGTGGATTGTCATTCCGGCAAATACTGGGCGAGCGGCGGCGACTAGCAGCGGGGCAGCTTCGCGTCCGTGATGAACGCCTTTTACCGTTCAGCTATTCGCGTTTGAGGCTGCAAAGTTCGCGGGCTTGAGAGGTCGTGCGACGAAGACGGGGCAGGGCACTTGCCTGAGCACTCGATCCACGTTCGAGCCGAAGAGCGCGCTCATGCCGTGTTCCGCGCCGTGCGCGCCCATGCAGACGAGGTCGATCTCCTGTTCTTCGGCGTATGAAAGTATCTCGCGGTAAGGCTTGCCCCAACGCACCGAACACTTGATGGCCTGACAGTTTTCCAGAGAGACGGACTCCGCCGAGACGGCCTCTTGCAACCTTCGCGCGGCCTTCTGGTAAACGCCCTCCATGCCCGAAGGCAGCCATGCCACCTCCGGCGCATCGTCCGCGGGCTTCGCCAGCACGTGCAGCAGATGTAACTCGGCCTCGTACTCGTTTGCCAGAGAGAGTCCGCGCCGGAGCGCGAGTTCGGAGTCAGCCGAGAAGTCGTAGGCGACGAGCACTCGCCGGAGGTTGATCTCCGACGCCTTCTCGCCCACCCATTCGCGCTCGCGCGGGTGTGTGACGAGGACGGGGCAAGGGGCTGTCCGGCACAACGCCTCGGCGGTCGAGCCGAGAAGCGCCGCAGCACGCGGGCGACGCCGCGAGCGGATGATGATCAGATCGATTCCGCTTTCGGCGGCCACCTTCGTGATCGCCTCCGACGGGTGGCCGCCGCCTTCGACGATCATTATGTTCCAAACAACTCCGGCGAAGTCGCCCTCGCCCAGATACGCTGTGACCATGTCCGCTAACGATGCCCGAATCTGTTCGGTCGAAGAGCGAGAGTGTGAGTTGCCCGCTGTGGTCGCGCCTTCGACGCAGTGGCAGAGATGCAGTTCGGCACGGTAGGCGCGGGCGAGCGCCAGCCCGTAGCGCAAAGACTCGGCTGACCCTTGCGACAAGTCCAGCGGGCATAAAATTCGTTTGACGTTGGACATCTTCATAACGCTCTGCCTGTTCAATGACCTGCCTCAGAAGGTTTGACGCCCGTAGATTGCCTCTGGGCGGACGCGATACACCGCGGTCTTGTTGGAACGCTTCCACGCGCCGATCTTGGTTTCGTTGAGCGCGGGCGTGAGCGTCGGGTTGCGCTCCGTGATGAGTTGCATGGCGCACTCCATCTCTTCGTCC
>JAUZFQ010000117.1 GCA_030838445.1 Pyrinomonadaceae bacterium | reverse complement strand
CAACTGCCCCTTTAATTGCGCCTAATCGCGTCGTCTTCGGCGAACGCTCCGACAACAGGTCACGGCCTGCCGCCTTGCGTCGCCCACGTGCGGTGCGCGTTCACTTTCGAGGCCGCGCCCACGACGCGGGGCGGCGTGTCGGCGACGTTGCCCTCGATGACGTTGTTGTTCGCGCCCGTCCCCGGCATCTCCGCGATCACGTCGCTCGCCCCGTGCGAGGCACGTTCGATCCGCACCTTGTTGCCGCGCACCGCCGAGTCGTTCGTCCCCATCAGGCTGATCGCGATGTTGCCGCCGCCGCCGACGCTCACCAGTTCGTTGTCGCGGATCGTGTGTCCCGTGCCGTAGGCGATGATGCCGGAGTTGGTCGTGCGCTGAATCTTGTTGCCCGCCACCGTCACGCGGCGCGTGCCCGCCGCCACGAAGATGCCGTAGACCATGTGCCCGACCGCGCCTTCCCCAAGCGTGTTGCCGATGAGCGTGTTGTTCAAAACGTCCACCGGGCCGTAGACGGCCTGACCCGACGACTGCACGTTGATGCCGTTGCCCGCGAAGGGCTGCGGCGAGCCTGTGAAGTCGAGCATGTTGCTTTCGATACGGATGAGTTGCGCCGTGTCCGTCACCGTGTTCGTCTCGATGTCTATCCCTGCGCCGTTACTTCCGGCGAGGCGGTTGTGATCTTTAATGACGTTGTTCGAGATCAACACGTCGCGCCCGTTGACGACGTTCAAGCCCTGATTCTGAACTTGGAAGAGACGGTTGCCGACGATGCGGACGCCGCTCGCACACTCGCGCTCTAAGCCCTGCCCGCCGCACCCGCCGACGGATGAGAGGCCAGACGAGCCGCCCGCCGTGATGCCGTTGCCTGTGGTCTGGTTGAGAAAGACGTTCTCGACGAGCATGTTGTGCGAGTTGCCGATCTCGATGGTCGAGTAGGTGCCGTTCGAGGCGACGGTCTGCCGCCCCTTGATTTGCAGATCGCGGATCGTCACATCGCGCGTGACGCCGTGGAAGTAGCCGCCGTTGGTGAGCACGCTGGAAATATACGGGGCGAAGACGGTCGGGCGGTTCGTGATGGGCGGCTCGACGAGGATCGTGTTCCAGCCGTCCCCCTTGATCGTCGCGCCGTCGCGGTAACGAATCATCCCCAGTTCGGTTTGAATGTCCTGCGAAGGGTTGCCCGTGTAAGCCTGTTGCAGCGTGTACGTGCCGTTGTGAAACCAGAGCGTGCGCCCGCGCGAGAGGTTGACGAAAGTCGAGATCGTGCCGCCGCCTTCGACGTGAATCTCGCCGCCCGGCTTGTCCGCGCCGAGCGCGGCGTCGCACGCATTGATCTTCGCGCCCACGTCCGCGCCGGGCATCGCCAACTGCGCGACCTTGCACACCGCGGCCGCGCTGCTCGCGGTCGAACTACTCACCCTCCCGGCGACGCTGCCAGTGGTGCGACGCGGCCGCGCGCCCGCCTCCTGCGCGGAGGCCGACCACGCGGGCGATGCCGCCGCGGCGCACACCGCACAGGTTAAGATTGCCGTCAATAGTGCTCGCATCATTCTTCTCCCCGGTACGCCCGCCGGACATTAAAAACTTTCACGCCTTAGTCTCCGCAGTCTCCGCAAAAACTTCCGCAGTTTGTCTCCGCGTCCCGACACTCTAACGCCCGCGCCGGAAGTTCCCAAGGCGCGCGGCCTCTGTTTAGAGAGTCGCGGCGGCGCGCGGGGTTTGCCCGCGCGGGCAGGTTTATTTCGCCTACGCGCGGAGGCGGCCGCCCCCGCGCCGGGCGCAAACTCTGATGCGCGGACGCGCGCGGCGGAAAATTTTTTCTTTGACCTGCGACGACGGATCGTGTTAAATCCACACCACATTCGTCAGCGAATATAGAGCACACCCGGTTGAAGTCTACCCGTTGTTTCGTGTGTCTTCGCGAAGAGTCTCGACGCAGACCTTCAGCGACCCCAAGCACGGCGAAATGCTCCGCTCATTGAAGTCATTCCCGGTAGGCGTTTGTTGTAACCCCGGTGTGACATATACACGGCAATCTTGCCACGATTCCCGACTACTCTCCGCGGACGCCCGACATGGGCCGGGCGTCCGGCGTACACATCTTGCCCAACACTCATTGAAGGAAAGAGAAAAACGTATGAAACAATCTTCCAGAGCTTTCAAACTTCCCGGCCTGCGCATCGGCCTGTGCGCCGTTGCGCTCTTGGCGCTGGTGGCCGTGGGCGGCAACTTCAGCACCGTGAACGTCTCGGCCAACCACCCGGTCTTGGTCGAAGGCAACTGCGACAGCCCCGTCCCCGGCACGACGCTCGTCTCGCCCGGCACGTGCGGCGACTTCGACGGCGACGGCCGCATCGGCACGGCCGAAGACACAGACGGCGCGGATCGCATCTTCGGCACGCTCAAAGCAGCCCTCGGCCCCGGCACGGGCGCGGCGGCGGGCACGGGCGCGAACAACAACGGGCGCATCATCATCGTCACGTCCGGCCGCTTCGCCGAACAGTTGCTCATCGGCATGACGATCCCGGCCTTCCCCGATCAGGGCACGGCCACCCCCGGCAACGTCACCATCGAAGCCGCGCACGGCGTCGAGGCGGACATTGACGCGGTGCTGCAAGGCGACCCGGCGGGCGGCAACACGGCGCGTCAAGCGGGTGCGGGCATCACGATCTACAACGGCTCGAACTCGTCCCCGACGACCGTCGTCACCCTGCGCAATCTCGTCATTCGCAACTTCCTCGAAGGCGTCGTGACGGCGGGCAGCACGCGCGTCAACATCGACAACTGCCGCATCGAGAACAACCGCGACTACGGCCTCCGCTTGACGGACTTCGGCCGCGTCGTCATCTCCAACTCGCAGATTCAGGGCAACGGCTTCCGCGTCCCCGTGAGCGGCCCGTCCAGTCCGGGCGCGGGCATCGCGACGATGCAGGCCGTGCAACTGCGCGTGGTTGATTCCGTCATCGCGAACAACTTCGGCCCCGGCATCTCCAACGGCACGGCCAACGCCGCCAACGTGGTGCTCTACAAAGTCACCGCCGCCTTCAACAACCCCGATTTCGTCGGGCCGATCACCATCGCCCCGAACGCGAACTTCACGAACTAGCACGAAGTTCACGGACGGCTTCGCGTTCTTAAAAAGAGAGGCCGGGAGTTTAGACTTACCAAGTCTGAACTCCCGGCCTCTCGCTTTACTCACACCGCGCGCATCCTGCGCTTCACTCTAATTAAGAAACTTCGTTAAGGCTTCACCCGTCGCGCCGACTCTAATCAGGCGCGATGCTTTTGCGCCAGTCGGTCGCTTCGACAAACTCCGGCTGGTCTTCCTTCAAGAGCACGCACGTCTCCAACACGAGCGCGTCCATCTCCGTACGCATGAAGCAACGATAGCTGTCTTCGGGCGTGCACACGATGGGTTCGCCGCGCACGTTGAAACTCGTGTTGACGACGACGGGGCAGCCGGTCTTGTGCCCGAAGGCCGCGATGATCTCCCAGTAGAGCGGGTTCGTCTCGCGCCGCACGGTCTGCACGCGCGCCGAATAATCAACGTGCGTGACGGCGGGAATGTCCGAGCGCACGGCGTTCAATTTTTCGATCCCCCAGAGGGCGCGCTCCGCCTCGGTCGCCTCGCGGCGACGGTCGTGTCGCACGTCGGCGACGAGCAGCATGTAGGGGCTGTCGGTGTCCAACTCGAACCACTCGGCCGCGCCCTCGCGCGTCACGCTCGGCGCGAACGGGCGGAAGCTCTCGCGGTATTTGATCTTCAAGTTCATCACCGACTGCATGCGCGGCGAGCGCGCGTCGCCGATGATGCTGCGCCCGCCGAGCGCGCGCGGCCCGAACTCCATACGCCCCTGATGCAGCCCGATCACTTTCTCCGACGCCAGCAACTCCGCGACCGCCTCCGGCAACTCCTCGCGCCGGTACTTCCGGTAAGGCAACCCGCGCGCGCGCAGGAACTCTTCGATCTCCGCTTCCGTGTGTCGCGGCCCTAAATAAGAACCCTTCATCCCGTCGGCGTAGGGCGGGATACGTCCGTTGGCATGGCGCGGCGACGCCCAGGTGCCCGCGCTTTCGGGACTCGTGCGCGGCTGGCCGAGGTAGCGATGCCAGATGGCGAGCGCGATCCCGGCCGCGCCGCCCGCGTCGCCCGCCGCCGGTTGAATCCAGATGTCCTCGAACGCGCTCTCGCGCAAGATGCGGCCGTTGCCCACGCAGTTCAGCGCGACGCCGCCCGCCATGCAGAGTTTGCGCGCGCCCGTCTCGCGGTGGGCGTAGGCGGCCATCTTCAACATCACTTCTTCGGTGATGACCTGAATGCTGCGCGCCAAGTCCATGTCGCGCTGCGTCAGCTTCGCTTCGGGGCGGCGCGGCGCGTCGCCGAACAACTTCGCAAACGCCTTGCTCGTCATTTTCAGGCCGTGCGCGTAGCCGAAGTAGTCGTGGTTCATGCGCAGGCTGCCGTCGTCGCGTATCTCGACGAGTTTGTCCTTGATGAGCGCGACGTACTTAGGCTCGCCGTAGGGCGCGAGTCCCATCACCTTGTACTCGCCGCTATTGACGCGAAAGCCCGTGTAGTAAGTGAACGCGCTGTAGAGCAGGCCGAGACTGTCTGGAAAGCGCAACTCTTTGAGCATCTCGATCTCGCGCCCGCGCCCGACGCCGATACTGCTCGTCGCCCACTCGCCCACGCCGTCGAGCGTCAGAATCGCGGCCTCTTCAAACGGCGACGGGTAGAACGCGCTCGCCGCGTGGCTCTCGTGATGATCGCCGAACAGTAGTTTCCACTCGAAACTTTTCGCGCGCCGCTTCGCGTCCTTTTTGTCCTCGAAGCCTTCGACGCGCGCCATCTCGGCGCCGATCAGGTCGGACATCCAGAGCTTCTCCTTCATCCACGCGGGCATCGCTTTGAGGAAGGAGGGGAAACCGGCGGGGGCGTAGTCGAGATAGGTTTCGAGGAGGCGCTCGAATTTGATGAGCGGTTTGTCGTAGAAGGAAACGTAGTCGAGCGCGTCGGCCGTCAGTCCGGCTTCGGCGAGGCAGTAGCGGACGGCGTGCGTGGGGAAGCGGTGGTCGTGCTTGCGGCGCGTGAAGCGTTCCTCCTGCGCCGCCGCGACGATCTCGCCGTCAACGACGAGACACGCCGCCGAGTCGTGGTAAAAGGCCGACAGTCCGAGGATGCTCGTCACTTGTGGTTCACCTTGCGCCGTCGCTCAGAACAGCGGGTAGAGGAACGGGGCGAGCGCGGACGACTGCGCGAAGACGAGCGCGAGACCCGTCAGCACGAGCACGACGATGATCGGCAAGAGCCAGTACTTCTTGTTGTACTTCATCAACTCCCACAACTGGAGCAGAACCTGCGATTTCGACATTGACCTCTCTCGACCTTCCCCCGCGATGTCCCTTAATACATCTTTTCGTAATGCTTCGGATCAGCCCGCCGTTCGGTGTAAGGCTTCCAGTAAGATTCGCCGCGCCCCGCGCGACGGCCGAGCGCGTCGCCACCCGTCAGACGCCGTACGAGTCCGATGGGCGTCACGACGAGGAAGAAGACCACGCCCAAGATGACGCGCGTCATCACGAAGCCCAACGCCTCGGCCAAGCCCATCCACAAACGGTTCGGCACGACGAGCGACTTCGGACGAAGCGCGCCGAAGAGCGCGAGCGTCGCGCCCAAGCACGGCAGGATGATTGTGAGCGCCGGGTATCGGCCGCGATAAAACCACCAGCCGCCGAGCGCGATGAGCACGCCGCCGACCAGCAGCCCGAATTCTCGCTCGGCGCGATACGAACGTTTCCTGTGTCCCGAATCGAGAGTTATGGCCTCACCTCATCTCCGCTCAGTTCCCGCCCGCAGACAGTCAAGACATCTGGCGGCATGCAAAGATTGCAATGTAACCATGCCTTCTTTCGAGCGTCAAGCAACCACCCCGCGCGCCTCCGTGGCGGCCGCGAGATAGCCCGCGCGTCGTACGCTAAGGAGTTTATGACCGGGAGAAAAAGTAACTCCGCCCGTCTCCTTGTGAGAGACGGGCGGAGTGTAGAGTGAAGTCGGAACTAAAACTAACTTTGTGCGATTGGGGTGATCGCGCCGACGGTCGGATTCGTATTGCCGTCAATCCGGTTGGTGCCGAACGACTTCAATGTCCCGCCCACGTTATGCAGTCCGTTGACGTTGCCGCTGATGACGGAGTTGGCGACGCGCGCCGTGCCGAGGTCAACGCGTACCGCGCTGAGGTTGTAGGTCAGAACGCTGGTATCGACGTTCACTTCCACATCGGCCGAGCCTGCGGCGCGGACGGCGGCGGAACTCGCGCCGTTATGGGTGGAGATGACGCAGCCGCGTACCGTCACGCGCGAGCGCGCCCCGGCCTCGATGCCGTCGCCCGTGCTGTTGTTGACCTGACAGTCCTCGATGGTCGCGAGCACGAGGCCTCCGGCGACCGCCTGTATGATGATGCCGTTGGTTGCGGCATTTCGAACCGAGACGTTCTTGATGTAGACCTCGGCGACGGTGGCCGTGCTCAGGTTGATGTCAATGCCGTCGCCGACCACGCCGTCAATGTTCGTGTTCTCGACGTGGAGCGCGCTACCGGCGATCATGCGGATGCCGTCGGTGCCGGTCGAAGCGCCGTTGATGTCGAGCCAGTTGAGACGGACGGCCTTGCGCACATCGTTGACGTCGGTGATGTTGATGAGAAAGCCCTGCGGCGCGAGCGCGGAGAGCACCGAGCCGTAGCCCTGACCGGCACCGCCGCCGTTCACGGTGATGGACTTGGTGATCGTCAGAGTGCCGAAGCCGCCCGGATCGAGCGTGCTGATCTCGCCGTCTTTGGCGGTCTTCGAGATCGCGCCGGCGTAAGTTTTGCAGGGGGCGGTGCGGCTGCACGGATTAACGTCGTCGCCGACGCCCGACACCCAAGTGCGGGTCGCCTGTGCGTGTGTCATGGCGGCAAGGGCGAAAATGAAAGTGATCGTAGTGAGAATATTGAGGGTTAAGCGGCCTTTATTCATGGGAACTCTCCTTCAGCGTGGGTGCGCTGTTCAGTGTGTTGGTCGGTAAGACATTCAAGACGGTTGCGTTGCGGGGTTGCGTGTGTGCCGCTTACGAGGACGGCAGCGTTACCTTCGGGATCTATCAAAGCACGGGATGCGGTCAGACCTCATGCATGAAGCCCGTAGCTTTTATACTAATTTGTGGAGGCTGTCAATAGTTTGAAAGACCTCTCGGACGCGCGCGGGGCGACCCGCAATCGCTTCTCTCGCGCGTGTGAAAATCAACGCACGCCGAGTGAGATGTGAGTGAAGGCCGCCACCATTACGGCAGCACTTCGTCGCGCCTCGATGTTGCCGCCAGAGCATGTCGAAATCACGCGCCGCGCACGACGGCGATTCTTGACACTGTTTCGAGCGCGCGCCTATACTCCGTCGCTTACCGGCTCAAACAAAATTCCGGCGCACGCGTGTGAGTCAGGCGTCCGAGTTCAGACAGTTAACGGCGCGCGTGGCGTGCGACTTCGGAAGGGCACAACGGGCGCGCGCGGACGACGACAGGTAGCGCGCCGACCACTCCCCGCAAACATTCATTTCATGCAAAAACTTTTCGTCACGGGCGGCGCGGGCTTCATCGGCTCGGCCTTCATCCGACTGGCGCTCGCGCGCTGGCCGGACGCCGAAATCACCAACTTCGACGCGCTCACCTACGCGGGCAATCCCGATAACCTCGACGGTTTGGACGACGCGCGCCATCGCTTCGTGCGCGGCGACATCGCTGACCGCGAGGCGGTGCTGGCCGCGCTCGACGCGGGCACGGACGCCATCTTCAACTTCGCCGCCGAGTCGCACGTTGATCGCAGCATCGAACGCGCCGACGATTTTTTGCGCACGAACATTCTCGGCACGCAAGTTTTGCTCGACGCCGCGCGCGAACGCGGCGTGCGTCGCTTCGTGCAAATCTCGACCGACGAGGTGATGGGCAGTCTGCCCGAAGACGACGGCGCGTTCTTCAACGAAGATTCCGGCTACGCGCCGAACAGCCCCTACGCGGCCTCGAAGGCGGCGGCGGAACACATGGTGCGCGCCGCGCGCCACACCTTCGGACTCGACACCGTCGTGACGCGTTGCGGCAACAACTACGGCCCGCGCCAGTTTCCCGAAAAGCTCATCCCGCTGCTCCTGTCGAACGCGCTGCACGACGAGCCGATCCCCGTCTACGGCGACGGCCAAAACGTCCGCGACTGGATTTACGTCGAAGACCACTGCCGCGCCGTCGCGCTCGCCTACGAGCGCGGCGAGGCGGGCGGCGTCTACAACATCGGCGCGCGCAACGAGCGGCGCAATCTCGAAGTGGTCGAATCAATTCTCGCCGCGCTCGACAAGCCACGGTCGCTCGTCCGCTACGTCAAAGATCGTCCCGGCCACGACCGCCGTTACGCGATTGACCCGTCGAAGGTCGAACGCGAACTCGGCTGGCAGCCCGCGGAGACGTGGGAGAGCGGCCTCGCCAAGACGATCACTTGGTACGCGGAGAACACGGAATGGATCGCGCGCGTGCGCGGCGGCGCGTACAGGGATTTTTACGCGCGGCAGTACGGCGCGGAGGTCGGCGCGCAGTGAAAATTTTAATCACCGGGGCGGGCGGCATGGTCGGGCGCGCGCTCGTCGCACACGCGTCGGCGCAGGGCGACGAGGTGTTCGCGCACGAACGCGCGACGCTCGACATCACGCAGGCCCAAGCGGTGCGCGAAGTGTTCGCGCGCGAACGCCCGGAGGCAGTCGTCAACTGCGCGGCGTGGACGGACGTTGACGGCTGCGAGTTGAACCCCGAACGCGCCCTTCTCATCAACGCCGAGGCCGTGGAGATACTGGCGGCTGAGAGTCGTCTCGCGGGCGCGTCGTTCGTCACCATCTCGACCGACTATGTGTTCGACGGCCGCAAGGAAGGCTTCTACACGCAGCGCGACGACCCTGCGCCGGAGAGCGCCTACGGCATCGCCAAACTACAGGGCGAGCGTCGCGCGCAGCGCGCCTCGGCGCGCACCGTCGTCGTCCGCACGGGCTGGATTTTCGGTGTGGGCGGACGAAACTTTCTCGCCACGGTCGTCGAACGCGCGCGGCGCGGCGAACATCTGAAAGCCATCAGCGACGCCTACGGCACGCCGACTTACGCGCCGCATCTGGCCGCGCGGCTGCGCGAACTGGCCGCGCGCGATCTGCCCGGAACATTCCATGTCGTGAACGGCGGCGAGGGCACGAGTTTTCTGGAGTTCGCGCGCGAGGCCGCGCGTGCGGCCGGGGTCGAGGATGTCGAGATCGAGAGCGTCAGCATGGACTCGCTCTCGCGCCCCGCGCCGCGCCCGCGCAACTCGCGCCTGCGCTGCCTGCTCTCGGAAGCCATCGGCTTCGCGCCCCTGCCCGACTGGCGCGAGGCGTTGCGCGATTTCGCGAAAGTAGAGGGGGAAGGGTAAAGGGTAAAGGGAAGAATCGGGAAGAAAACGTATCGGTTGCGGCGCGGCTCTCCCTTTCCCCCTTCCCCTTTCCCCTTTAACCTCCTGTCTTTATGCCTTCATCCTTTCGCCCGTCTCTGTTATTATGCGTCGCTTGCATGTGTGCCCGACCGTGTTGGTATTTCTGAAGTTTTAAGGTTGAACGAAGATGTCTCAAGATAATCGCCTGCTGCCGTTGACTCCCGGTACGAACCTCGACCGCCCGTTGCGCGAATTGACGCAACCCGACCGGCCGAACAACACCTACTCGCTCTCCGAGCCGACGCACCTGCGCGACTACCTGTCGGTCGTGTTGAAACGCAAGTGGCTCATCCTGAGCTTGCTCGTCGTCGTCACGTCGCTCGTCGCGATCCAGATGTACCGCCAGCCGACCATCTACCGCGCCGAGTCGGTCATGCAGATCGAGCAGAAGACGAAGAACCTCTTGAAGACGAAAGAGTTCGTCATCAACGCGCAGAACGACCCGGCCTACTGGGGCACGCAACTCGCGCTTCTTGAGAACCCGCGCCTCCACCGCAAAGTCATCCTCGCGCTCGACCTGCAAAACAACCCGGCCTTCGTCGGCGGCCAAGCGCGGCCGAGTTTGTTCGCCACCGTGCGCCGCATGTTCTCGCGGCAGAAACCGGCCGCCGCGCCCGCCGCGGGACAAGAGGGCGGCCTCGCCGTCGTTGACGACGCCCCGACGACCCGCACCGAAGCCGACAAGCTGACGCCCGAACAGGCGCAGCGGATGCTCGCCTACGAAGACGCGCTGCGCGCCAACCTGACGATTGATCCGGTCGAGCGCACGAACCTCGTCAAGATCGTCTACGAGCACACCAACCCCGAACTCGCGATGAAGATCGCGGACACGCTCGCCCTCGTCTTCATCCAGGACAACATCGAGCGCGAGACTTCCGGCTCGGTCAAGTCGGCCGAACAACTCGCCAAGAACATCACCGACCTGCAAGCCTCCTACCGGCAGAAGCAAGAAGAGATCATCGCCTTCAAGCGGAGCC
Source organism: Pyrinomonadaceae bacterium (assembly GCA_030838445.1). Taxonomy (GTDB): domain Bacteria; phylum Acidobacteriota; class Blastocatellia; order Pyrinomonadales; family Pyrinomonadaceae; genus JAIVJZ01. Next base: position 34,651 of record JAUZFQ010000117.1, on the reverse strand, counting down.
ACAATCTGCCGCTCGGCGCGGCCGACGGGCAGGATTTGACGAAGGCTATTCTCGGCATGTCCACCACCCAGATGATGCAGGCCGAAGACAAGCGCAAGGAACTGGAAGCCTCCTATCGCGTCGCGCAAGGCACGCAGGACATCTACTCTATTCCGGAGGTGATGAATAACAAGTCGGTTCAGGAGTGGCGCGACAAGCTGAGCGTACTTGAGGAGCAGAAGCAAGCCCTGCTCGTGCAGTACACCAAAGAGTGGCCTGCCGTGAAGAAGATTGAAAAACAGCAGGAGCAAGTGCAGGCCGCGCTCGACAAACAAGCGAGAGATGTGGTGAGCACTATCGAGGGCAGCTATAAAGCCGCGGTGATGCGCGAAAACTCGCTCCGCCAATCGAACTCGACCGCGCGCGGGCAAGCGAACGCGCAAAGCCAGTCCGAAGGCCAACTCGACATCAAGGTGCAGGAACTGGAGACGATCAAGCAGCTTTACAACACGGCGATTCAGGGCAAGAAAGAGTTCGACGTGACGGGCACGGAAGTGCCGAACAACATCACCATTTCGACGCCCGCGCGCCGCGCCGAGGTCATCGGGCCGCCGCGCGTGCGCAACATCATGATCGCGCTCCTGCTCTCGCTCGCCGCAGGCATCGGTCTGGCCTTCCTGCTCGACTACCTCGACGACACGCTCAAGTCCATCGAGGACGTGGATCGCCACATCCATCTCCCGACGCTGGCCTTGATCCCCGCGCCGCGCGCCGAACGCCGCTTCGCGCTCCCCGCGCGCCACGCTGCCGGGGCGGGCGCGAACCCCGACCCGACGGCCACCGCGCTCGCGCTCATCGAAGAGAAGCGTTCGCCCGTCGCGGAGGCTTACCGCCACCTGCGCACGTCGCTCCTGCTGTCGTCGGCCGGGCAGCCGCCGAAGACCGTCCTCGTCACGTCGAGCCAACCGTCCGAGGGCAAGACGACGACGGCCGTCAACACCGCCGTCATGCTCGCGCAGACCGGCGCGGAAGTTCTCATTCTCGACTGCGACCTGCGCCGCCCGCGCATCCACGCCCACTTCGGGCTGCCGAACACGCGCGGCGTGACGAACTACCTGTCGGGCGACACGAACATCGGCGCGATTGTGCAGGAGTACGACAAGCTGCCGAACTTGAAGATCATCACTTCCGGCCCCGTGCCGCCGAACTCCGCGGAACTCCTCGGCTCGGAAGAGATGCGCCGCCTGATCACGCTCCTCAGCGACAACTTCACGCACATCATCATTGACTCGCCGCCCGCCATCTCGTTCACGGACGCCTCGATTCTCTCGACGATGGTTGACGGCGTGATGCTCGTGGTGCACGGCGGCCGCTCGTCGCGCGCCGTCGTGCGCCGCGCCAAGCAGCAACTCCTCGACGTGGGCGCGCACATCTACGGCATCGTCCTCAACAACGTCAAACTCGAATCCTCGGATTACTACTACTACTCCGGCTACTATTCGAGCTACTACGCCAACGAGGACGAAGACCAGACGGCCGCCGACGATTACGCCGAAACCGCGAAATCGAAATGACGGGTTTCAAGTTTCAGGACTGAATAGAAGGTTTCAGGTTTCAGATTTCAGGTTTCAGGACTGCGGTGTTCCGGTCTTAAACTTGAAACCTGAAACCTGAAACCTGAAACTTTTTTATGAGAGAGTTCTGCGCCATCGCCGACGACGTTGTGCTGGGGCGCGACGTGCAGATTTACAACTTCGTCAACCTCTACGGCTGCGAGATCGGCGACGAGACGCGCATCGGCACGTTCGTCGAAATCCAGAAGGGCGCGCGCGTCGGGGCGCGCTGCAAAATTTCCAGCCACACCTTTATCTGCGAGGGCGTCTCGGTCGAAGACGAAGTGTTCGTCGGCCACGGCGTGCAGTTCATCAACGACCGCCGCCCGCGCGCAACCCGGCCGGACGGCACGCCGCAGACGGAGGCCGACTGGACGCTCGAACGCACCATCGTCCGGCGCGGCGCGTCCATCGGCACGGGCGCGGTCATCCTCGGCGGCATCGAGATCGGCGAGCGCGCGACCGTCGGCGCGGGCGCGGTCGTCACCCACGACGTGCCCCCCGACGCGACCGTCGCGGGCAACCCGGCACGGATATTAAAAGTGACGAGTGACAAGTGACGAGTGACAAGTTAAAACCAGAAACTTGTCTTCCTCGCATCACTTCTCGCTCGTCGCTTTTTTAACTGCTTGTCTTTGCTCTCGTCGCTTGTCACTTGTCAGTTCTTGAGCGACAAGCGGCGACATAACTTTTTGTCTTAACTCGTCACTTGTCACCTGTCACTCGTCACTGTCTTTATGATTCCTTTCGTTGATCTGCAAGCGCAGTACCGCTCGATCAAGCTGGAAGTTGACGAGGCCATCGGGCGCGTCGTGGAGAGCGCGGCCTTCATCCTCGGCCGCGAGGTGGAGGCGTTCGAGGCGGCGTTCGCCGAATACCTCGGCGCGCGTTTTTGCGTCGGCGTGAGCAGCGGCACGGCGGCCGTCCAACTCGCCGTCACGGCCTGCGGCGTCACTGCCGGCGACGAGGTGCTCGTCCCCGCCAACACGTTCTTCGCCACCGCCGAAGCCGTCTCGACCGCGGGCGCGACGCCCGTCTTCGTGGACGCCGATCCAGTCTCTTACACGATTGACCCGACGAAGATCGAGGCCGCGATCACCCCGCGCACGCGCGCCATCATCCCCGTACACCTCTACGGCCAGTCGGCCGACCTCGATCCGATCTTCGAGATCGCCGCGCGCCACAATCTCTCGGTCATCGAAGACGCGGCGCAGGCGCACGGCAGTCTCTACAAGGGGCGGCGCGTCGGAGCGCTCGGCCGCGCGAACTGTTTCAGTTTCTATCCCGGCAAAAATCTGGGAGCCTACGGCGAGGGCGGCGCGGTCGTGACGGACGACGCGGAAGTGGCGCGGCGCGTGCGACTCCTGCGCGACCACGGCTCGGAGCAGAAGTATCGCCACGACATCATCGGCTACAACTTCCGCCTCGAAGGCATTCAGGGCGCGGTCTTAAACGTCAAACTCAAACACCTCGATAACTGGAACGAACTGCGCCGCGCGCACGCCGCGCGCTACCACGAACTGCTGTCCGCCGCGGGCGACGGCGAAGGCGGCGCGGGCAAAGGCGACAGCGATAACGGCGGCGCGCTCATGCTCCCGCAAGAGTTGCCTTATGCGCGTCACATCTATCACCTCTACGTCGTGCAGAGCGACGAGCGCGATGCGTTGCAACAGCACCTCGCGGCGGCGGGCGTCCAGACCGGCGTCCACTATCCAGTGCCCGTCCACCTGCAACCGGCCTACGCGTCGCTCGGCCACCGCGCGGGCGACTACCCGGAAGCCGAACGTCAGGCCGCGCGCGTCCTCTCGCTCCCCATGTTTCCGGAGTTGACTGCCGCACAGATCGAGCGCGTGGCCGAAGCCGTCCGCTCCTTCGCCGGTAGTCAGTTGTCCGCCGCGCGTGTTTAACTATCACGCATGATGATAGCCACGCCCCGTCGGCCACGTTCGACCAAACCAACACGAACAACTGACAACGCACGACTGACGACGGACAACTCTCTATGATCACCATCGGCGTCATCGGCTGCGGCTACTGGGGGCCGAACCTCATCCGCAACTTCGCGGAGAACGAGCGCGCGCAACTGCGCTGGATTTGCGACACGGACGAGAAGCGCCTGAACGCCATCGGCCGCCGCTACCCCGCCACGCGCACCGCCGCCGACTACAGGCAGTTGCTCGCCGACCCAGAACTCGCGGCCGTCGTCATCGCCACGCCCGTCGCCACGCACTACAAGTTCGCGAAAGACGCGCTCATGGCGGGCAAGCACGTCCTCATCGAAAAACCTTTCACGACGACCAGCCGGGAGGCGCGCGAACTCGTCGAACTCGCGACGCGGCGCGGCCTCACCCTGATGGTGGATCACACGTTCGTCTACACGGGCGCGGTGCGCCGCATCAAGGAGATCGTCGAGAGCGGCGAACTCGGCGAGTTGCTCTACTTCGACTCGGTGCGGATCAACCTCGGCCTCTTCCAGCGCGACATCAACGTCGTCTGGGATTTAGCCCCGCACGACCTCTCGATCATGGACTACCTCGTCGCGCGCCAGCCCGTCGCGCTGACGGCGACGGGCAGCAGTCACATCGAAGCCGGGATCGAAAACATCGCCTACGTCATGCTGCGCTTCGCCGACTCGTTCATCGCGCACTTTCATTTCAACTGGCTCTCGCCCGTCAAGATCCGTCGCACGCTCATCGCGGGCAGCCGCAAGATGATCGTCTACGACGACATCGAACCGACCGAGAAGGTGCGCGTCTATGACAAGGGCGTGACGGCGAACCGCATCGAGTCGGACAGTGACAAGGAGGCGGCCTACCAGACGCTCGTCAGCTACCGCACCGGCGACGTGTGGGTTCCCAAACTCGACTCGACCGAAGCCCTGACGCACGTCTCCGCAGAGTTCCTCGACGCCATCACAAGCAAGCGCGCGCCGCTCACCGACGGCGCGGCCGGCCTGCGCGTCGTGCGCCTGCTCGAAGCCGCGCAGGAGTCAATCAATCAGGGCGGAAAGTTGATCGAGTTGCCGGAGTGAATTGATCGAGTTGCCGGAGTGGATTGATCGAGTTGCCGGAGTAAGTTGTGCAAGCCCCGCGAGGGGCGACGGGTTATGTTGCCAGCGGCGTGAGCCGCGGGAGAGAGTGACTGATAGGAGATCGAAAAGTTCAAAGTTCTATGACACAAGCGTCAGCACAAATGAACGTCCCGCTGCTCGACTTGAAACAGCAGCACGCCGCTTTGCGCGAAGAGTTGCGCGCGGCCACGGATCGCGTCCTCGACTCGCAACAGTTCGTCCTGGGCGAGGAAGTGCGCCTGCTCGAAGAGGAGATCGCGCGTTACTCTACGACGCGGCACGCCGTCGGCTGCGCTTCCGGCTCGGACGCGCTCCTGCTCGCGCTCATGGCCTTGGACATCAAGGCGGGCGACGAAGTGATCACGACGCCGTTCAGCTTCTTCGCCACCGCGAGCGCCGTCATGCGCACGGGCGCGATGCCCGTCTTCGTGGACATCGAACCGCGCACCTACAACCTCGACCCGTCGCTCGTCGAAGCCGCGATCACCGAACGCACGCGCGCTCTTTTGCCCGTCCACCTCTACGGCCAGTGCGCCGCGATGGACGCGCTCGCGGAAGTCGCCGCGCGTCACAACCTGCCCCTCATCGAAGACGCGGCGCAGGCCATCGGCGCGGAGGACAACGGGCGGCGCGCGGGGTCTATGAGTGCAATCGGCTGTTTCAGTTTCTACCCGACGAAGAACCTCGGCGCGGCGGGCGACGCAGGGATGCTGACGACCGACGACGACGCGCTCGCCGCGCGCCTGCTCACACTGCGCGTCCACGGCGGCGCGACCGAATACCTCCATAACGAGATTGGCATCAACAGTCGCCTCGACGCCTTGCAGGCCGCGATCCTGCGCGTCAAACTCCCGCACCTCGACAGTTGGTCGCAGGCGCGGCGCGAACGCGCGGAGACTTACTCGCTCCTGCTGACGAACGCGCGCCTCAATTTCAACCTGCGCGTGCCGTTCATCCGCGAGAACGTCCGGCACATCTTCCACCAGTACGTCGTGCGCGTCCCCCAACACCGCGACGCGCTCATCGAACACTTGCGTGCGCACGGCGTCGGCAGCAAAATTTACTACCCCGTGCCGCTGCACTTGCAGGAGTGTTTCAGTTACCTCGGCTACGCGGCGGGCGCGCTGCCCGAAGCGGAACGCGCCGCGCGCGAAACGCTGGCCTTGCCCATCTACCCCGAACTGCGGCTCGAACAACAACAATACGTCGTTGACGTCATCAGCCGCTTCCAACCTTGACGGGCGGCGGGATGAATTTAGCGGCCGGATGAATTACCTTATGGGCGGGGCGCATCCCCGCCCGCTTCATGTCCAACACACGCGGACGGTGGATAGCGTCCGACGCCGGGACAAATTTACTCAGGAGTTTATCGCTTGACGAAGAGAGCATTAATTACGGGGATCACGGGACAGGACGGCAGCTACTTGGCCGAGCACCTGCTCTCGTTAGGCTACGAAGTCCACGGCCTCGTGCGGCGCGTGGCCTTGGAAGACCCCGCCCGCCGCTTCCAACGCATCGCGCACTTACTGGATAAAGTGACTTTGCACGCTGCATCTTTGGAGAGCTACCCGTCGCTCTTTCACGTTGTCAGCCAGGTCGAGTTCTCGGAGTGCTACCACCTCGCCGCACAAAGTTTTGTGGCCGAGTCGTTCACCGACGGCTTCTCGACGATGAACACCAACATCAACGGCACCCACTACATGCTCGCCGCACTCAGAGAGTTGCGCCCCAAGTGCCGCTTCTACTTCGCAGGCTCCTCGGAGATGTTCGGCAAGGTGGCCGAGACACCGCAGACGGAGACGACGCGCTTTCACCCGCGCTCACCCTACGGCATCAGTAAAGTGGCGGGGTTCGAGTTGACGCGCAACTACCGGGAGGCGTACGGGATGTACTGCTCGTCGGGGCTGTTGTTCAACCACGAGGGGCCGCGCAGAGGGTATGAGTTCGTGACACGGAAGATCACCTCGACGGCCGCACGCATCAAGCTGGGGCTGGCAGAGGAGTTGAAACTGGGGAATCTGGAGGCGCAACGCGATTGGGGGCATGCGAAGGATTATGTGCGGGCGATGCACCTGATGCTGCAACAGGAGAGGCCGGACGACTACGTGGTGGCAACGGGCGAGACGCACACGGTGAGGGAGTTCTGCGAGCGGGCGTTCGGTGAGGTAGGGCTGGATTACCGGGAGTACGTGAAGATCGACGAGCGGTTCCTGCGCCCGGCGGAAGTGGACTTGCTGATTGGAGACGCAAGGAAGGCGCGAGAGGAGTTGGGGTGGGAGCCGGAGTACACGTTTGCGGAGATGATTCGTGAGATGGTGGCCGCCGACCTCGAAGCCGCTCAGTTGGAAGGCGGTCGTGCTGCACACTTCTCCGCGAGCCGCGTGTGAGACGGCGGTGATACTTTGAAGATGAAGTAAGGTTAAACAGAGAAGTAAGGTTAAATAGACAGGTCATGGTTGTTGCAGGGGAAGAAAGTTTTCAGGGTGAGTTGACGGCGCGGGAGGCTGGTGCGCCGCGGCCGCGTGTCTCCGTCGTCATCGTGAACTGGAACACGCGCGAGTTGACGGGGCAGTGTATCGCTTCGTTGAAGGAGTCGCTGGGGGAGTTGCCCGCGGAGATCATCGTGGTGGACAACGATTCGAGCGACGGGAGCGCGGAGTATATCGAGGAGCAACACCCGGACGTGCGGCTGGTGCGCAGCGGCGCGAATCTGGGGTTTGCGCGCGGGAATAATCTGGGGTTCAAGTATGCGCGCGGGCGTTATCTGGTGTTGTTGAATAGCGACACGATTGTGCTGGCGGGGGCGGTGCAGCGTCTGGTGGAATATCTGGACGCGCACGCGGACGTGGCGGCCGTGGGGGGGCAGCACTTGAACGGCGAGGGCGAGTTTGTGCCGACGGGCTTGCGCTTCCCGACGCTGTGGAGCGATTTGTCGGTCGCTGCCGGGCTGAACAAGTTCGGGCCGATGGTGTTGAAAAAGAATCAGAAGTTGGCGCGTTTGTGGTACGTCGTCGAGACGCAGGAGGTTGACTGGCTGAGCAACTCGTTCGTCGCGGTGCGACGCGAGGTGCTCGACCGCGTGGGGCCTTTGCCGGACGAGTTCTTCCTGTATGGCGAGGACATCGAGTGGTACTGGCGGATGCGCGAGGCGGGCTTGCGCGTGTGCTACGTCCACGGCGCGCCCATCGTGCATCTGGAGAACAAGAGCAGCAACCAACTCTACAAGAACAACGACAAGCACTACCGCTACCTCGACGCCTTCCACGTGTTCGCGGCGCGTCATCGCAACCCGCTCTCGTGGCGGTTGGGGTGGGTGGCGAACGCGTTGCACTGGGGCGCGCTCGGCGTGCGTTTTTATTTGCGCGGGCGTCTTAATCACGACGAAGACGCACTGCGGCGCGCGGAGTGGCTGCGCTCGTTCGCGCGCTATCACATAGATCAGGTGACGGGGAAGGTCGCGCCCATCGCGCGTTGACGCGCGGCGCAATTGGGGACATGAGGGAACTGCAAAACAGACAGGTTCGGATCGCGCTCGTCGGCTGCGGAGCCATCGCGCATTCGCACGCGCTGGCCGCGGCGGCTGTGGCGGGCGCGCGTTGCACCGCGCTCTACGACGTGAACCCGGCGCGCGCCGAAAATTTGCGCCGGACACTGTGCCCCGACGCAGTGGTCGTGAACGATCTCGCTCAACTTTCAGAGCACGCCGACGCGGCCGTTGTCGCCGTGCCGAACGTGCATCACGCGCCTGTGTCGCTCGAACTTTTGCGCGCGGGGCTGCACGTGTTGTGCGAGAAGCCGCTCGCGCTGACGAAGGCCGAAGCCGTGGAGATGATCGAAGTGAGCGAACGCGCGGGACTACTGCTCGCCTGCGGTTTCGTGCGCCGCTTCTTCGCCTCGACCGAACTCGCGGCGGACGCGCTCAGGCGGAAGTTGGTGGGCGAGGCAATTCGTTTCGAGGTGCGCGAGTCGGTGTGGAACTGGCCTCTGAACCGCGCGACGTTCGACCCGGCGTGGGCGGGCGGCGGCGTGTTGATTGATCTGGGGCCGCACGTCTTCGATCAACTGGCGGCGTGGCTCGGCCGCGTCGAGGTGGACGGCTACGAGGACGACGCGCAGGGGCGCGTGGAGGCGTTCGCGCGCGCGCGCGTCAGTTGCCGCACGGCGGCGGGGCACGCCGTCCCCGGCGTCGTCCAACTGAGCCGTGCCTATCGCAGCGTCAACCGCGCGCGCATCCATTGCACCGACGGTTACATAGACATAGACCCGCACGCGCGCGGCGAGATCAAGATCGCTTTCGGGCGCGGCGACGTTGGCGACGACGACGCGACGGCGGGCAAGTTTCACACGACCGCGCACGCAGACGCCGCGACGGCCGCGACTGATCCGTTCGTGCGGCAGTTGGAAAATGTCGTCGGGGCGATCAGGGGTGAAGTTGAATTAGTCGCCCCGGCGCGCGACGCGCTGGCGACGGTCGAGGCGATTGAGACGTGTTACCGGATGCGGCAGCCCGCGCCGGAGAGTTGGAATCGAAGCGCGTCGGGCGGCGCAGCCACAACGGCAACAAGCGGCGCGTCGAAAATTTTCGGCGCGGTGAACAACGTCAGTGCGTCGAACAACGTCGGCGCGTCGCGTGGTGAGGCGACAGGCAGTGCGTCTATCAACGTCGGCGCGTCGAAGCATGAGGCGAGTGCGAGTCGTTATCAAAAAATTCTGGTGACGGGGGCGGCCGGGTCGGTCGGGTCGCGTCTGGTGGAAATGTGGGCGGAGGCGGGGCGGCTCGGCGAGTTGCGCTGCATGGTGCGGAGCTATCGCACGGCGGCGCGCATCATGCGTTACCCGCTCGAAGTGGTCGAGGCCGACCTGACGGACGAGGCTTCGGTGAGGCGCGCGGCCGAAGGCTGCGACGCCATCGTGCATCTCGGCGTGGGCGACAAGGCGAGTCAGGAGACAGAGCCGTTGCTGGCGGCGGCGCGCTCGCTCGGCATCGGGCGTTTCGTCCACATGAGCAGCGCGGCGGTCTACGGTCGCGCGCTGCCGACGCGCGTCGAGGCGGCGCAGGAAGCGACGCCGTTAGTTAAAACCGGCGAGCCGTACGCGGACGAGAAGGCGCGCGCCGAGCAAGCGGTCTTGCGCGAGTGCGCGCGCGGGTTGGAGGGCGTCGTGCTGCGCCCGCACATGGTCTACGGGTCGTACCTGCGTTGGAGCGCAGAGTTGATGGAACTGCTCGTGCGCGGCGAGGTGTGCGTGGTGGAAGACGGCGGGTGGTGCAACCTGATCCACGTGGACGATCTGGTCGAGTCGGTGCGTTGCGGTTTGGAGACTGAGCGAGGGTTCGGGAAGCCTCTGTTTGTGACGGACGGCGCGCCTTTGAAGTGGAGCGAGTACATAGACGCGCACGCGGAGTTGTTAGGCGTCGTCGCGCCGCGCCGACGGAGCGCAGAGGTGTTGCCGGGCGAGTTGGACTGGCGCGGCTGGGTGCGCGCGTCGGTGCGCCCGCTCGGCGCGGTGGCGCGGAGCAGCGAGTTTCGCTCGTTCGTCTTCGAGAGTCCGGCGATGCAGGCGACGGTGTTCCGCGCCTACATGGCATTGCGCGAGAAGAAACGCCTGCGCCCTTATCTTGAGAAGTTGAAGTCGGGCACGGGCGCGGCGGGCGACGGCGCGGGCGGAAACTTCGACGTGACGTGGACGCAGTTGCAACTGTCGGAGTCGCGTCTGAGCGCGGCGCGGGCGGAGCAGGAGATCGGCTTTCGCGCGCGCGTCAACTTCGCGGAAGGGTTGCGGCGCTCGGCCGAGTGGTTCGCGACTTACGGGTTGATTCCCGACGACACACACGTTGATGCGTTGCGAGCGGGCGCGGAAGATAATCTCGTGGCCGCCGGTTGAGGCGAGAAGGAATATCTCGCGCAAAGGCGCAAAGTGAAGAGGCGGAGGGTTGAGCGGACGCCTGGACAATTTGAGTGATCGCCCGGATGGGTTGACGGTCGCTGGTGAGGTTGAGTTGGTTGTGAAAGCGGCGGCGTGTGTCGGTCGCCGCGCTGTCGTTATGTTGAAGTTCATCACAGTCTGCTTCAAGGTCGTGCGGCGCGCGCTGGTGTTGCTCGTCGGCGTGCCGCTCGCGTTTCTGATAGACGTGTTGGAGCGCAACGGGCTGGCGCACTGGCCTTTCGTGACGGAGGCTCTGGGGACGATCCCGTTCACGTTCGGCTGGCAGTTGCGGCAGGAAGTTTACCGTCGGCTCGGCTTGTGCGGGGGCGTCGGCGTCATACTCAACCACGGGACGAGCATCGGCGACCGGCGCACGCGCATCGGCGCGGACGTGTGGATGAGCCGCGACGTTTATGTTGAGTACGCGCTGATCGAAGACCACGTGTTGATTGGCCCCGGCGCGATCATTCTGGCGGGGCGGCATCATCACCGCGCGGATGACGTGAGCGTCCCGATCAAGTTGCAGGGCAACAACCCGCTCGTGCCCGTCAGCGTGGGCGAGGGGGCTTGGATCGGCGCGAACGCGACGGTGATGGCCGACGTGGGCGCGCACGCCATCGTCGGCGCGGGCGCGGTCGTCTTGAAGCCGGTGGCGGCCTACGCGATTGTCGGCGGCAACCCCGCGCGCTTCATACGCGACCGGCGCGCGTCAGGCGATGCGACTTCTTCTCCTGCGGCAGCGGCGACGACGAAAGAGTCTCGCGCGGCGAGCGTCGGGGCGACCACGACGACGGCGGCGGCGCAAGGTGAATGAACTTCCTTCACGTCTCTCACCACACACTTTCAAACGAAAATATTCGAGGACGGAGCGAGGACAGGGCACGGCGGATGTTGAGTCATAGTTGTACGGGGCATAGTTGTACGAGACGAGGATGAGAACGGAGCACACGGCGACTGATGGGAAAGACGAAGCGACGGCGGGAGAGTTCGCCGTGTCGCTCGTCGTGCCCGTGCGCAACGAGGAGGTGTCGCTCGGCGCGCTCATCGAATCCATCCGGCGGCAGACGCACCAGCCCGCGGAAGTGATCATCGTGGACGGCGGTTCGACGGACGCGACCGTCGGCGTGGCGCGCGCTCTGGCCGACGACTACAAAATCCTGCGCGTGATCGAGGCGGAGGAGGCGACGCCGGGGCGCGGTCGCAACATCGGCATCGGCGCGGCGCGTTGTGAATGGGTCGCGCTGACAGACGCGGGGATCAAACTCGAAACGGCGTGGCTCGAAAACTTGATCGCGGTGGCGCGTGCGGATAGTGAAGTGTCGGTCGTGTACGGCAATTACGAGGCGGCCGCCGGGAGTTTTTTTGAACGCTGCGCGGCGTTAGTTTATTTGCCGCCGAAGGTGTCGCGCGCGGGCGGGCGTTTGCGCGGGCCGTCCATCGCTTCCGCGCTTCTCAGGCGCGAGGTGTGGGAGGCGGCGGGCGGCTTCCCCGATCTGCGCGCGGCCGAAGACCTCTTCTTCATGGAGGAGATCAAACGTCTCGACTTCAAGACGGGTTACGCCCCACGCGCGACCGTGTGGTGGCAACTGCAACCGACGCTCGCAAAAACTTTCCGCAAGTTCGTGCTCTACTCGCGCCACAACGTCTGGGCGGGGCGACAGTGGGATTGGCATTACGGGCTGGCGCGGCAGTACGCCGTGTGGCTCGTCTTCGTCGCGCTCGCCTGCGTGCACAAGTGGTACTGGCTCGCCGTCCCGCTGGCGGGCACGCTCGCGCGCGCGGCCAAATCAATCTACGCGCGGCGCGAGGGGCGCGGCCTCGCGTGGCTGCTCAACCCGGCGCAGTTCGCGGGCGTCGTCTTCGTGATGCTCGCTGTTGATCTGGCGACGTTCGTCGGGTGGGCGCAGGCCGCGTGGCGGCGCGGTGACGGCGGCGGCGTTCACAACGTCGGCAGTCAGAACGTCGGCGGCGCGGCGCGTCTCGACGTGCCGAAGCCGGGCGCGGGGCACAAACCGTGATGACGACGGGGAAGAACTTGAAGACTCTCTACCTCTGCTATTTCGGACTGCGCGAGCCGCTCGTGCAGACTCAGGTGTTGCCCTACCTGCGCGAACTGCGGCGCGGCGGCGTCGAGGTGTACCTGCTCACCTTCGAGCCGAACCGGCGCGCGGCGTGGTCGCCGGAGGACGAACGTGCGTGGCGCGAGCGTCTGGCAAGCGACGGCATCGTCTGGCACGCGCTCGCCTATCACAAAAGCCCGTCCGCGCTCGTCACGCCTTACGACATCTTGCACGGCGCGTGGACGGCGGCGCGGCTCGCGCGTCGTCATAAAATTGACGTGCTGCACGCGCGCGGGCATCTGCCGATGGCGATGGCGCTCATTGCACGGCGTTGGTGCAACGTGCGACTGCTGTTCGACATTCGCGGCCTGCTCGCGGAGGAGTACGAGGAGGCGGGCGTGTGGACGAAAGAGTCGCCGCAGTATCGCGCGGTGCGCGCGGTGGAACGCGCGGGGCTGCGACGCGCGGCGCAGTTGATCGTGCTGACGCATCGTTTGCGCGACCACTTAGTCGAGCGCGGGCTGGCACGCGCCGAACAGATTGAAGTCGTCCCCTGCTGCGTTGACTTCGCGCGTTTCGAGTCGGCGCGAGTTGAAGGCGACGCGAAGCAGGCGGTTAACGAAACGGACGCGGCGCAACTCTCCGCAGGTGAGTTGAGAAGCGACGACACGGCACGGGAAAGCGACACGAGCGACACAGGGGCGGGGCGTTTTGAAGTGGTCACGGCGGGGTCGGTGACGGGTCTGTACCTGCTCGAAGAGATGGGGCGTTTCTTCCTCGCCTTGAAGCGTCAACGGCCGGACGCTCTTCTGCGCGTCCTCACGACCTCTTCGGCGACGGACGCGGCGGCGACGCTCGAACGCGTCGGACTCGGCCGCGCAGACTTCTGGATCGGCGCGGTGAAGCCGGGGGAAGTGCCCGCGTATTTGAAACGCGCGCGGCTCGGCCTGTCGTTTCGCAAGGCGACGTTCTCGCAGATCGCCGCCTCGCCGACGAAGATTCCCGAATACCTCGCCGCCGGTCTGCCCACCGTCTGCAACGCGGGGATCGGCGACACCGACGACATCCTGACGCGCGAACGCGTCGGCGTCATCGTCCAAGACTTCGACGCGCAGACGCTCGACGAGGCCGCACGCGCCGCGCTCGCGCTTGCGGATGAACCCGAAGTGCGTGCGCGTGCGGTCGAGACGGCGCATCGCTATTTCGATCTCGCGCGCGTGGGCGGCGTCGGTTATCGCAACGCCTACCGGCGTCTGGCCGGGGAACGTGCGGGCGCGTTCGTGATTCCCGAAACGACGTAACGGCCCGGGGGTAAATTTTTGAACGACGCGGACACACAAGGAGTTGAATTGGCGGACGAACAGGCGGCGCACACAGCGGCGGCTGCTGCGGAGTCATCCGAAGCGGTGGCTGCGGCGGAGTCGTCTGATCTGATGGCTCAGTGGTGGGAGAAGCAGCGCGTGACTAATCTCGTCCGACACGATCCGCGTCTGCTGGTGCTGCACGGCGTCGAAGAGGGTTGCGGCGAGTACGGGTGGGGCACGGTCTTTTACAGCAAGGCGCGCGAGGACTACAAGACGCGCGTCGGGAGTCTGCCGGAGAAGCGCGCGGCGACGTTTGATCTCGACTTGATGAGTCAACTTTTATTCGCGCGCGCGGGCGGCCTCAACGTCGCCGCCAACCCGAACAGCATCGTCCCCGGTCATCTCGTCGTGTGGCCGGAAGAGAAGCGCGCGGAGTTGACACGGGCAGACCTCGCAGACGTGTCGCGGCTCGCGCGCACAGAAACGGAGTGGACGTTCATTCACAACATGGAGCGCGCCGCCGCCTCCATCGTTGACTGGGCGCACTTTCAAGCCTACCCGTGGGAGTTTCCGCTCTCGCGCGTGGAGGCGTGCGAGACGATACACGACGCGGCGGGTCTCCGCGTGTCGCGCCTCGCGGAGACGTACCCGGCCTACGTGATGCTGGTTGAAGCGGGGAGCGCGGAGCGTCTGGCCGCGTGGCTGTTTGAGATGCTGCGTGCGTTCGCGGCGGGCGACAACGAGGAGGAGACGGGGCGGCTGAAGAGCGTGCCCTGCAACATCGTGTGGCGCGGCGCGCGCGCGTGGCTCATCCCGCGCTCGCTCGCGCAGACGACGCTGGCGGCCACCTACGTCGGCGCGTTGGAGATGGGCGGGCTGTTCTGCCTGCCGAACGCCGACAGCCTGCGGCAGTATTTGCCGGACGCGCTCCGTGCGGAGGTGCGCGGCGCGTCCATCGTTGACGAACCCGAAACGCGGGCGTGGTGCGAACGCGTTGCACGCGAGACGGCGGGTGCGCTAGCTTCAACTGACGCGCCCGGTTCGACAGCTACGCGGCCAACTGACGGCGGGGCGAGAACATGAGCGCGGGAGAGGGCGGCGACATGAGCGCGGGAGGCGTCGGACTCGGCGAACTGTTGGACGCCGCGCGTTTCGAACGGCTCAGACGCGCGGGCGCGCTCGTGCTCGACGTTGACGACACGCTGCTGGCGCGCGAGCGTTCGGCGGGCGCGGGCGGCGTTGCGAGTCGCGGCGAAGAGAGTTTCGCGGAGAGCGCGGCGGCGGCGTTGCTGCCTGAACTCTTGCGTTGCGGCTTTCGCGTCGGCCTCGTCACGGGGCACGGCTGGCGGCAACTCGAACGGCGTCTCGTCATGCCCGTCGTCGAAAGATTGAAGGAGTCGGGCGACGCGCCGGCCATCGGGCGTCTCGGCATCTACGCCAACCGCGGCGCGACGAAGATCGTGTGGGACGGCGAGCGGCACGCGGTCGAAGAAATTTACGGCGGGCGGCATCAACTGCGCGCGTCGGATGTCGCAGAGTTGCGCGCTTTGCTCGAAACGCTCGGCGCGGAGTTCGACGCGAAAGTTAGAGCGCGCGCGGAGTGGTACGGGGCGGCGTTCCCGCGTTTCGATTTCGCGTCGCTCCCGGCGCGTGTGGACGAGCGCGAGGGCGCGGTGCTGGTCTTGCGTCCCATCCCGGCGCAGAGGCACGCGGCCGAAGGGCGTCTGAACCCGCGCGCGGAAGTTTACGAACGCGGCCTTGAGTTGTTGCGCCGCGCGAAGTTGGAAGCCGACTACGAGTTGGCCGAGAGCGGGCGCAGCAGCATCGAGATCACGCGGCGCGGCGTCTCGAAAGAGGCGGCGCTCGGCGACCTGTTGACGGAAGCGTCGAAGGCGACGGGCGAGAGTGTGGCGTGCGTGGAAGCTGCGCTCGTCTACGTCGGCGACGAGTTCGACGCGGGCGGCAACGACGCCGTGATCCCGCGTGTGTTCCCGCGTGTGCTCTGCCTGTCGGTCGCGCCCGCACGGGGCGGAGTCGAGACCGGGGCGGGCGTCGTGTCGCTCGCGCGCGCATCGGGGGCGGAGGGGACGGCGGCGACGCACGCGCTCCTCGCGCACCTTCTCAGCTTGTCGGCGTGAGTTTGATTGTGCATTATTAGCGCTCTCTCAGAAAGATGATTTTCCTTTTTTAAGATGAAAGAATTGCTCCAATCGGCCAGCGGGTTCAACGTCGTCATTTTGTGCGGCGGGCGCGGCAGCGGCCCGCTCGCCAATCAACTACTCGATCAGGGCGCGCGCGTCACCTGTCTCGTCAACGCCTATGACGACGGGTTGAGCACCGGGCGGCTGCGCTACGTCTTCGACGAACTCGGCCCTTCCGACCTGCGCAAGAATTTGCTCTCGCTGATGAACCTCGACGCCGCCGGGTACTGGTCGCGCTACGAAGTCTTCGCCTATCGTTACCCGGCCGAGCCGGAGCGAGCCGCTGACTTCCGGCGCGAGATCGAAGACCTCTGCGCGACGGGCGGCAGTGCTCTCGCGCGCGGCGAGCGGCGCGAACTGTTGAAGATGGCGGCGCGCATGCCTGCGGACGCGCGCGAACGTTTCGTCGGCTATTTGAGATTGTTCCTCGCGGAACTCGTCAGGCGCGAACGCGACAACGGCGCGGAGTTCTCCTTCGCCGACTGCGCGCTCGGCAACTGCATCCTGCTCGGCGCGTACTACGAGCACGGCCGGAGTTGGACAGGTGCGCTGCGCGCGCTCGAAGAAGTTTTACAGGTGCGCGGGCGCGTCGAGATCGCTTCGGAAGAGAACCGGCACCTCTTCGCCTTGTGCGCGGACGGGCGCGTGCTGGCGAGCGAGGCCGCCGTCATCACCGACGCCGACGGCGACATCCTCGAACTCTTCCTCGCCAAAGAACCCGTCGCGCCGCTCGCGCTCGACAGGTGGGCGGCCGAGTCGAATGTTGAGGCGGCGCGCGAGCGCATCCGCCGAGAGGTTCATGCGCCGACGGCCGCGAGCGCGAGCGCGCTCGAAACGTTGGAGCACGCCGACGTGATCATCTACGGGCCGGGCACGTTCCACTCGTCGCTGCTGCCGACGCTGATGATCGAAGGCGTGAGCGACGCCATCCGCCGCAGCCGCGCGACGAAGATCATGGTCGTCAACATCGTCGAAGAGGCCGACACGCGCGGCGCGACGGGCGCAGAGCTTGCGTCGAAGATCACGGAGCAGGTGGGCGAGGGCGCATACGATTACTTGATCGCGAACGTGCCGCATCATCAGGGCGGCGAAGGCTATTTCACCTTCGACGAGGAGACGCTGCGCGACACGCACGTCAAACTCGCCACGCGCGATCTGGAAGACCGCACGCGACCGGGTCGCCACCGCGCGCCCGTGCTCGTGCAGACCATCCTCGGCATCGTCAAACCGGAAGCCGCCGCGCTCGCGCGCAGCACCGAGGAGCAGCCGCTCGTGAGCATCGTGATGCTCGCGTGGAATCGCAAGGGCGAGGTCGAGATCGGCCTCAATGAGTTGCGGAAACTGACCTACCCGAACATCGAGTTGATCGTCGTGGACAACGGCTCGAAGGACGGGACGGCGCAGATGGTCTACGAGAAGTTTCCCGAAGTGACGGTGGTGCGCCTGCACGACAACACGGGCATGACGGGTTACAACGTCGGCTTCGCCACGGCGCGCGGCAAGTACGTCGCCATGCTCGACGACGACTCGCACCTCGCGCCGGAGTCCATCGAGACGATGGTCAAGTTGTGGGAGGACGACGCGAACAAAGACGTGGCCGTGATGGCGTTCCGCGTGATGAACCCGCACCTCGGCAGTCTCGTCACGCACTTGTGGGAGGAACGTCTCATCCCGACCGAGCCGGGGCGCGAGCGCGAGATCACCTCGTTCGCGGCGTGCGGCGCGGCCATCCGGCGCGACGTGTTAGACGAGTGCGGCTACTTCGACGACGACTTCTTCATCTACGCCACCGAAGACGACCTCGCCATCCGCCTGTGGGACGCGGGCTACAAGATCATCTACGAGCCGCGCTGCCTGTCGTACCACCGCGAGAGCCGCCAGCAGCGTTCTTGGAAACGCTACGGGCGCGGCTTCCGCAACGCGGCGTGGTTCAACTTGAAACATCTGCCGTGGCGATTTTTGCCCGTGGTCTTCGTGCGTAATCTGTTCTGGCTGACCGTGCGCGGCGTTCGCTTCCGCTCGTTCGCATACTTCTTCTACGGGCTGGTCGGTTACTTTCAAGGTTATTTACAATGCCGCACCGCGCTCAAAAAGCGCCGACGCGTGAAGGCGGAGGTAGCGCGTTTCTGTCTGGAAGACGACTGGATCAGTCGCCCCATCATCAGCACCGTGCGGCGCATCTTCGCCGACAAGCGTTACATTCTGGATAAAAGGGGAGTCGCCCCATGAGCGTGTTGAAGGGAACTTTACAAGACGAAACGATAGCGGCGACGACAACGACACCCGGCGACGCGAAGGCCGCGGCGCAGAACGAGACGGCCGCTGCGGCTACTGCCGCTTTCGAGTTTCGCCCGACCGTGTGCGGCGCGTGCGGCGGCGACGAGCCGAAGTTCTTCGGCTGGCGCGGCGGCGCAGCGCACCACGGCGGCGCGGGCGTGCGCACGAGTCTCGTCCGCTGCGGCATCTGCACGCACATCTACCCGAACCCGATGCCGTACCCCGCGCGCGGCCTCGACGAACTCTACGCGGACACCCCCGACGACTACTTTCAAGGCCACGACGTTGAAGCTAAGAAGGCGAACGCGCTGGAAAATATACGCTCCATCGAGCGGCAGTTGGGGCGGCGCGGCCGCTACCTCGACGTGGGTTGCGGCCTCGGCGAGAACCTCTGGGCGGCGCGCGAGTCGGGCTGGGAGTACGAGGGCGTGGACGTGTCGGCTGCCTACCTCAAGTGGGCTGAAGAGCACCTCGGCGTGCGCGGCCGTCAGGGCACACTCGAAGAGGCGAACTTCCCCGACGCTCACTTCGACGCCGTCACGATGAGCGCCATCCTCGAACATCTCTACGACCCCTACGCGACGCTCAAGGAAGTCTTTCGCGTGCTCAAACCGGGCGGCCTCTTCTGGTTCGACGCGCCGAACGAGGACGGCCTCTACATGCGGATGGGCAACCTGTACATGAAGGCGCAGGGGCGCGACTGGGTGGTCACGCTCGCCCCGACCTTCTCGCCCTACCACGTGCAGGGCTTCAACCCGCGCTCGCTGCGCCGTCTCATCGCGCGCGTCGGCTTCGAGATCGAGAGCTTCAAGATGCACGGCACGGTCTGGCCTCCGACGGGAGAACAGACCGTGCGCAAGCGGGTCGAGTACCGCGGCGCGCAACTCGTCAACTGGGTCGGGCGGCGCGTGGGCGCGGGCATCTACATCTACGTGGCCGCGCGCAAGCCTGCGAGTTAGTGCGGGCGACGAATTGATAACCGACTAACAACGGACTAACGCACGAATTAACGACGGATTAACGGACAGACTAACAAACGGCTAAAGACGAACTAAACAAGGCGGGTCTTCCTTCGGCCACGCCGAACCCGGCGGCTAACCTTCCTCTCTCCCCACGACGCGGCCGCATTGAAACGCAGAATGACTACTAACGTCGAACAGCTTTGGGAATTTCGCGACGAGTCGTGCAAGGTGTGCGGCGGGCGCAATTTCCGCGTGCTCGGCGCGCGCGGCGGCGACGCGCACCGCGAGGGCGCGGGGACGAAGACGCGCATCGTCAAGTGTCGCACCTGCGGGTTGATCTTCCCCAACCCGATGCCTTACCCGGCGGGCGAGGACACGCGCTACGCGAACGTCACCGATTACTTCGAGGACGTGATGGCCGTCGAGGGCGAGGCGCAGCGGCGACACGGCGACGTGCTGGCGCGCGAGGCCGAGCGTCGTCTGGGCAGGCGCGGGCGTTTTCTGGACGTGGGCTGCGGGCGCGGCGAGGTGGTGCGCGCGGCCGGGGAGCGCGGCTGGCAGGCCGAAGGCTGCGACGTGTCGGCGGAGTTCGTGCGCTACGCTTGCGAGGTGAATCGTGTCAACGCCCACGCCGCCACACTCGAACAGATGCGTTACCCGGACAACTCGTTCGACGCCGTGACGCTCGTCGAAGTTATCGAACATCTGTACGAACCCGCGGAGACGGTGCGCGAGTTGAGTCGCGTGGTGCGCGCGGGCGGGCTGGTCTACCTGAGCACGCCGAACGAGGAGAGCGTCTATCAGAGTCTCGGCAACCTCTACTACAAGGCGCGCGGGCGCGACTGGGTGGTGAACCTCTGCCCGACTTGGAATCTCTATCACGTGCAGGGCTTCAGCCCGCGCTCGCTGCGCTACCTGCTCGAACATAACGGCTTCGAGGTAGAGGAGATGGTGGTCTACCCCGGCACGTTCGCCGTGCCGCAGGGCGCGGGGCTGTGGGGGCAGGTCGAGCGCGTCGGCGCGCGCGCCATCGAACAACTCGCCAACGCCCTCGGCCGCAGCCCGTACATGTACGCGTGGGCGCGGAAACGTGGCTAAGCGGCGGGCGGGAGAAAGGCCGTACTTTTACTTTTGGGCGGAATTCTGGTAGGTTCAACGGCTAAAAGAAGTCTGGACTTCAACGCGCCAATCATCAATTTTTCGATTCCTAGTTCGTAGATTGATAACTATAGTCCTGCTTTAAGTCGTCGTCCGATTTTGATCAAGCCGAAGGTAATCGGCGCGAGGGGCGTCTATGCGCGCCGCCGGTATGTTGAGCCGCTTTTTTTTGCTATGTACACACGCCTGTTGAATTTCCTGTGTTGCCCGCATTGCCGTGAGAGTCTGGAAGTCTTCCCCCTCAAGACCGCCGCCGCTGCCGTCGCCGACTCCGAACAAGAGATCACAGAAGGGCTGCTGCGTTGCGCGCGCTCCCACTGGTTTCCGGTGGTCGGCGGCGTCCCGCGCATGCTGCCCGACGCGCTCGCCGAACACTGGGAGACGATCCGGCCGCTCTTGCCCACGCCGCTCCCCGCCGGGTTGCAGCCGGTTGTTGAGACCGCGCGCGCCTTCAACGCCGGGCGCGTCAACTACGACAAACAGACGCGCGAAAATTTCAGCCACGAGTGGGACAATCACGACCTCGGCGGCACGACGTGGGGCATGAAACTCTCCGACCGCGTGGAGTGGTTTTTCCTGAACCCCTTACGCATCCCCGCCGAACAACTCAAAGGCAAAGTGATGCTCGACGCCGGTTGCGGCAACGGCAGCCAGTCGGTCGCCTACACTGCGCTGGGGCTGGAAGTGATCGCCGTCGATCTCAGTTCCGGCCTCTTGCACGGGCAGGCTTATCGACATCGCCACGCGGGCGCAAACCCCGCGCGCGTCCATTTCGTGCAGGCCAACTTGCAGCAACCGCCGCTCAAAAACGCGACGCTCGACATCATTCATTCAGCGGGCGTCTTGCACCACACGCCCGACACCTTGCAGACCTTCCGCGCGCTGCGCCCTCTGCTCAAGGCGGGCGGCACGTTCTACGTCTGGCTCTACAAGTACGAGAAGTTGGTGACGCCCGTAGTTGACACCCTGCGCGCGGTGACGACGCGCGTCCCGCCGCGCCAGTTCGCACGCATCGCCGACGCGATGGCCGTGCCATTCATCGGCTTCTGCAAGGCGGTGAACGGCCTCGGCGTGCGCAAGTATCCGGTGATGAGCAGGCGCGAGGCCGCGCTCGCCCTGATGGACATCTTCGGCGCGCCTTACGCCTATTACCACACTTACGAAGAAGTCGCCGGGTGGTACAAGGCCGCGGGGTTCACGGAGATGTGGCCTTGCAACGACGACCGGCGCGGCTTCGGCGTCTGCGGGCGGCTGCCATCAGCCGCCGGGGAAGAAGTGAGTAAAGTAGAGAGCGCGCCGGAGCGTGCGGCGGATTCGTCGCCGGGTTCTCAGGCGACGCTTGCAGCGGCGAGCAGGCAGGGAGGCCAGTTCTAAATGTACATCCTCGGTTTAACGACGCTCGGCGACAGCGCCGCATCCTTGCTGCACGACGGCGAACTCGTCGCGGCGGCCGAGGAGGAGCGTTTCACGCGCAAGAAGCATTACAGCGGCTTCCCCTACAACGCCGTCCAGTATTGCCTCGACCACGCGAACATCAAAATCTCCGACGTCGAACACATCGGTCACTACTGGAAGCCGTGGGTGCTGCGCCACAAGGCGATGCAGGCTTTGAAGACCTCTCTCATCTCGCGCGACATGTTCAAGGCGCGCGTTGACCGCGGCGTCGCGCAGGTGGGCGACAGTTACCTCGGCATGTTCAAGCACCCGCGCCGCATCCGCGAGCATTTCGGCGCGTCGAAGTTTCGCTTCCACTTCCTCGAACACCACCAGTGCCACGCGGCCAGCACCTTCTACCCGTCGGGCTTCGACCGCGCCGCGATCCTGACGTGGGACGGCACGGGCGAAGACACGACGACGCTGTTCTCGCAGGGCGACGGCAACAAGTTGCGCGTCCTCAAGCGCATCAAGCTGCCGCACTCGCTCGGCCAGTTCTACTCGGCCGTGACGAACTTCATCGGCTTCGACATGTTCGGCGGCGACGAGTGGAAGGTGATGGGCTTGGCCGCCTACGGCAAGCCGGAGTATTACGACTTCTTCGCACAGCGCGTTCTGTCCACCAACGGCAACAACGATTTTCATCTCAACATCCGCGTGCTCGATCACCACCTCGCGAAGCACTACCAGTTCGGCGAAGAGATCACGAAGGCGCTGGGGCCGCCGCGCCAGCCCGACGAGGACTTGACCGAGCGTCACTGGAACATCGCCTCAAGCGCGCAGAAGGTCTTGGAAGATACTGCGCTCCATCTCATCAAAGGCTTGCACGAGATGACGGGCGAAGAGAACTTGTGCATGGCCGGGGGCGTCGCCTTCAACTCCGTGATGAACGGGCGCATCATGACCGAGTCGCCGTTCAAAAAGTATTACGTCCAGCCCGCGGCGGGCGACGCCGGGTGCTCTCTGGGCGCGGCCTTGATGGTGCATCACACTCTGCTCAAACAGCCGCGCAAGTTTCGCATGGAGCACGCCTACTACGGCCCCGGCTTCACCTCCGAAGAGTGCGCGCAGGCTCTCAACGAAGCGGGCTTGCGCTTCGAGACGCTGCCCGACGAAAAGATGCTCCCGCGCGTGGCGCGCATGCTGGCCGACGGCGCGATCCTCGGTTGGTTTCAGGGACGCATGGAGTTCGGGCCGCGCGCGCTCGGCAACCGCTCGTTCATCGCCGACCCGCGCCGCAACGACATGCGCGACCTGCTCAATCATAAAGTGAAACTGCGCGAGTGGTTTCGCCCGCTCGCTCCTTCGATGAAGGAGGAGGCGAGCGAGGAAATCTTCGGCCGCCCGCACCACGACCCGTTCATGGTCACGGTCTTGCACGTCGCGGAAGAGAAGCGGGCGGCGATCCCGGCCGTCGTCCACGTGGACGGCACGGCGCGGCCGCAGACGGTCAGCCGCCGGACGAACCCGCGCTACTGGCACTTGATTGACGAGTTCGCGCGCCTGACCGGCGTCCCAATGGTGCTCAACACGTCGTTCAATATTCAAGAGCCGATTGTCTGCACGCCGCAGAACGCGATCAACACATTTCAGGGCGCAAACTTCGACGGGCTGGTGCTGGAAAATCACCTCGTCCTGCGTCGCTAACGACGGCGACGACAGCGGCGCACGTCGCACGCGCCGCGCGGCCGAACGCACCGGACGCCTATCGGACTTAGGGAAGACTTCGGAGACTTCGGAGACGATGGAGCTGTGGGAGCACACGTTTAACTTAAACGCATGAACGCCGCTCTTGCCATCTTATTCCTGCTCATGGGCGCGGCCGTCTCGCTCTTCATCCCGCGCTACGGCGGCGCGGCGCTCCTCTTTTGTCTCGTGGTGTCGCTCGGCTTCGGCTACTTGATCGGGCGGGTCGAGAGCGACCGTCGTTACCTGCTGCAACTGTTCGTCGCGGGGCTGCTCGTGCGGATGGCCGTCGGGTCGGTCATCTTCTCCTTCGAGTTGCAGAGTTTCTTCGGCGGCGACGCGCTCACTTACGACATCCTCGGCTGGGACGTGTTGCTCTACTGGCGCGGGGCGGCCGACCTCGTCGTGACGGACGACACGGTTGTCTGGGGCATGCCGTATCTGGTGGCGGCCATCTACGCCGTCGTCGGGCGCAACGTGCTGGCCGTGCAATTCTTCAACGCCATCTGCGGCGCGGCGGCGGCGGTCGTCGTCTACGTCTGCGCGCAGCACATTTTTCAGAACGTGCGCGTGGCGCGCGTGGCCGCGCTCTTGGTGGCCTTCTACCCGTCGCTCATCCTCTGGTCGTCGCAGGCGCTCAAGGACGCGCCCATCGTCTTGCTGCTCGCCGTCGCCATCATGGCGACGCTCAAGTTGGGCGAGAGTCTGAGCATCAAGTACGGGGTGCTCTTGGCGGGCGCGTTGCTCGGCCTGTTGAGTTTGCGCTTCTACATCTTCTACATGGTGGCGGCGGCCATCACGGGGGCGTTCGTCATCGGGATGAAGCGCGTGACGACGCAGACGTTCGGACGGCAGTTCGTGGTGATGGCCGCACTGGGCCTGACGCTGACCTACGTGGGCGTGCTGCGCACGGCCAGCGCGCAACTCGGCGCGTACGGAAATCTGGAAACCATGCAACGCAGCCGGCAGGATCTAGCGACGGCGCAATCCGCCTTTGGCCAGGACGTGGACGTCTCGACGACATCGGGCGCATTGAGCGTGATTCCACTCGGCATGATCTATCTGCTGTTCGCGCCGTTCCCGTGGCAGATGGCGAACTTGCGCCAGAGCATCACCCTGCCGGAGATGATGCTCTGGTGGGGCAGCTTTCCGCTCCTTGTCTTAGGCGGGTGGTTCACCTTGAAGTACCGTTTGAGACAAGCGTTGCCCATTATCCTGTTCACGACGATGTTGACGTTGGCGTACTCGATCTTTCAGGGGAACGTGGGGACGGCGTACCGGCAGCGGTCGCAGTTGTTGATCTTCTACTTCATCTTCGTCGCCGTCGGCTACGTGCTGTTGCGCGAGCGCAAGGAAGAGAGAGACAGGCAGGCCGTCGCGTCGCGGCGTGCGGCGCAGCAGTTGGCCGAGGGCAACCGCCGTTACAAGAAATGGAAGCATGCCAAGGAGAAGGAATTGGAAGACATCGCCAGCAGCCTGTCGGAGAAGATCGGCTTTTAAATTTCCCCGCCGCCCACGGACGCCGGGCGCGGGTCGCGCGAATTGATATGCAACGCTAGAGGATAACCGCGAGGCTTTAGACCCGCACACAGACCCGTCTGCCGGGAAGCGCGCCGCGACGCCGCCGCGCGCCCTTCCGGTCAAGCTGGACACCGAACCTACGAACGCCCTCGTCAGTCTGTTTTAAACATGAACGGCCTTCTTGCCACTTTATCGTTCCTCTATTTCGTCAGCTTGCCCTTCCTGATCCCCGTGCATGGCGGGTCGGCCGTGCTCTTGGGCGGGGCGTGCGCGCTCGTCGCCTGCTACGTCATCAAGCAGACCGATCTGGACGAGGAATTTTTGCTGCAAGTGTTCGTCAGCGCGCTGCTGGTGAGAGTTGCGCTGGCGACCGCGATCTACTACCTGCGCCTGCAAAGTTTCTTCGGCGGCGACGC
This sequence comes from Pyrinomonadaceae bacterium, assembly GCA_030838445.1. Lineage (GTDB taxonomy): Bacteria > Acidobacteriota > Blastocatellia > Pyrinomonadales > Pyrinomonadaceae > JAIVJZ01. The sequence continues at coordinate 9,045 of JAUZFQ010000117.1, read as the reverse complement.
CATGACCTATGACCAGCAAGCGAACCTCCTGACGCTCGTCTGGCAAGGCCAACTGACCTTTCAGGAGTTTTCGCACGGCAACCAGAACGACTTCCTCGGCATGCCGTATCTGGTGGCGACCATCTACACGCTCGTCGGGCGCAACTCGCTGGCCGTCCAACTCTTCAACGCCGTGCTCGGCGCGGCCACCGCCCCGGTCATCTACGTCTGCGCGCAACGCATCTTCAAGAACGTGCGGGTGGCGCGCATGGCGGCGCTCTTGGTGGCCTTCTACCCGTCGCTCATCCTCTGGTCGTCGCAGGCGCTCAAGGACGCGCCGATCATGCTGCTGCTGACGCTGACCACGCTCGCCACGCTCAAACTCGGCGAGCGGTTCAGCTTCAAGTATCTGGTCGTGCTGTTGTTCTCCCTCTTCGGCCTGCTCAGCCTGCGTTTCTATATCTTCTACATCATGATCGTGGCGGTGGGCGCGGGCTTCCTCATCGGCATGCGGCAGTTCACCGCGCAGACGTTCGTCCGGCAGATGATGATCGTCGCCTGCGTCGGGCTGGCATTGACTTACTTCGGCGTGCTGCGGACGGCGAGCGTGCAGTTTGAAGACTACGGCAACCTCGAACGCGTGCAGCGCAGCCGTCAAGATTTGGCCGCCACGGCGCAGTCCGGCTTCGCGCAGGACGTGGACGTTTCGACAACCTCAGGCGCATTGAGCGTCATTCCACTGGGAATGATTTATCTATTGTTCGCGCCATTCCCGTGGCAGATGGCGAACCTGCGCCAGAGCATCACCCTGCCGGAGATGATGTTGTGGTGGGGCAGCTTTCCGCTCCTTGTGCTGGGCGGGTGGTTCACCTTGAAGTACCGTTTGAGACAAGCGTTGCCGATCATTTTGTTCACGACGATGTTGACGTTGGCGTACTCGATCTTTCAGGGGAACGTGGGGACGGCATACCGGCAGCGGTCGCAGTTGTTGATCTTCTACTTCATCTTCGTCGCCGTCGGCTACGTGCTGCTGAAAGAACGCCGCGAGGAGCGGCAGCGGCAGGCCATGGCCGCACGCAACGAGATCAGGAGCAGGGGTCGGCGGCCGCCGCAGCAGTCGCCGCCGCAACAGTCGCCGGAGCAATCGCCGCCGCTCCCGCCGCTAGAGCAGAAGTCTGTGACGGGCGTCGGCGAGGAGCAGGAGACGGGCGTGGGGGAGAGGGGTTAGCTTATGTGCGGGATTGTGGGAATTGTGGATCGCCGTCGGCGCGCGCTGGACGAAGCTGTGCTCGCGCGGATGTGCGAGGCCATCCGCCATCGCGGCCCGGACGAGGACGGCTTTTATTACGGCGCGGGCGTCGGCCTCGCCATGCGCCGCCTCGCCATCATTGATCTCAAGAGCGGCCAGCAGCCGATGTACAACGCCGACCGCACCGCCGCCATCGTCTTCAACGGCGAAATCTACAACTACAAGGAAGTCCGCGCACGCCTCGAACAACTCGGCCACCAGTTTCACACCGACTGCGACACCGAAGTCGTCATCCACGCTTACGACGAGTACGGCGCGGACTGCCCCACGCACCTGCGCGGCATGTTCGCCTTCGCCGTCTGGGACACGCGCACGGAAGAACTGTTTCTCGCGCGCGACCGCGTGGGCAAAAAGCCTCTGCTCTACGCGCGCGTGGGCGACGAGTTCGTCTTCGGGTCGGAGTTCAGCGCGCTGCTGCAACACCCGTCGGTCGGCCGCGAGGTCAACCGCGAGGCCATCCATCACTACCTCACGTTCATGTGCGTGCCCGCGCCGCTCACGGCCTACCGCGACATACACAAACTCGAACCCGGCCACACCCTGCGCTACACGCGCGACGGCGAGATCAAAACCGCGCGCTACTGGCAGCCCGACTTTTCGCGTAAGACGCGGATGAGCGAAGAGGAGGCGGGCGAGCAGGCCGTCGAAATCTTGCGCGAGGCCGTGCGCGTGCGCTTGATGTCGGAAGTGCCGCTCGGCGCGTTCCTGTCGGGCGGCGTGGATTCGTCGGCGGTCGTCGCGTTGATGAGCGAAGTTTCGAGCACGCCGGTCAAGACGTTCTCCATCGGCTTCGAGGAGCAGGACTTCAGCGAACTCCACCACGCGCGCCGCGTCGCCGAGCACGTCGGCGCGGAGCACCACGAGTTCATCGTGCGCCCCGACGCGATGGAAATCTTGCCCACTCTCGTCGAACACTACGGCGAGCCTTACGCGGACTCTTCCGCCATTCCGACTTACTACGTCGCGCGCGAGACGCGCCGACACGTTACCGTCGCTTTGAACGGCGACGGCGGCGATGAGTGCTTCGCCGGTTACGAACGCTACGCCGCGATGAAACTCGCGGGCAAGTATCGCAGCGTCCCCGGCCTCCTGCGCGAAGGCTTGATCAAAAACGCCGTCGCGCTCTACCCCACGTCCGAGACGCGACGCAGCCGCGCCCGCGACCTTAAACGCTTCCTCGACGCCGCCTCGCTCCCCACCGTCGAACGCTACATGCGCTGGGTCAGCGTGCTCGACACGCAGGCCAAGCACGATCTCTACACAGACGAATTCACCCGCGAGATGAGCGCGCACCACGCCTCCGATTTCGTCGCGCCGTGGTTCGCCGACGCCAACGGCGCGGGGCTGGTGGACGCGTCGCTCTTGGCCGACACGATGACGTACTTGCCGAACGACTTGCTCGTCAAGGTGGACATCGCCTCGATGGCCGTCTCGCTCGAAGCGCGCTCTCCGTTTCTGGATCATCACGTGATAGAGTTTGCCGCGAGTCTGCCGGAGAACCTCAAACTGCGCGGGTTGACCTCGAAGTATCTCCTCAAGCGCGTGCTCGCGAAACTGCTCCCCGCCGAGAATCTGTCGCGCCGCAAGATGGGCTTCGGCGTCCCCATCGGCCACTGGCTGCGCGGCGAGATGCAGAAGTTTCTGCGCGACACTTTGCTCTCGGAAAAGGCGTTGGGGCGCGGCTTCTTCAAACCCGCGGCCGTGAAACGCATGGTCGAACTCCACACGCGCGGCGAGCGCGACTACGCGCACCAACTGTGGACGCTGTTGATGCTTGAGTTATGGTTTGAAAGATTTATTGATTGATTTGTCAGTTGTCCGTGGTCAGTTGTCAGTTGCATGTGGCTGTCATACAAGTTGCTAAAGATCGTCTTGAACAACTGACCACGGACAACTGACTACTGATAAATTCCCATTCGGAGGAGAGCCGTTGTGAAAGGAATTGTGCTGGCCGGGGGGCTGGGATCGCGTCTGATGCCGCTGACGGCGGTGACGAACAAGCACTTGCTGCCGGTATACAACCAGCCGATGGTCTATTACCCGATCCAGACGTTGGTCAACGCCGGGATCAAGGACATCATGATCGTGACGGGCGGGAACTCGGCCGGGGATTTTCTCAAGCTGTTGAAGAACGGCAAGGCGTTCGGGTTGAAACACCTCAACTACACCTATCAGGAGGGCGAGGGCGGCATCGCGGCCGCGCTCTCGCTGTGCGAAGACTTCGCCGACGGCGCGCCCGTCTGCATCGTGCTCGGCGACAACATCATCGAGGGCAACATCTGTCAGGCCGCGCGCGCCTACCGCCATCAGGGCGGCGGCGCGAAGATACTGTTGAAGCAAGTCTCCGACCCGCAGCGTTTCGGCGTGCCCGAACTCGAAGGCGACCGCGTGGTGCGGATCGAGGAGAAGCCGCGCGAGCCGAAGTCGGACTACGCCGTCATCGGCGTCTACATGTACGACGCGGAGGTGTTCGAGATCATCAAGACGCTCAAGCCTTCGGAGCGCGGCGAACTGGAGATCACCGACGTGAACAACGCCTACATCGAGCGCGGCGAGATGACCTGGAACGAACTCGCCGGGTGGTGGACAGACGCGGGCACGTTCGAGAGCCTGCTCAACGCCTCGCGCCTCGTCGCCGAGACGGGCGCGAACAAGATGGAGGCCAAGATGGAGGCCGTCAATGCAAACCATGCCTGAGCGCGAGTCGCAGGCGGCGACGCAGTTTAAGCGCGGTCAAATCCGCGACGTCGTGGTGCGCGACGTGCGAAAGTTCGTGGACGAGCGCGGGTGGCTCGCGGAGTTGTTCCGCCACGACGACTTGGAGGCCGAGTATCACCCGGCGATGTGCTACATCTCCTCGACCGAGCCGAACGTCGTGCGCGGGCCGCACGAGCACGTCGCGCAGGCCGATTTTTTCGTCTTCCTCGGCCCCTCGAATTTCAAGCTGCGGCTGTGGGACAACCGGCAAGACTCGGAAACTTACAATCACGTGATGACGATCTACGTCGGCGCAGACAACCCGAAGGCCGTGCTCGTGCCGAAAGGCGTCGTCCACGCCTACCGCAACGTCGGCAGCGTCGCGGGCATCGTGCTCAACTGCCCGAACCGCCTCTACATGGGCGAGGGCAAGCGCGAAGAGATAGACGAGATCAGGCACGAAGACGACCCGGAGACGATCTACCGGATAGAAGATTGAAGGGCTGTCAGTTGTCCGTGGTCAGTTGCCCGTGGTTCGTGATTCGCGGGCGGCGGGCTGAAGTTAAAAGTCTTAGCTAATGTTGAGATGTAAAACAACTGACCACGGACAACTGACAACTGACTATGAAAGTTGTTCGCATCATCGCGCGTTTGAACGTGGGCGGCCCGGCCAAGCATGTGGCGTGGCTGACGGCCGCGACGCGGCGTTACGGCATCGAGTCGGAATTGATCGCGGGGACAGTGCCGCCGGGCGAAGACGACATGAGTTATTTCGCGGCAGGGTTGGGCGTCGAGCCGATCATTCTGGACGAGATGAGCCGCGAGGTGTCGCCGCGCGACGCGGTGGCAGTCTGGAAACTGTACCGCCTGTTTCGCCGCCTGCGCCCCGACATCGTTCACACGCACACGGCGAAGGCCGGGACGGTGGGGCGTGTCGCCGGGTTGCTCTATCGCTGGCTGACGCCGCCCGCGCTCGTCGGCCGCCCGCGCGCGTGCCGCTTCGTGCACACGTACCACGGCCACATCTTTCACAGCTACTACGGGCGTTGGAAGACGCTGTTTTTTCTGACCATCGAACGCGTCCTCGCACGCACGGCGACCGACCGGATCGTGGCGATCAGCCAACAGCAGTTGCGCGAGATTCAAGGGCAGTTCGGCGTGGGGCGCGCGTCGCAGTTCAAAGTGATCCCGCTCGGTCTGGACTTGGAAGTCTTTGCCGGTTGGCGCGAGCGGCGCGCGGCGGCACGTGCGGCGTTGGGGGCGGGCGATGACGAGTTGCTCATCGGCATCGTCGGGCGTCTGACGGAGATCAAGAACCACAAGTTGTTTCTCGACGCGGCCGCGCGCTATTTGAAATCACACGCGAACGGCGCGGCGGGCATGATGGGCAGCGCGACTGGCGAGACGAGCAGTGCGGCGCGCGAAACAGACGGCACGGCGCGTCGCGTGCGCTTCGTCGTCATCGGCGATGGGAATTTGCGTAGTGAACTGGAAGCACAGGCGGGCGCGCTCGGCATCGCAGAGCGCGTGACGTTCACGGGCACGCGCTCCGACCCGGAAAATTTTTACGCCGCGCTCGACGTCGTGGCTCTGACCTCGTTGAACGAGGGCACGCCGCTGACGCTCATCGAGGCGATGGCGAACGCGCGCCCCGTCGTGGCGACGGCCGTCGGCGGCGTGGTTGATCTCGTCGGCCAGCCGGTTAAGGGTGAGGCGGGCGGCGCAGCCGTCTACACCGTCTGCGAGCGCGGCGTGCGCGTGCCGACGGGCGACGCAGAGGCTTTTGCGGATGCCCTGCAACTGCTCGTTACGGACGAAGCGTTGCGGCGCGCTCTTGGCGAGCGCGGTCACGCGTTCGTCGCGGAGCATTACTCGAAGGAGCGTCTGGTGCGGGACGTGTTGAATCTTTACAGCGAACTGTTGCCGTCGCCGCGCGTGGCGGCGGTGGTGGCGGTGTCGAAACAGGGGGGCGTGCGGGCGGTCGAGCCTGCGCGCGGAAAAGGAGACTGACATTTGCGAGTTTTAATTACGGGCGGGGCGGGCTTCATCGGGTCGCATCTCTCGGACGCTTATCTGGAACGCGGCGACGAAGTTTACGTCATTGACGATCTCTCGACGGGCAGCTTCGAGAACATCGCGCACTTGAAGACGCACCCGCGCTTTCATTACACGATTGACAGCGTGCACAACGTGCCCGTCTGCGCCGAACTGGTTGACCAGTGCGACGTGATCTTTCATCTGGCGGCGGCCGTCGGCGTGAAACTGATCGTCGAAAGCCCGGTCAGAACCATCGAGACGAACGTGCGCGGGACGGAAGTGATCCTGAGTCTGGCGAACAAGAAGAAGAAGAAGGTGCTCGTCGCCTCGACCTCGGAAGTTTACGGCCTCTCGACGGAAGTTCCGTTTCGCGAAGACGGCAACCTCGTGATGGGCGCGACGACGAAGGGGCGCTGGTCTTACGCCTGCTCGAAGGCGATTGACGAGTTTCTCGCGCTCGCCTACTGGCGCGAGAAGAAACTGCCGACGGTCGTCGTGCGTCTCTTCAACACCGTCGGGCCGAGGCAGACCGGGCAGTACGGCATGGTCATCCCGACCTTCGTGCGGCAAGCGCTCGCCGGGCGTCCGATCACGGTCTACGGCACGGGCGCGCAGACGCGCTGCTTCGGTTACGTCGGCGACGTGGTGGGCGCGCTGATGAAGTTGATGGACGCACCGGAGGCCGTCGGCCAGGTCTTCAACATCGGCTCGAACGAAGAGGTCTCCATCCTCGAAGTCGCCGGGCGCGTCAAGGAGTTGACGCAGTCAACTTCCGAGATCGTCTTCATGGCCTACGACGAAGCCTACGAGGAGGGCTTCGAGGACATGCCGCGCCGCGTCCCCGACATCTCGAAGGTGAGCGCGCTCGTCGGCTTCCAGCCCACCGAGAAGCTCGACGGCATCCTCCAGAAAGTGATCGCGCACCACAGCGGGCAATGAGGCGGTGAATGGTCAATAGTGAATGGTAAATGGTAAATGGTGAATGGCTCGGAACTGTCTTACACCATTTCCATTTACCATTCACTATTGACCGTCCTCCATTCACCACTTGATTTCTCCCGCCACATCGAATAGCTTTTCAGGCGACTTCAAACAGCATCAACCGACAGTTAGCTCATGTACTTCGGCAGTTTAAATTTCCTTCCGATCATCGTGTCGTTTGCGCTCGCGCTTGTGTTGACGCCGGTGGTGCGGCGTTTGGCGCGGCACTGGGGCATGGTGGCGCAGCCGAAGGCGGATCGCTGGCACAACAAGCCGACGGCGATGATGGGCGGCCTCGCCGTGTTCCTGACGGTCGTGATCGCGTACCTCGCCTTCGTCGGGCAGATGCCGCACCGGCCTTACGGGTGGGTGGTGATGCTGGCGAGCGCGTTCCTGTTCGTCGTCGGGCTGATTGACGACATCGTTCACGTCAAGCCGTACCAGAAGTTGATCGGGCAGGTGATGGGCGCGAGCCTCGTCGTCTATTACGGGCTGAGTCTGCCGTGGAGCGCGTCGCCGTCGCTCAACATGGCGATCACGATCTTCTGGCTCGTCGGCATCACGAACGCGCTGAACCTGCTCGACAATATGGACGGGCTGGCCGCAGGGATCGCCGCCATCGCCGCCGCCTTTCTGGCCGCGAGTTTCGTCGTCAACGGGCGACCGGCCGAAGCCTTGATGCTCGGCGTGTTCGCCGCCGCGCTCGTCGGCTTCCTCGCCTACAACTCCAACCCCGCGACGATCTTCATGGGTGACTGCGGTTCGATGTTCATCGGCTTCTTCCTCGCGAGTGCGGCCTTGATGAGCGCGGCCGGGGCGCGTTCGCGCTCGTTCATGATCGTGCTCGCCGTGCCGGTGCTGATCCTGTTGATCCCCATTTTCGACACGACGTTCGTCACCATCCTGCGCAAACTGTCGGGGCGTTCGGCCTCGCAGGGCGGGCGCGATCACACGTCGCACCGCCTCGTCGCGCTCGGCATGACGGAGCGGCGCGCCGTCTGGATGCTCTACGGCTTCGCGGGACTGTCGGGCGTGCTCGCGCTCTTGGTGAGCCGGACGAAACTCGACGTGAGCGTCGCGGCCATCGTCGCCTTCACCATCGTGCTCGCGCTCCTGGGCGTGTATCTGGCGGGCGTCAAAGTTTACGAGGAGGAGGAGGTGTTGAAGGCGCGCGAGAAGCCGCTCGTCGCCTTCTTCGTAGACCTCTCCTACAAGCGGCGCATCTTCGAGGTGCTGCTCGACATGGTGCTCGTCATCCTGTCTTACTACAGCTCGTACACGCTCCTGTTCGGGCCGATTGACGAGACGGGCGCGTGGAATCTGTTCCTGCGCACCGTGCCGGTGCTGGTCTGCGTGAAGATGTTCGCGTTCCTCGCCGCGGGCGTCTACCGCGGCCTGTGGCGTTACATCAGCGTGGACGGCATCGTGGTGTTTGCGAAGGCCGTCGCGCTCGGTTCAGTCGGCAGCGTGCTCGCGCTCTTGATCGCCTTCCGCTTCGAGGGATTGTCGCGCGCCGTCTTCGTGCTCGACGCGCTGATTCTCTTCATGATGCTCGCGGGCAGCCGCTTCGCCTTCCGCCTGTTCCGCCACGCGCTGCCCACGCACGAATCGCGCGACGCGCGGCGCATCCTGATCTACGGCGCGGGCGACGGCGGCGAACTGCTCCTGCGCGAAGTGCTCAACAATCGCGAGTTGCAACTGACGCCCGTCGGGTTCGTCGATGACGACCCGCACAAAAAAGGAAAAGTCATTCACGGCCTGCGCGTCTTCGGCGGCAACGGCTCGCTCAGGAACATCTGTGAAGAGCAGCGCATCGCCGAAGTCCTGATCTCAAGCACGCAGATTTCCGACGAGCGGCTGGCCGCCATCTTGCAGGACTGCGAAACGGCTCAGGTCACGCTCAAGCGCATGCGTATTCAGATCGACCAACTGAACTGAAAAGCCGTCAGCTATCAGCCGTCAGCAATCAGCCGGACAGCGGGCTTTTGCTGATAGCTGATGGCTGACGGCTGACGGCTATTTCATGAAAGACCAAATCAAGA
>JAUZFQ010000104.1 GCA_030838445.1 Pyrinomonadaceae bacterium | reverse complement strand
CTACCGCGTCGAGACGGTCGCCGACGGCGAGACCGCGCTCGCGAAGTTAACCGCCGCCGCCGCGACTGCCGTAGATGTTCCTTTCGACGCCGTGATCCTCGACGTGATGCTGCCCGGCATTGACGGCTTCACCGTCGCCTCCGAACTCCGGCGCGCCGGGCAGTTCGTCCCCGTCCTCATGCTGACCGCGCGCGGCCGACCCGAAGACGTGCTCAACGGCTTCGAGGCGGGCGCGGACGACTATCTCCCCAAGCCCTTCGAACTCTCCATCCTCCTCGCGCGCCTCAGCGGCCTGCTCCGCCGCCGCGAATGGCTCCATCAAGACCGCGCGCAGACGACCGCCAACACGCGCGCCCCCGGCGGCATCAGCGACGACAAAACAAACACGTCGGCCGACGCCGCTGTGACAACAGATGCGTCGGGCGCGCGCCGTGCGACGGAAGAGTTATTCGAGTTTGACGGGAAGACGATTGACTTCGACGCGTTGGAGTTGCGCGTGCGTGAGCGGGTGGTGCGTCTGACTCTGATGGAGGCGGATCTGCTGCGTCACCTCATCCGGCACGCCGGGCGCGCCGTCTCGCGCAAGTCAATGCTCGGAGAGGTCTGGAACTTGCGCGAAGACACGGACACGCGCGCCATAGACAACTTCATCGTGCGCCTGCGCAAGTACATCGAGGCCGAACCCGCCAAGCCCCGCCACCTCCTCACCGTGCGCGGCGTCGGCTACCGCTTCATCCCCAATCCCAAAAGTGATGAGTGATGGGTGATGAGTTAAAGACAATGCTTTTGTTTTTACTCATCACTCATCACTTCCCTCTCACTGAGCCGCTGATCTTCTTGCGCGTCGTCTCGCCGGTGTGGAGCACGGGCAGACCTTCGTCCACTTCGGCGTGCGGGCGTGGGATGACGTGCGTGGCGACGACCTTGCCGACGCGCGCGCCCGCCGCCGCGCCCGCGTCCACCGCCGCGCGCACCGCCCCCACCTCGCCGCGCACAATCGCCGTCACCAGCCCCGCGTCAATCTTCTCGTAGCCGACGAGTTCGACGTTCGCCGCCTTCACCATCGCGTCCGCCGCCTCGATCATCGCGACCAGACCCATACATTCCACCAAGCCGAGTGCTTCCATAAAGTTTCCTCACACGTTTTCCGAGTCCGCCGATTATAACCGATGCGCGCCCGCACCGCGCGGCCTGCTTGCGCGGCTGGTCATTTGAAATTGAGTGTCACGTCAACGGTCAACTTCTGGCGGTCTGGCTTCACCGACGTTTCGACGTTGCGGAGCATGCCGGGTCGGTTGACGCTCATCAGGTTGTTCTGCAAAAAGGCGTCTATGTATGACGCGTCGTACACGTCGCCGGGGCTGAGCATCCACTTCGCTTTGAGGCGGGCGGCGTCGGCCGCCGGGAGTCCGTTGATGGCGAGCGCGCCCATGCGAAACTGCGACCCCTCCCTGACGTTGAATTCGTAAGTGACGCGACGGGTCTCGTCTGCAAACTGCTGCTGCGGCTTGAGGCTCAGAAAGATGTAGCCTTTGCGCCCGTAAGCCTTCGCCACGGCTCTGAGGGCTTTGTTGATTTTCAGGCCGTCGGCGATCTCGCCCGTCTTCATGTCAAGCGCGGCGTCGAGTTCCGCCGCCGACAGCGCGGCGTTGCCAGTCCACACGGCCTGCTCCCAAGAGTAAGCTATTCCCTCTTCGACGGGCACGCTCACGCTCGCGCCGCCCGCGCATTTGTCCGCGTCGGCGGCGAGGGTCGCGCCGGGGCGTCGGAAGTTCGCGCGCAGGTGGCCGCGCTGCCAGTAGAGCGGCTTGAGCGTGCCCTCCGCGAAGCCTTCGACGAACTCCTGCGAATAGTCGGCCTTGAGGATCGGAGTCGAATTAGTGACCAACTCTTTTTCCGTGATCGCCGACGCGCCCGGAAACTGCAACGCGCAGATCGGGATGCTGATGCCCTTCACGCTGAAGACGTGTTTCGGGTCGCCGCCCGCGATGTCGGCCGAGGGCATGTAGTCCACCTGCCCAGCGATTTTTCGCGCGCGCAGCAGACGCTCAAGGGCGCGCGTGATGGTCGCCACCGAGCCGCTCGATTCGGGCGCTTTCCCGTCGAACGCAGGCAGTTCGGCGCGCACGGCGCGCGCGAGTTCCTCGTCCGTGAACCAGACGAAGTTGTCGAAGACGACCGGGATGTTGCGCTCGGCTTTCGACTCTTCAACCTCGAACGTGACCGTCGCCTCGACGCCCTTCGTGCGGTAGCGATAACTGAGTTTGGTGAAGAGTCCCGTGCCGAGCAGGCGTTCGGCTGCGGCGTCGAGCGCGGCCACGTCCACCTGCTGCCCGATCTCCAAACCGCTCGCCCCGACCAACTGCGCCTCCGTCACGCGCTGCAACCCCGTCACCTCGATCTTGCCGAGCCGCATCTGCTGACCGACCGGCGGCGCAGTTTGTTGCACGTTAACTGACGCCGCACCTGTCGGCGTTGACGATGACAACACGGCGAGCAACAGGCCGAACAACACTTGCGCCGCGCGACGCAAGGATCGGCGACGAACTCCCGACGAAAAGAACAAAGCCACGAGGTTAAACTCTCCTTGCACTAATTTCCCGGCGACCGGATCGAGCACTAGTTTCTCAGCGATTGGATTGGCGCGGGGATGTAACCGCCGCGGCGGATGAAGTCGGCGCAGTTGAAACTGTTGACGGCCATCACGGGCGCAGTGCCGAGCAAGCCCCCAAACTCCACCATGTCGCCGACCACCTTGCCGGGCGCGGGGATGATGCGCACGGCGGTCGTCTTCGTGTTCATCACGCCGATTGCCATCTCGTCGGCGATGATGGCGGCGATGGTCTCGGCGGAGGTCGCGCCGGGCACGGCGATCATGTCGAGGCCGACCGAGCAGACGCTCGTCCACGCCTCCAACTTCTCCAAGCTGAGCGCGCCGACGCGCGCCGCGTCAATCATCGCCGCGTCTTCCGAGACGGGGATGAACGCGCCGCTCATGCCGCCCACCGCGCTCGAAGCCATCGCGCCGCCCTTCTTCACCGCGTCGGTCAACAGCGCGAGCGCGGCGGTCGTGCCCGGCGCGCCCGCGCGCTCGAACCCGAAGGCTTCGATGATCTCCGCGACCGAATCACCGCGCAGAGGCGTCGGCGCGAGCGACAGATCAATGATGCCGAAGCGCAGGCCGAGACGCCGCGCCGCCTCGCGCCCGACGAGTTCGCCCGCGCGCGCGAGTTTGAAGGAGAGTTTTTTGATCAGTTCGGCGAGTTCGTGCAGCGGCATGTCGCGCGGCGCGTGACGGACGGCGTGGTTGACGACGCCCGGCCCCGACACGCCGACGTTGATGACGGCCTCGCCCTCGCCCGTGCCGTGAAACGCGCCCGCCATGAACGGGTTGTCTTCGACGGCGTTGGCGAAACAGACGAACTTCGCGCAGGCCAAGCCCCCTTGATCGCGCGTCAACTCCGCCGCCTCTTTGATCAGGCGACCGACGCGCGCCACGGCGTCCATGTTGATCCCGGCACGCGTCGTCGCGACGTTGACCGATGAGCAGAGCCGCTTCGTCGTCGCCAGCGCTTCGGGGATCGAAGCGAGGAACAAGTCCTCGACGTTCGTCCAGCCCTTCTGCACGAGCGCGGAATAGCCGCCGAGAAAGTCCACGCCGACGCGCGTCGCCGCCTCGTCAATCGCGCGCGCGAGCGTCAGACAATCGGCGACGCTCTGCGCGCCCCCGGCGACGTGCGAGGCGGGCGTGATTGAGACGCGCTTGTTGGCGACGCTGATGCCGAGTTCGCCGCTGATGTCGTCAACCGTCGAGACGAGCCGTTCGGCGGTGCGCTCGATCTTGGCGCGCACGCGTTCGGCCGTGCGCTCGATGGAGTCGCCCGCGCAGTCGCGCAGCGAGAGGCCGAGCGTGACGGTGCGCACGTCGAGGTGCTCCATCTCGGTCATCCGCACGGTCTGCAAGATTTCCGCTTGTGAATATTCCATAGAAAGGTGTACGCCGGTTTAGCCGAGGATGTAACTGAAGAGGAGGATGAAGAGGAAGAGGAGAAAAAGCACCGCGGCGACGATCACGAAACGCAAGCCCGGATCGTCCGTCGCCTCGTCGAAGACGACCGTCGAAGCCTCGCGCAACTTCTCCACGCGCGGCCGCACCGTCTCCCCGACGCTCGCGCCGACCGACGCCGCGCGCCGACCGAGACGGCCGCGCGTCTCACCCTGCACCGTCGGCTTCGTCGTCCCCGCCGCCGACTCCGCGACGCTCCCTGATTCCGCGACGCTCTCTTCGCGCCCGAACGACTGCGGCGCGTGCGACGCTGCAACTGATTGCGGCGCGTTCGACGCCGCGGCGACGCTGCTCCGACCGTCTTCACGCGCCTGCTGCGGTTCGCGCTCCGGCGCGGCCTTGTGATTGCCGGAGGCGGGCGACTCCTGTGAGAGCGGCGGCAGTTTATCGTTCAGCGTCGTCGCCGCGCGCGTCGCTTCCTCGACGAGCGCGCTGCTGCCGCGCGTCGTGGCGGGTCGCGCTTCGTCCTTAGTCTGCGTCGTCGCCCCGGCGGCGGCCGTCGCGTGAGCCTCTTCATCCGCCGCGCCGTCCATACTGCTTCCGCACTGCGGGCAAAAACTCGCACGCCCGCGCACGGACGCGCCGCAACTCAAACACCGACGTGCGATTTCCGGTTCGCTCATAAAAGTGATGAGTGATGAGTGATGAGTGATGAGTGAGAAGAGTTATTGACTCATCACCCATCACTCATCACTCATCACTTCATATCCTATGCATCGCGTTGAAGAGGTCTTCGCGCTGGGCGTAGATGCGGACGCCGAGTTTGTCTCCGGCGGCGCGAAAGCGTTCCTTGAGCGTCGCGACCGGCGCGTTGGAGTTGGTCGAGTCGGCGATGATGACCATCGCAAACTTGCCCTGCACGACCGTCTGGTTGATGTCCGCGATGCTGCACCCGGACTCGGCGAGAATCTGCGCCACGCCCGCCACGATGCCCGGATGATCCACGCCGAAGACCGACACGATGAGCCGGTTGGAAGAGCCTTCCGCCTCGCCGCCGTGCGCCGTTAGCCCGCGACGCGCGCCGCTGCTGCTGCGCCCGCCCGCGTCGCCCCCGCCGTTACCTGCCCCGTCCACCACCGGCTCAATCGCGCGGTAGATGTCCGTCACCAAATTCTCCACCGTGCGCTCGTCGGCCTGCGCCCCCAAACGCCCGTACACCGCCCGCGTGATCCGGTAGATCAATTCCTCGTTTGCCATAAGAAAACAGTGACGAGTGACAAGTGACGAGTGACGAGCCAGAATCAAGACAAGTTTAAAGACCGGAGTGCTGCTTTAACTTGTCACTCGTCACTTGTCACTTGTCACTGTCTTCCATTGTCTCCGCTGCGTAATTCCCGCGCGGCCTCTCTGAGATCGTCCGACGGCGAGCCTTGTATGTCCACGCGATCCACAATGCCGACGACCGCCGCTTCGATAGACATTTCCTGATCGCCGATGGCCGAGCGCGCCGCCTTGCCGAAGGCGCACATCACGATTTCGCCCACGCCCGCGCCCAGCCTGTCCGCCACCACGATGATGCTGCGGTTTGGCTCTTTGTCCAACTCAATCGGGTGCACGACGAGAAACTTGACGCCCTCCAGATCAGGCGTCTTCTTCGTCGACCAGACCGTGCCGACCACTTTTCCTAGGAACATAAGTTTCAAGTTTCAGGTTCCAAGTTTCAGGACTGAGGTTCTGAGGTTTTCAAACTTGAAACCTGAAACCTGAAACTTGAAACCTTAAATCTTCGCGAAGACTTCCGCCGGGTCGCCGATGTCGCGCGCGGACGGAGTGATGATCGTTTTGGCGTTGACGTAAATTTTCTCGCCCTTCTGGATAGCGCGGCGCACGTCGTCTTCGGAGACGAAGTCCACGGCCTTGTGCCCGTTGGATTGCGGCGACGCCGTTTGAGTCTGCGCGCCGCCGACGGTCGAGGCCGCGGGCTTCGCCGCGGTCGGCGCGGCTGATTGCGCGCTTGAGCTTCCGCCGCCGTTACCGCCGACGCTGCTACTACTGACGCTCGCCTGCGCGGTCGGCGCGGCTTCGGCGTGCGGGGCGGCGCTGCCGCCCGTGGCGCGGTTGACCTCCACGTCAATCACGGGCTGCGTGGGCGCGGGCGATTCGGTCGGGCGCATCGGCGCGTTGAAGGTCGGCGTCGGCTGGCTCGCGTTCCGGTTCGACAGGAAGCGATCCACGATGGCCGCCACGTCTTCGCGGCTGACCTTGCCGCCCGCCGCCGGGGCGACCGTCGTGCGCGCCGTCTGCTGCGGCGCATTTATAGTTGACGGCGCGGACGCTGTTGACGGTGCGTGCGTCGGCGCGTTTGTCGCGCGCGCCGGCCGCGCGCTCTTGACGGGTCGCGTCTCGAAGGCGACGCGCTTGATGTCCATCAGGTGCAGCGGCGAGATGTTGTCCGAGGTGACGTTGCCGCCCCACGAGCCGCAGCCCAAAGTCATCGAGGGCGGGAGCGCGGTGGAGAAACCGATTGCGCCGTGCGTCGTCGGCGTGTTGACGACGACGCGCGAGGCGGGCATCTCCATGCCGTAAGCCTTCGCCACGTCGCGCGAGCGCGTGTGGATGCCCGCGGTGTGTCCCATCCCGCCGTAACTCAAAATCTCGAAGCAGCGCGCCGCGCCGCGCTCCACGCCGTCCTCGACGTAGAAGGCGAGAATCGGCGACAGCTTCTCCATCGAGAGCGGGTGCTCGCGCCCGACGCCGCCCACGTCGGCCAACAGGCAACGCGTCCCCGGCGGCACGCTCAAGCCCGCCATCTTCGCGATCACTTCGACCGACTTGCCGACGATGCCCGGATTCAAAGTCCGTTGCGGCGTGGCGACGACCTTGGCTAACTGATCCGCTTCCGCCGCGCTCAGGAAGTGGCCGCCCTGTTGTGCAAACTCCGCGCGCACCGCTTTCGCCACGGGCGCGTCGGCGACGACCGCCTGCTCCGAAGCGCAGATCGTCCCGTTGTCGAAAGTCTTGCCCGTCAAAATATTTTGCACGGCCGTCGGCACGTCAGCCGACCGCTCGATGAAGACCGGCACGTTGCCGGGGCCGACGCCGAACGCGGGCTTGCCCGACGAGTAAGCCGCGCGCACCAGACCGATGCCGCCCGTCGCGAGGATCACGGCCGTCAGCCGGTTTTTCATCAACGCTTCCGTGCCTTCGATGGTGGCGGTCGTCATGCAGCCGATGGCGTCGGCGGGCAAGCCTTCCTTGATCGCCACCTCGCGCATCACGCGCGCCGTCTCGTTGATGCACTTGGCGGCCGACGGGTGGGGCGACAGGACGATGGTGTTGCGCGATTTGATCGAGATAAGGATTTTGAAGATCGCGGTTGACGTCGGGTTCGTGGAGGGGATGATGCCGCAGACGACGCCGCGCGGGCTGGCGATCTCGATCACGTCTTTCGACTCGGAGACGACGCCGACCGTGCGCAAGCCGCGAAACGCGTCCCACACGTCTTCGGCCGCGAAGCGGTTCTTCTCACGCTTGTCGTCGGCGACGCCGAAGCCCGTCTCCTCGACGGCCATCGCGCCGAGCCGCGCGGCATCCTTGAGCGCGGCCTTCGCCATCGCCTCGCAGATGCGGTCAATCCGCGCCTGATCGAAACGCGCCAGTTCTACTTGCGCGCGGTGCGCCGCCTCGACCAGATCGCGCGCCTGCTGCACCGAGACAAGGTCTTTGTCAACTGACATAACTCACCTCAAAAGCTGTCAGTAGTCAGTTGTCCGTAGTCAGTTGTTTTGTCTGTTTCAGGTTGTGTGCCTAGCGTTCAACGCGCCGCTCGTCAAACACAAACAACGGACAACTGACCACTGACAACGGACGGATTTTTACTTCGCCCGTTCCTTGTTGTTCTCGCGCGCGCCGGCCGGGAGTGAGCGACCTTGATCGCCTTCGCCGAGTTGGCCGCCTCCGCCGCCGCCTTGCAGGGCGCGCTCGTCGGGGCTGTAGTTGGTGCGCCCGTTCTTGGGCAGCACGCGCTCGACCTCGCCGTGCGGGCGCGGGATGACGTGGACGCTGATCAGTTCGCCGACGCGACGCGCGGCGGCTGCGCCCGCGTCCGTCGCGGCCTTGACCGCGCCCACGTCGCCGCGCACGAAGATCGTCACGTAGCCCGCGCCGATGTACTCTTTCCCTAACAGTTGAACGTTGGCGGCCTTGACCATCGCGTCCGCGGCCTCGACCGCGCCGACAAAACCTTTCGTCTCGACCATTCCCAGTGCTTCGAGAGCCATGAGTCGTCTCCTCGCTTCGGTGTGATTGTAGAAATTAAAAACGATTCCAGTTTGGTTGTCTGAACGCGTCAACGTAGCACCCCGCGCGGCGAGAATCAAGTGACGCGCATCTTTCCTAAAAAAACTTGAGTTTGACAGTCCCGCGCGGCGCAAGTTATATTGCGCCAAAAGTTGCGGCACGCTCAGGCGGTGTCGCGCAAGGCTGGCGGAAACAAACGAACGGCCTTTAACTCAGGCGGCCGTTCCGCTCCTAAGAACAAGCGACCAAGTGAACTCAAAGACCCCTGACCAGAACTCTGATGAACGCGCGAGAGCTGGCGGGGGCGAGTCCTCTCTCGGCGCGCGTCTCAGACAGGCGCGCGAGGCGCGTGGCATCTCCCTGCGCGAACTCTCCGACCAGACGCGCATCGCGCGCCGCTACCTCGAAGCCATCGAAGCGGACGACTACAAGGAACTCCCCGGCGGCATCTTCAATCGCTCATTTATCAAAGCCTACGCGAAGGCCGTCGGCTTCAACGAGGCCGAGGCCGTCGCCGCATACACCGAGGTGGCGCGCGCGCAGGGCGAAGCGCCCGACGAACTCCCGACCTCGCGCCAGTCGTCGCGCATCTACATGGACGGCGACACGGCGCGCTCGCCCATCGTCACCGCGCTTCTGAGTCTCGTCATCCTCGCCATCATCTCCCTCGGCATCTACGCCGGGCTGCACTACTACCAGCGGCGCAACAACGCCGTCAGCCCGCCTGCCGCGACGCCCGCGCAGACGGGCGCGACCGCCCCGTCAACCAACCCCGGCACGAACGATCAAACGCTGCCCGCGCAAACGCCCGCCGCGCCCGCGTCGCCCGATCCCGCGGCGACTACTTCCGCGACGGACGGTTTGGTTGTCAGGATCAAGGCGAAGGGCGAAGAGGTGTGGGTGGGGGCGCGCGTGGACGAACGGCCGAAGCTCGACGGCAACATCGCTGCCGAGCAGGTCAGAGAGGTCACGCTCGCGCCCAACGAGCGTCTGACCGTGCGGTATTTGAAGATCAAGGCGGCGAACCTCGAAATCACGATCAACGGTCGCCCCGCGAAAGTCCCGACCGAACCGCCGAAAGGCAAGTCGCTCGTCGAGTTGGTGATCGCGAAAGACGGTTACGAACAACTGCTGCAACAGCCCTGAAGCCCCGCCCCTGAGCGTGGCGTGCGCGACTTCCGCCGCCCGCTCGACTCTCGCCTTGCGCCCGCCCACGCGCTTTGTTACGCTCGCCTTTAGTCCAAACTTCAACCGTTCAATTTTCATCCCCGCCGGCCGGGCCGCCGCGCTCCGTCCGAATTTCTGGAAGGGAGTTTTTAATCCGACATGATTACCAATGATCTCATCGAGGGCTTGACCTTCGACGACGTGCTGCTCATCCCCGGCCGCTCCGACGTGCTGCCGAACGAGACCGACACCTCGACGCAGTTCACGCGTGGCATCTCCCTGCGCATCCCGCTCTGCTCGGCCGCGATGGACACCGTGACCGAGGCCGGGCTTGCCATCGCCATCGCGCAGCAGGGCGGCATCGGCGTCGTCCACAAGAACCTGCCCGTCGAACGACAGGCCGAAGAAGTTGACAAGGTGAAACGCTCCGAGTCGGGCATGATCGTTGACCCCGTGACCATCCGCTTCGACCGCCCCGTCTCCGAGGCGCTCGCCGTGATGGAGAGTTTCAAGATTTCCGGCGTCCCCGTCGTTGACGGCGACGGCCACCTCGTCGGCATCATCACCAACCGCGACCTGCGCTTCGAGACGCGCTTCGACATCCCCGTCTCCGAGGTGATGACGAAGCAGCCGAACCTCGTCACCGTCCCCGTCGGCACGACGCTCGAACAGGCCAAGGCCGTGCTGCAAAAGCACCGCATCGAAAAGCTCCTCGTCATTGACGACGACAAACGTCTCAAGGGCTTGATCACCGTCAAGGACATTCAGAAGGCGATCAAATACCCTTCGGCCGCGAAAGACGACCTCGGCCGCCTGCGTGTGGCCGCCGCCATCGGCGCGACCGGCGACTACCTTGAGCGCGCCGACGCCCTCGTCTCGTCGCGCGTGGACTGTCTCATCATAGACACCGCGCACGGCCACTCGACGCGCGTCATCGAGGCTGTGCGCGAGATGAAGCGGCGACATCCGGACACGCAACTCGTCGCCGGTAACGTCGCCACCGGCGAGGCGACGCGCGAACTGATCTCGGCGGGCGTTGACGCCGTGAAGGTCGGCATCGGCCCCGGCTCGATCTGCACGACGCGCGTGGTGACGGGCGCGGGCGTGCCGCAGATCACGGCGATTGTGAATTGCGTGCAGGCCGCGCGCGGATCGGGCGTCCCGGTCATCGCCGACGGCGGCGTGAAATTTTCGGGCGACGTGGCGAAGGCCATCGCGGCGGGCGCGGACGTGGTGATGATCGGCTCTCTGTTTGCCGGGACGGAAGAGTCGCCGGGCGAGTTGATCCTGTTTCAGGGTCGCTCGTTCAAAGCCTACCGCGGCATGGGTTCAATCGGCGCGATGCGCGAAGGCTCGCGCGACCGCTACGCGCAAGAGTCTATCTCGATGGAGTCGAAGCTCGTCCCCGAAGGCATCGAGGGGCGCGTCCCCTACAAGGGCACGCTCTCCGACATGGTGACGCAACTCGTCGGCGGCCTGCGCGCCGGGATGGGCTACACGGGCTGCCGCACCATCCGCGAGTTTCAAGAGAACACGCGCTTCGTCCGCATCAGCGCGGCCGGCCTGCGCGAGTCGCACGTCCACGATGTCGTTATCACGAAGGAAGCCCCGAACTACCGGCTCGAATAAGGAGAGGCGGTAAAGCTGAACTCAAAACGCATCACGGGCGGCGTGCTCAACAACACGCCGCCCGTTATTCTTTTGTCGAAGCCGTTTACTCGCTTGTCGAAGCTGTTTACCCGTCGCCGTCTTTGCGACGCGCAACAGGCGCGCGATTCGGCAGTTTAGCCGTCACCGTTTCGCTCTGTGAGCCGGCGCAGTTCGGCTATTGATTCTTCGAGTCGCGCTGCCCTCCGGTCGTTCCGGTCAAGCCGCTCCTCATGCCTGCCTGCCAGTTCCAGCAGCATCACGAACGACTCTTCCAAACGCACGCGGCGGGCACGATCAACAGCATTCGACTCAGCCAGTTGGCTGGTCGTGGCAGTTAGCCGTGCCAGCGTATCGAGAATGAACTCTATCTGCCGTTGTCGTTCTTCTTCCGTCATCGTGCTTCTCACTATTCTTACGAATGCCGACCCGAACGCCGCACGCTGTCCGTATACTACTTCTTATTCATGTTGGCCGACAGGCTGTTGAAGATCGTCTCGATCCAGGCGGGGGTGTTGATGAAGCCTGTGCCCCACGTCTTCCATTCGTCGGGGAGTCCGGCCGCCTTGAGTTGGTCGAGGGTTTGACCCGCGGCTATGCCTTTGCGGACGTGTGCGGTCGTCTCCGCGAGCATGCGGCGGTAGAGTTTGAGATCGTCGAGCGTGGAGAGCGGGCCGTGGCCGGGGATGATCTTCACGTCCGCCGGGACGCGCGCGATGACGGCTTCGACGTTGCGCGTCAAGCCTTCGACGCTGCCGCCGTGTTCGAGGTCAATGAACGGGAAGCGACCGGCGAAGAAATGATCGCCCATGTGGACGACGTTCGACGCGGTGAAGAACATGATGCTGTCGCCGTCGGTGTGGCCGCTCGGAAAATGGACGACGCGAATCTCCTCGCCGTTGAAGTGGATGGAGACCGACTGGTTGAAAGTGATGACGGGCAGAGCCTCTTTCGGCGCGGCGGGCACTTTCTGGCCGCGCACCGTCTGCTCGGCGGCGAGGCGGCCGCGCACGTTGTCGTGCGCGACGATGGTCGCCTCTTTGCCGAAGATGGGATTGCCGCCCGTGTGGTCGCCGTGGTAGTGCGTGTTCAGGACGAAGCGCAGTTGGCCGGGGTTGATCTCTTTGAGCGCGGCGCGAATCTTGTCGGCGAGCGGCGCAAACTGATCGTCAACGATGAGCAGGCCGTCCGCGCCCGCCGAGACGCCGATGTTCCCGCCCGCGCCTTCGATCATGTAGACGTTGCCAGACACTTTCGTCGCCTTCATCTGCACCTTGGAAAAGTCTTGCGCGCGCGCAGTGGGGGCGGCGAAGCAAACGATGAGCAGGGCGTAAACGGACAAGCGACGGCGCATAAAATTTCCCTCCGCGAAGTTTCTAACGGGTGTTTGAGAGCACGCCGGACAGGTGCACGACAAGCGCGACTGCGAAGACCGGAGCATTTGTCAGACGGCGAAGCCGCACAGTAACCTTTTCGACCGCGGAGCGTCAACAGGCGACCTGCGCCGCCGCGCGTCGTGCATGGTTCGTCCGACACGTGTCCGGCGAGGCATGCACGACGCGCCTGTGCGACACGCGCGACGAAGCGTTTGCCGCGCGTTTCGGGCACGTTCAGGCGCAAGTTCAGACATGCGCGAGAGGCGGCACTGTGTTTGCAATGACGGAGACTCGATGACGACGAAGAAACGAACGATCAGGCTCATCTCGAACCCGAACGCGGGGCGCGGCGGTCGCAAGCGCGCGGCCGAGGTCGCGCGTTTCGGCGAGTTGCTGCGCGCGCGCGGCATCGAAGTCGAGACGGTGTTGACGAGTGCGCCGGGCGATGCGACGCGGCTCGCGGCCGAGGCGGCGCAGGAGGTGACGGCGGCGGGCGGCGTGGGCGACGTTATCGTCTCCGGCGGAGACGGCACGATCAACGAGGCGTTGCAGGGCTTGGTGGGACGGCGCGTGCGGCTCGGCATCTGGCCTGCGGGCACGGCGAACGTCCTCGCGCGCGAGCTTCAATTGCCGTTCGACGCCGACGGCGCGGCCGAAGTGATCGCGCGCGGCCACACTCGACGCATCTACGCGGGCGCGGCGACGGAAGAACAAAGCGGCGCGCGTCGTTATTTTTTTCTGATGGCGGGCATCGGCCTCGACGCGTCGGTCGTGGAGCGCGTGCGCCCGCGTCTCAAGCGGCGCGTGGGCGAGGGCGCGTTCTGGGTGTCGGGAATCTCGCACCTCGTCAGTTGGCGTCCCGTCCCGTTCGAGATCGAGATCGAGGGGCAGACTTACCCAGCCACCTTCGCCGCCGTCGGCCGCGCCGCGCACTACGGTGGCGGCTTGAGCATCACGCCGCGCGCGCGGTTGGACGAGCCGGAGTTTGAAATCTGCGTCGTCAACTCGCACAGCCGCGTGCGCTTCCTCCAACTGCTCGCGCACGCACTCGGCCGCCACGGCGTGCGGCGCGAGATACCGGGCGTGACTTACGTGCGTGCGACGCGCGCGCGCGCGACGGGCGAGGCGCGCATGCAGGTTGACGGCGAGTTGACGGGGCGACTGCCCGTCACTTTCGAGATCGTCCCCACACCCGTCGAAGTCCTCGCGCCGCGTCAGGCGGAACGCGACGGGCGGCGCGGTTATCAACGACTGCGATAACGTTTCACCATTTCAACCGCGATAGCATTTCAACTCTTCAACCGCACTCACGTTTCAACTTATCAACTGCGTTCACGTTTCAGCTTGTGAACGGCGATCACGTTTCACCTTTCGGCCGCGTTCACGTTTCATCCCTTCAACCATGCGGCGCGCAGGGCGCGTGCTTCGGCCGGGGCGTCTTTGATCTCTTCGAGGCGGTAGTTGTAACGCGTCTTCGTGTTGGCCGGGTCGGGCGTCTGCGCCCCGGCGGCGGCGGCCGTGGCGGGAGTCTTGACGAGTCGCAGGCCGACGTGGGCGAAGGCTTCGTCGTAGGGCAGCGGCTCTGTGCCGCGCACGTGGCGCGTGAAAAAGTCGGACACGTCCGTGCCCGCCGCTTGCGAAACCGCGCGCTCGAAATCCGCGCCCGTGTAGCCGCGCCCGCGCGAGTAGTAAGTCGTCGCCGGACTCTTCAAATAAAACTCTTCGTACAAGCCGCGCATCACCCCGTCGAGCGAGGCGCGCCCGCGCGTGCGGCCGCGCAGCAAGAGGTCGAGCACGATGCCGATCACTTCGCCTTTGCTGTAGTAACTGACGGTCGTCGCGGCGAGGTTCGTGCGCTGGTAGTGCGGCGTGCGGTCTATGAACGAAGCGATGAGCGACGCCTCTTCCGCGCTGATCAGAGGGTTGCCGAGCGCGTTCTCGACCGAGCCGATAGCTCCCGTGAGGAAGCGAAAGTATCGCTCGTCGTCGAGGAGACCGGCGCGTCGCTGCATCAGCCCGCCGTAGTAGTTCGTCAGCCCTTCGGCGATCCACAGGCTGCGCGTGTTGACGGGGCGCGTGAAATCCCACGGCCCGAGTTCGACGGGGCGCAGGCGTTTGACGTTCCAGACGTGAAAGAACTCGTGCGCCGCCGTGTCGAGCGCGTCTTCGCCGACGCCCTTGTCGCCGAGCGCGCGCGTGGTGATGATCTGCGTGGACGCGAGGTGCTCCATGCCGTCGCCGCGCGGCGCGGTCGGGTCGAAGTGCATCATGAAGAGGTAGGAGTCGTAATCGGGCGTGCCCATCAAAGCAATCTCGGCGCGCACGACGCGCTCGATGTCACGCACGAGCGCGGCGCGCTGCCCCTTCTCTTCGCCGAACGAATGCACCATCACGCGGTGCGCCTTGCCGTCAACCAGAAACTCTTCGACGGTGAAGTCGGGCGCGATCTCGGTCGGCGTGTCAATCAGGATGTCGTAGTTCGGAAACTGCCACTCGCGCTGATCGGGGCGCGCGGTGGCGGCGTTGATGATGCGCCAGTTCGCGGGCGGGCTGATCGAGAGGCGCACGGGGTCTTGCTTGTGGCCGACGACGTACATGAAGATCGAGCCGCCGTTGAAGTTCGCGTGGCGTGCGTCGAGTTGCGAGAACGTGCCCGACAGATCGTTGGCGAAGACTTTGTAAGTGACGGTGACGCCCTTCGAGATGGCGCTGCGCGGAAAGACGCGCCACGTCTGCGTGTCCAAACGCGTCACGTCGAGCACAGAGCCTTGCGGGCACGGCGCGGCGGGCGGGCAAGACGTTTCGGCGCGCACCTCCTGCACGTTCTTGGCGAAGTCGAAGACGGCGTAGCGACCCGGCGACCAGCGCGGCATCTGAAAGTCAATGGCCTCCGCGCCCTTCGGCGGTTCGACCGTCAGGCTCACCTCGAAGAGGTGCGAGGCCGGGTTCGACATCGAGAGTTGATAACTGATGTCGTATCGTTCGTCCTGCGCCGATACGGTGGCGCACAGCAGGACGACGAACGCGAAGACGAAGGACGCGCGCCGCCGCGCGCCGGGTTTCATACAAGCGATCATAGTTGCTCCCGAAAAGAAGTGTCCGAACTAGAGTGCGTGCTGGAAGACGAGCGATTATCACGCCGTGGCGATTTCGTGTCAAAAGCCGCCCGCCGCGCACGGCCGCGCTTGACGCACGCCGCGCGGCTCGGCTAGTTTCAGCCACACGAGTTTCACGTCCGTCCGGCCGTCTCTCAATGCTTCAGGATCAACTATGACCGAGCGACTCTACTATCACGATTCGCACCTCGCGGAGTTCGACGCGCGCGTCCTTCGAGTTGAAGACGACGCGAGCGGAGCGGCGGCGGGGCGCACGGCCGTCACGCTCGACCGCACCGCGTTCTACCCGACGGGCGGCGGCCAGCCGAGCGACACCGGCACGCTCGGCGCGGCGCGCGTCGTCGAATGTATTGACCTTGAGGAAGCGGGCGTGCTGCACATCATCGAAGGCGCGTCTCCCGCCGTGGGCGCGCGCGTCGCGGGGCGCATTGACTGGCCGCGCCGCCTCGACCACCTTCAACAGCACACCGGGCAGCACATCCTCTCGCAAGCCTTCGTCCGTCTCTTCGACGCGCCGACGCGCGCCTTCCGCATGCTTGAGCGCGCCTGCGAGATTGACGTTGACCTCCGCGACGCCTCCGACGAGCGCATCGAACAGGCCGTCGCACTCGCCAACCGGATCATCTGGGAAGATCGCAGCGTGCGCGTGCGCCAGGTCTCGCCCGCAGAGGCCGCCGCGCTCCCTCTGCGCAAAGACTCCGCGCGCGAAGGCGACCTGCGCATCATCGAGATCGAAGACTTCGACCTGAGTCCCTGCGGCGGCACGCACGCCGCGCGCACGGGCGAAGTCGGCATTCTCGCCGTGCGCTCCTGGGAGCGCGCCAGGGGTTTGACGCGCGTCGAGTTTCTCGCCGGAGGCCGCGTCCACGCCGATTACCGCCGCGCCAACGACACGGCGCGCGCCGTCGCCGCCCTGTTCAGCGCGGGGCGCGACGACGCGCCCGAACTCGCCGCGCGCCTCATCGAAGAGAACAAGACTCTGCTGCGCCGCCTCCGCGCGCTCGAAGAGATCGCCGCCCGCGTCGAAGCCGAGGAACTAATTCAAACCGCCACGGCTACCACCGTGGGCGACGCGGGCGACGCCCACACGCGCATCGTCACACACGCCTTCACCGACCGCGACGCGGAATCCCTCAAACGACTCGCCCTCTCGATCATCTCCCGCCCCGGCCACATCGCCCTGCTCGGCTCAACTGACACGGACGGACGCGCCGCCCGCCTCATCTTCGCCCGCGCCGCAGACGCCCACGGCGACATGAACGCCCTCATGCGCGAAGCCTGCGCCCTCCTCGAAGGGCGCGGCGGCGGACGCCCCGACCTCGCCCAGGGCGGCGGCACCAACGTCCAACAACTACCCCACGCCCTCCACACCGCCGCCGACCGCCTCAAATCAACTCAATGAACCGCCGCCCGCCGGTTTACAAACGCGCGTGCGTCGCCACCCTGATAACGCGCGCTTGACACCGCCCCTGCGGCTCTCTAATATTTCCCCCGTCAGTGGGGCAGTAGCTCAGTTTGGCAGAGCGCCGCGTTCGCAATGCGGAGGTCAGGAGTTCGACCCTCCTCTGCTCCACCAAAAGAATCAAGCATTTACGGCGGGACTGCTCCCGCCGTTTTTGTTTTCGTTGCCAACACGTTGCCAAGTCTGGCCGAAAGCCCGTCCAAACTGGGACATCTTTATCGCCTGTGTCGATGGGTTGAAGGGCTTTCCCGAAGCCATCGAGGCTGTTTATCCGCAGACGCAGGTGCAACTCTGCATGGTGCATCTGGTCAGGCACTCACTCTCTTACGTCTCG
>JAUZFQ010000054.1 GCA_030838445.1 Pyrinomonadaceae bacterium | reverse complement strand
GCTTCCCGCCCGCCAGCAGCTTCCACCGAACTATTCCGCAGTTTCACCCGCCCGCGCACCGCGTGCTAGACTCATAAGTCAAACTTGAGGACGGAAAAACCACGGCTGAACGCTGTGGGGTGAGTGTGTTTTTATGATAACCGGAAACGAAATTCGCGAAATTTTTCTGAAATACTTCGAGCAAAACGGCCACACGCGCGTGCGCTCAAGCCCGCTCCTGCCCGCCAACGATCCGACGCTCCTGTTCACCAACGCCGGGATGAACCAGTTCAAAGACGTCTTCCTCGGTCAGGAGCAGCGCCCTTACACGCGCGCCGCCTCGTCGCAGAAGTGCATCCGCGCGGGCGGCAAGCACAACGACCTCGACGAGGTGGGCAAGACCGCGCGCCATCACACCTTCTTCGAGATGCTCGGCAACTTCTCCTTCGGCGACTACTTCAAGGAAGACGCCATCCGCTCCGCTTGGGACTTGCTCGTCAACGAGTACAAGCTCGACCCGGCGCGGCTGTGGTTCTCCGTCTACGAAGGCGACGACGAAGTGCCCGCCGACGAAGAGGCCGTCACGCTCTGGGAAAAGGTCGGCGCGCCCAAAGAGCGCATCCTGCGTTTCGGGCGCAAGGACAATTTCTGGCAGATGGGCGACACCGGCCCCTGCGGCCCGTGCAGCGAGATTCACTACTACATGGGCGACGACCCCGAAGACCCGTCGAAGAACCGCCCCGAATTCGTCAACGGCCCCGGCGACACGACGATGGAGATTTGGAATCTCGTCTTCATGCAGTTCAACCGCGAGGGCGAAGGCGAACGCGACCCGCAGACCGGCAAGTATCCGTCTTACCGTCTTGAGCCGCTGCCCAAGCCCTCGGTTGACACGGGCGCTGGACTCGAACGCCTCGCCGTCGTCCTGCAAGGCCAGACTTCCAACTACGACACGGACTTGATCCGCCCCATCGTAGAGTTCACGGCCAAGCTTGCCGACCGCCACTACGAACCCGACACGCAGGAAGGCTTCGCCATGCGCGTCATCGCCGACCACGCGCGCGCCACCGCCTTCTCCATCGCCGACGGCATCCTCCCCGGCAACGAAGGGCGCAACTACGTCCTGCGAAAGATCATGCGCCGCGCCATCTATCAAGGACGCCACGCGCTCGGCTTCGATAGCCTATTCTTCAACGAGGTCACAAACTTCGTCGTCGAACAGATGTGCGAGGCTTATCCCGAACTCGCAGAGCATCGCGGCTTCATCGAGAAGATGGTGCGCTTTGAGGAGGAGCGGTTCGGAAATACGTTGACGGTGGGTTTGAAAAAACTTGAGGAAGTAATCAGTTCGAGCCGGGACGAAAATACAGGCGAGTCAAATGTCCCCGCGTTGGAACTAGCCAAACTCTACGACACGTTCGGGACTCCGATTGACTTGATGTACGTGATTTTGTCGCAAGGCAAGCACAAACTAACGGATAAAAGCACTCAAGAAGATCAGGAAGTCGTCGCCACCGACACCTTAACCGAAGAGGAGTTCAGACAACGGATCGAGAGTAAATTAAAAGAACTTCAGCAAAGCGGGACGGAGAAACACGCGGCGGAGAACAAAAAGGCGAAGCCTGTTTACGTCGCACTCTCGCGGCGGACGGATGCGCGCTCGGAGTTCAAAGGCTACGAGACGACGAGCGTCGAGGAGTCGAAGCTCGTCGCGCTGCTTAAAGGCGACGAGGAAGTTCAATCGTTGAATGAGGGCGAAGAGGGCGAGGCCGTGTTGCACCACACGCCGTTCTACGCGGAGAGCGGCGGGCAGGTCGGGGACGTGGGCGTGTTCGTGGGCGAGCGCGCGAACGCCACGGTCGTGGACACCTACTCGCCCGCGCAGGGGTTGATCGTTCACAAGGTCAAAGTCGAGAAGGGGAGTTTGAAAGTCGGCGATGTCGTTTCGGCGCGGGTTGATGTCGAGAAGCGCGACGCGACCAGACGCAACCACACGGCGACGCACTTGATGCACGCCGCGCTCCGCGAGGTGTTGGGGACGCACGTCAAGCAGGCCGGGTCGGTCGTCGCGCCGAACTATTTGCGGTTCGACTTCACGCACTTCCAGCCGCTCTCGCGCGACGAGATGGCCGAGATCGAACGTCTGGTCAACTATCACATTCTCCGCAATGAGAAGGTGGGGACGGAGGAACTCGCGCTCGAAGAGGCGATGCAGTCGGGCGCGATGGCGCTGTTCGGCGAGAAGTATGCGGAGAAGGTGCGCGTGCTGAGTGTGCCGGGCGCGGAGGGCGTCTTCTCGAAGGAGTTGTGCGGCGGCACGCACGTCCGTTCGACGGGCGACATCGGCCTGTTCAAAATCGTGAGCGACGAATCCATCGCCTCCGGCACGCGCCGCATCCGCGCCGTGACGGGTTGGGACGCGCTCACGCGCTTCCGCGAGACGGAGGCGCTGGTGGATCAGGTGGCGGGGAACTTGCGCTCGACGCGCGGCGATCTCCCGGCGACGGTCGAACGCCTACAGGAAGAACTCAAGCGCGCGCGGCGCACGAACGACGAGTTGAAACAAAAACTCGCGAGCGGCGCGGGCGGCGGGTCGGCGGCGGGCAACGGCAAAGACGCCGCGGTGCGCGAGGTGGCGGGCGTCCAAGTGCTCGCGCGCGAGGCGAGCGAACTCGACGCGGCGGGACTCCGCCAGTTGTCCGACACGCTTCTGGCGCGCGTGAAATCCGGCGTGATCGTCCTTGGCCGGCAGGGCGAGGGCAAGGCTTCGATCATCGTGCGCACGTCGAAAGATTTGCACGGGCGCGTCCCGGCCGGTCAGGTGATCCGCGAACTGGCGGTCATCATCGGCGGGCGCGGCGGCGGCAAGCCCGACATGGCCGAGGGCGGCGGCGCGCAGGTCGAGAAACTCGCCGAGGCTCTGGAAGCGAGTTACGAAGTCGTCGGCCGTCTGCTCGCGGCGAACGGCGGTTGAGCAACTAAAGCGTTTTTGCAACGCCGACGGGGCGGTCAGGGGTCACACGGGCGAGTTCGCTCTAAGTTGCTCCCGACCGCCCCGTTCAGTTTTTAGCCTGCCCTGTTTCAGTCTGTCCCGCGCCGTTTAAGTCGCGGGCTTCCATTCCTTCTGCCGGTCGGTGAGGACGATGCCCATCCGTTCGAGTGTGACCTTGTTGAGCGTGCCGGTGACTTTGAGACCTTCGGCCTCCTGATATTTTCTGAGCGCGGCGCGCGTGTCGTCGTTGAGTTTGCCGTCCCCTTGCCCTCCGTAAAAGCCGCGCGTTTTGAGCAGGGCTTGCGCCTGCTTGATCTGTTCTTTGGTCGAGCGAAAGACGGGCGCGCGTTTGACAGCGGGCTTCGAGTTCGCGTCGGCCTGCGGAGCGGTTGACGGCCTGACGGCGTTCTGCGCCGCCAACGGGACGGACGCGGCGCAGTAGAGCAGCAGCGTGAGGAAAGCGACGAGCAGTCTTCTCATGGAATAACT
Source organism: Pyrinomonadaceae bacterium (assembly GCA_030838445.1). Lineage (GTDB taxonomy): Bacteria > Acidobacteriota > Blastocatellia > Pyrinomonadales > Pyrinomonadaceae > JAIVJZ01. The sequence goes on along the minus strand of JAUZFQ010000054.1, from coordinate 4,768 downwards.
CCTTCTCTAAAAGTCTTGGCGCGTGAGGCGCTCGATGCGTGTCTTGAGGTAAAGCGCGCTCATCATATACACGCTGTCAAGCCCCTAGAGAGAACGCGAAAAGCGCGCGCCGCGACCCTTAACGAAGGGTTAACCACATGAACTCGGCGATCTTATCTCTGCTTGCAAATTTTGAGCGACCAATTTTCAAGCGCCCGATGCGGCGACCCGGACAGCAAAAACTTGCATAAAAAGTTGCAAGGCCACTCAGGTTCCCGCCCTATCTCTTTACACAAGCCATTATTTTTTTCTGTGCCCCTCCGTGTCCTCTGTGTTGATGATGTGAGTGCCGGTTGATCAAGCGTTCACCGCAGAGGCGGAGAGGTCACACAGGGGAAACAGAGAGAGTCAGCCGATTACAATTCGCAATAAAAGCCGCAAAGCTTCCCGTTCAGCGCGTGTTTTAACTTTGTTGTTGCCGCCCTTTCCGCCCGTGTGCTACTCTCAAAGTGCGTCCTCGTTCACGAGGGACGCGCCCCAAAACGAAGACGCTCCCACGAGAGTTTTCACCCTTCCTCTCAATTTTCTCAGCACCGGATTTTTGCAGGAGTCGCGTGAGACGGCAAAACGCGTCGCGTCGCCGTTTCGACTCCCGCGGATATTTCCAGACTGGCAGGCGGTATGAAAAAGTTTCCCCTCCCGTTCGTTGCGCTCGCGTTCGTCGCGGTCTGCGCCACCCTCGCGACGGCGCAGACAGGCGCTCGTTATCATCACGATAATTTCGACATCGCGGGCGGCGTGCAGATCGCCGTCGAACCCACGCCCGCACCGCTTGCCCCCGCCAGGAGCAAAATCGGCAAAGGCGCGCGTGCGCTGACCACTTTCGAGTTGGCGAACGTGTCGGTTAAGCCGACCGTCTACACCATGCGCCCGACGGCGAGTCGGACGATGTACGCGGGCGCGGCGCTCGACGGCTTCACGACGGGCGATGCCAAAGTTGATTCTTACATCGTGGATGCGGGCGGGCGTCACGGCGTTGACCCGGTGTTGATCTACTCGATCATGCATCGCGAGTCGGCGTTCAAGAAGATGGCCGTCTCTTACAAAGGGGCGCGTGGGCTGATGCAGTTGATGCCCGCGACGGCGGCGCGTTTCGGCGTGCGTAACATCTTCGATCCGGCGCAGAACATCGAAGCCGGGACGCGCTACATGCGCTTCCTGTTGAATCGTTTCAACGGCGACGTGGGACTCGCGCTCGCCGGTTACAACGCGGGCGAAGGCGCGGTTGACAAGTACAGGGGCGTGCCGCCCTACCGCGAGACGCAGGAATACGTGAAGCGCATCTCGGAGCGTTACGCGTTGATGCGCGACCCGCAGACGGCGCGGCGCGCGCCGGTCGTGACGAAGACGCCGGACACGCTCGCCAGCGCGGCCAACGAGACACCCGCCACGCAACTCTACGAACGAAACGTCTACGCCGTGCGCCTGCCGGACGGGAAGCTGATGCTCGTCACGCAGTAAGGCGAGCGCAAGAGAAACACGAATTGAGCGAGCGGGGCGTGTGTGAATGTCACACACGCCCCGCTTCAGTTTTTAAGGCTGTCCGTGGTCAGGTGTCCGGGGTCAGTTGTTCAAGCCTATCTTTAGCAACTCGGATGATAGTCACAAGCAACTGACAACTGACCACGGACAACTGACCATGAACAACTGACTACGCACAAAGACCCACCTCTTATCATCCTTCATCCTTCCGCGTTCATCGTTCGATTCGCCTGTATGGTCTTAAACGACGCTCTTAGGTATGATAAACGCGCGCCGGGAATCTCTCTCGCCGCACGCGAGCGAACCGCAGATTTTTGGAGTCGTCACCGAACGTGTCGAACGCCGCACAGAGCAGCAACGCCGCCCCGCACCAGCCACGCAGAGACGCGCGCTCGACGGCGCGACGCGTCCTCGTCATCGCGCACAGTCCGGCGGGTGAATTACTGCCCGCACGTCTCAACGCGGCAGGCTACGAAGTGCGCGCCGCGCGCGCCGTGCAAGCGGCCGCGGCCGTCGCCGAGTTCGCGCCGCATGTCGCGCTCGTCGAGGCGGGCGGCGGGCGCGGAGGTGGCGGCGCGGAGGGGTTGGAAGTTGCGGCGCGCTTGCGTGCCGAGCGCGCGACCGCCGCGCTCCCGCTCGTCCTCTTGTTCGAGCGCGCGGACGCGGATTTGCGCGCGCAGGCCGTGCGCCTCGGCGCGGACGATTACTTTGCGCTCGCCACCCCGCCCGCCGAAATCGCCGCCCGCCTCGACGCCCTCTTCTGGCGCGCAGAGGCGGGACGCCGCACCGCCGCGCTCGCCGCGCTCGAACGTCGCGCCGAGATTGACGACTTCCTGCAACTGCTCGAAGGCGTCCGCGCGGACGCGGGCGAAGGCGCGACGGGCACGCTCGCGCTCATCGCCGACGCAGGCGTCGGCGTGGGCGGCGCGAACGCGGAGACGCAAACGCTCGCCGCCGCACACGATTTTTTTCGCGTCAACTTGCGGCGCGTTGATGCGGTCGCCTTTTACGGCCCGACACTGTTGCTCGTCTATCTTCCGCAAAAGACCGCGCGCGCGGCGCACGCCGACCTCGCGCGTTTGAGCAAAGAGTTTCAAACGACGCAAGCGACAGTCAGCGGTTCGCTCGACATCGGCCTCGCCTCTTTCCCTGCGGACGGCACGGAGATCGAGAGCCTCATCGAACAGGCCGAAGCCGCGCTCCAACAGACGCACCCGACGGACGCGCAAGCGCACGCGCAAGAGTCGCAAGTAGGGACTTCCCCGGCTCGTCGTCCGGCGGTCGAGACGGCAGGTGTTGACGACGGTGGCGCGACCGCGCCGTTAGCTTCTCACGGTTCCGACGCGCCGAGGCCGGACGCGACCGCCGAACGAAACGCGCGCGTGGATTTCTCGCCGTCGCGCGCGGTGCGCGAGTCGAAGCAGACGGACATGGAGACTTCGATGATGCCCGCGGGCGGCGGCGCGGGCGCGACTGCCGGGCAGGGGACGCTCGCGCAGGCGGCGGCCGACGCTGCGGCGCGCGAACGCGAACGGCGCACGCGCGGCGCGCTCATGCCGCGACGCCTCCTGCTCACCATCTCCGACCCGGCGCGCATGGCGCAGATCAACCTGCTGCTCAGGAGCGCGGGCTACGAAGTGCGCGCCGCCTTCGACGGTTTGCAGGCCATCAACCTGCTGCGCATCGAACGCCCGGATCTGCTCGTGATTGAAGATGCCCTCTACGGCATAGACGGGTTGGAAGCCCTGCGCCGCCTCCACCGACAGCACCACGAACGACTGCCGCTGCCCGTCGTGCTGTTGCTCTCGAATACGCCGGAGCGCGAGCGCGTGCGTGCCGAGGCGCAAAGGCTCGGCGCGCGCGGTTTCGTCGTCGTGCCGTATGACCCGGAGGAGTTGTTGGACTGCGTGCGGACGGTCGGCATCACCGATTGAAGGAGTGAAACTTATGTACTGTATGAACTGCGGCGCGGACATTCCGGCGAATGTGCGCTTCTGCTCGTCTTGCGGCGCGCCCTCCGATACGGAAGCGACGCAAGTGGCCTCGCGCGGCGGCCGTGAGTCGTCGTCCGCGGCAGACGACATGCGCGTCCGCACCTCACTCGATCAGGAGTTGACCGCCGTCCGGCAGCCCGACCCGCCCGCGAGTTTCCGCCGCGAGCCGCAGTTGCCCGCGCCCGTCGCCGCCGGACGCCCGCCGCGCGAAGTGGACGAAGCCGAGCGCGTCATCTTCAGCGTGCGCCCGACGTTTCTCTTCATCGGCATCGGGTACGTTCTGGCCGCCGCGGCGGCCGTCGGCCTGAGCATCCTGCTCGCCATGTTCGCCGGTCAGTACGTCTCCGCGCCCATCGCCGTGCTCATCACGCTCCCGCTCCTCTTGATCCCGGCGTCCAAGCACCTCAAGCGCAACACCATCAAGTACACGCTGACCGACTCCAAGATCGAGATCGATCAGGGACTCATCGCGCGCAAGACGCGCAACATCCCGCTGCGCAACATTCAGGACGTGACCGTCTCCACCACCATCCCGCAACGCATCTTCGGCTTCGGCGATCTCGTCATCGAAAACGCCAACGAGGTCGGCGGCCAGACGCTCCTCGACAACATCCCGCAGCCGCGCCGCCACGCCGAACTGCTCCTGCGCGAACTGCGCCGCTGGAACTAAACTGGAACTAAAACAGCCCCGGCGGTTACTATTAACTTCAACACAACGAGCGCGTTCGGGCGGGCATCAAATTCTCGTCTATTCGCTTTTATGTCGCCGGTTTGATTAAGGGATGTTCCATGCGTCTATCACATTTCTCCAGACTCTTTCCCGCGTTCGCCCTCTTGCTCTGTCTTTCGCTACCCGCTCTGGCCGCACTGACTTTTGAAGAGGCGGCGAAACTGCTGCCGAACAAAGTCGGCGACGCACGCGCCGCGGGCGCGCCCTCGCGTCCGCCGGCCGGAGTCTTCGAGCACTTAAAACCGTCGGACATCGCCGCGCTGTCCACGGCGACGCGCACGTATGTTGTGCCGAGCGGCGAAAAGTTCGGGGTTCAGTTAATCACGCTTCAGTCGGACGCCGCGGCCTACGCCTTCGTGATGAACGAGCAGCGGGAGCGTCTGCGCGCGGTGAAGGATCAGGTGGTCAAGCTGGACTTGGGCGGCACGGCGGCCTTCTCTTCGGGCGGGCAGATTTATCTGGCGAAGGGGGCGACCGTCGTCATCCTTTCGGGTACACCCGACAGCGCGGAGAAAGAGGCCGC
>JAUZFQ010000008.1 GCA_030838445.1 Pyrinomonadaceae bacterium | reverse complement strand
CTCTGCCTCCAACTCGGCATGACGCCGCTCGAACAACTGCTCTCGGCCGTCGGCGCGGAGGCCGACCCCAACTCGCATGGCCGCCAGATGCCTTCGCACTGGGGGCACAAGAAACTCAACATCGTCTCGCAGTCGTCGCCGACGGGCACGCAGTTCTTGCAGGCGGTCGGCTGCGCCGAGGCGGGTTATCGCTTCGGGCTAATCGAGGAGTTGAAGAGTCGCACAGATGAGTTTCACTCGGACGAGGTGGTCTACGTCTCGACCGGCGACGGCACGACGAGTCAGGGCGAGTTCTGGGAAGCGCTGAACACGGCGAGCAACTTGAAGCTGCCGGTGCTCTTCCTCGTCGAAGATAACGGCTATGCGATCAGCGTGCCGGTCGAGGTGCAGACGGCGGGCGGCGACGTGTCGCGTCTCGTCGCGGGCTTCCCCGATCTCTACTTGCAGAAGTGCGACGGGACAGACCCGGTCGAGTCTCTTGAGACGCTCCAACGCGCCGTCGAATACTGCCGCGCGCGTCGTGGCCCCGCGCTCGTCCACGCGAAAGTGATCCGCCCTTACTCGCACTCGCTCTCGGACGACGAGAAACTCTACCGCCCCGACGAGGAGCGCACCTCAGACGCCGAACGCGATCCCGTCAAACGCTTCGGCGCGCTGCTCATCGAAGAAGGCTTCGTCACGCAGGAAGAGTTGCAGAAGTTAAAGGACGAGATTGACGCGGCGATCAACGAGGCCGCCGACCTCGCGCTCCAGAGTCCGCAGCCCGCGCCGGAGACGGCGACGCAATTCGTCTACTCGCCCGAAGTTGATCCCACCTCGAAGGAGTTTGACACCGAAGAGGGCGCGGAACTTTCCGGCAACACGGGCACGATGGTTGACAACATCAACCGCTGCCTGCACGAAGAGATGGCGCGCGAACCCCGCATCGTCGTCTTCGGCGAAGACGTGGCCGACGTGTCGCGCGAAGAGAACTTGGAGAAGGTGAAGGGCAAGGGCGGCGTCTTCAAAGTGACGGCCAACTTGCAGCGTAACTTCGGCTCGGCGCGTGTCTTCAACTCGCCCCTGGCCGAGGCCAACATCGTCGGCCGCGCCATCGGCATGGCGTCGCGCGGGTTGAAGCCCGTCGTCGAGATACAGTTCTTCGACTACATCTGGCCTGCCTATCACCAGATCAGAAACGAACTCGCGCTGATGCGCTGGCGTTCCGCCAACGACTTCAAAGCGCCCATCGTCATCCGCTGCCCCGTCGGCGGCTATCTCAAGGGCGGCGCGGTCTACCACTCGCAATCGGGCGACACTTTGTTCACGCACATCCCCGGCCTTCGCGTCGTCTACCCGTCGAACGCGCTCGACGCCAACGGCCTCCTACGCACGGCCATCCGCTCGGACGACCCCGTGCTCTTCCTCGAACACAAACACCTCTACCGTCAGGCTTACAACAAGTCGCAGTACCCGCCCGACAACTTCCTGATCCCCTTCGGCAAGGCCAAGACCGTGCGCGAAGGCACAGACCTTTCGATCATCACCTACGGCGCGCTCGTCCAACGCTCCGTCGTCGCCGCCAAGCAGGCCGAAGCGCAGGGCACGAGCGTCGAGATCATAGACCTACGCACGCTCGCCCCCTACGACTGGGACGCGATTGTGGCGACCGTCAAGAAGACCAGCCGCGTCATCGTCGCGCACGAAGACACGCGCACGCACGGCTTCGGCGCTGAAGTAGCCGCGCGCATCAGTGACGAACTGTTCGAGTATCTCGACGCGCCCGTCCGCCGCGTCGCCGCGCTCGACACCTTCGTCGCCTACGCGCCCACGCTCGAAGACCACATCCTTCCCCAACCCGAAGACGTGCTCCGCGCCATCACTGAACTCAAGTCCTACTGACGACGCGCACATGGTTCTTAATATGACAAAGGGCGGTCGCTCAACGCGGCTGCCCTTTTCTTTTCCTCGCGGGCTGTTTATATAATAAGTCTCCGACGTAGTAAGACCGCGCCGTAGTTTGTTCCGGCATGTCGTGTGTGCGCGTTCATGGCGGGCGGTGTGGGATAGTCGAAACAGTTTGCCTCGCAGTTGTGAACAGCGTCCACTTAGATTGATCGCCCCGACTCTTTCGCCGGTGGAGAAACAAAGGAAAGGTTCACATGATGATGTGTAAGAAATGTTTGGTTAGCTGCCTGTGCTTGGTTGCCTTGGTGTCGCTGGCGGGTTGCAAAAGCGCGAGCACGAATTCGCCGACGGCTGCCGGAGCGACGAATTCGTCCGGGGCGACGCAGCGTGAGAGCGTCGCGGGCGGCGTCGAGAAGCAGAAGCCTGCGCCCGGCACGGGCAACGTGCAGGGCAAAGTTCTCTACAACAGCAAGCCCGTCGCAGGGATCGAAGTTAAGTTGTGCGAAAAGTTCAGCCGCTTCCTCGGCGGGTGTGACGGCAAGACCTACACGGCGCGGACGGACGCGAACGGCGAGTATGTGATCGCCGACGCCGAGCCGAAAGTGTACGAGGGGTTGCTGGCGCGCGTGTTCGAGACCGACTCGTACGTCTTCGCGGCTTCGGGCATCGGCGGACTCAGTACGACCAAATACGACGTGGCCGCCGACAAGACCCTGTTCATCGCGCCGACGAATCTCTTCAAGAGCGATCTGAAAATCGTCAACCCGAAGGCGGGCGCGAAGGTCGCCGCGCAAAATCTGGAACTCAAGTGGGACTCATACCCGGAGGCCGCTTATTACAAGTTCAGCGTCTTTCCCGAAAACGCCGCCGTCACCGCTCCCTATGTCAACGAACGCCTCGAAGCGAACAGCTTCGCCGTAGACAAGCCGCTCGAAAAAGGCACTTACCGCTGGCAGGTCGAAGCCTACAACGGCGAGGATCGAAAGCTGGCCGAGAGCGGTGACGGCATCAAGTTCACCATCAACTAAACCAGCCACGCCGCAGTTGAGGCGGGAGACTTGCTTTCCCGCCTCGACACCACCACACGCCTCCGACGCAACCCGAACGCCTCGCATCGCGCCTCTCAAATAAGACGCGGCGGCGCGCGTGGACGGGCGTCGCATTCCCTTCCGCCGCGCTTCGATAACCCGTCCGTTTATCCGCTTGTGGTACACGCCTGTACTGTACCGTTTCACCTCGCGGCTAGTTTTCCCGGCCGTTTCATCCATTTTTTCGGAAGAAATGGCGGGCGCGGCGCGGCATGAGGGTTGCCACTCAATCGTTAAGTGAGTCCCCTATTCAAACTTCCTCCCCCTCGTCTGCAACTTAAAAATCAGGAGAATTTCGACATGAGTAAACGTCTGCTTTGTATTGCGGGAGGCATCGCCTTGAGCCTCGCTTCCGCCAGTTTTGTCGCCGCGCAGGAGCGCACCACGACCACCGTTACCACCCAAACCACGAAGACAGTCCAGAACGCCGACGGCAGCTACACAGTGATCCAGTACCCGGCCGACAAAGAGGTAGTCGTCGACCTCGCGCCGGGGACGATGATTCCGGGCGCGAAGGGCATCGCACGCGTCATGCGCCGCGGCGACGCGACCAACATTAACTTAGACCTCTCGAACATCACCGGCGACATGAACAACTTCAACGTGTACGCCGTTGACCCGTCGGGCAAGTTCACGCTGCTCGGCCCCGTCACGCTGGCGAACGGCGCGGCGACGCAGACCTTCACGACGCCGATGGACAAGTTCATGCTCGTGCTCTCGCCCGAAGGCAACCTGACGACGATGGCCGAGAACACGCCCGTCCTCTTCCGCAGCGGCGTGCCGCAGGGCTTCGCCGTCATACCCGTCGGCAGCCGCGGCGAACGCGACGGCGCGGCGGTCGGCGAGCGCGTGGCGGCGGCGACCACTTCGGGCACGACCCCGGCCTACACCGCGCCGCTCCTCGGCATCCCGAACTGGCGGCAGGGCACGGACACCGAGATGAAGATCAACTTCGCGGGCGAGATGACCGGCACGCGCGCCAACGTCTCTATCGAGCCGCGCAAGGACGGCGCGACCACCATCCGCATGCGCTTCCACGAACTGAAGGAAGCTCCCGGCGGCAAACGCTACGTGCTCTGGGCGATTAGTTCCGACAACAAGTATCACCGCCTCGGTCAGGTGGTGAACACCGGCCAGCGCAACGAGGCGGAGATCAGAACCGAGACGGGCTTGCCCGACTTCGGCCTCTTCATCACGACCGAAGACATCGCCGACGCGCCGCCCGCCGGAGCCATCGTCGGCACGGTCATCCGTGGCAGCGGCCGCTAAAGTCGCCCACACACTTTTTGCTCGCGTCTCCTAAGCCCCTCGCTACGAGCTACGACGCGCGAGCCTCCAACGGCTGCCTTCCACGGAGGGCAGCCGGTTTTTTTTGAGGGATGAACTCAAAGCCGTCAGTTGTCCGTAGTCAGTTGTCAGTTGTTCAAGACAATCTTTAGCGACTCGTGTGATGACCACATGCAACGGACAACTGACCACGGACAAAGAACTGTCTCACAGTTCATCCCTTATCCCTCCGCCCTCATCCCTTCTATCCTCGCCCTCATCCCTTTTTTATTGACCCGCGCGTCGCCCGGCCTGTATATTTCTTATGCCCGCGCTGCGGGCGAGGGGCGGTGAGCAGTTCCCCGAAAAGCCGCCTCCCGACAAGGCACACCTCGTTAGTCTCCACTCGAAGTTTTAACTCAGGCTAAAACTTAGCTCTCGCACATTTCGTACACAGATTGACGCCGCAACTAACGCGCGCGGCGCGCGACCGTTGAAGGTCGTCGTGGCCGCCGTCTCGTCTGGAATTTAAGCCATGTCGAAAAGCCAACTTCCCCCAATCCCCCGCTGGCTGCTCGCGCTCTGCCTGTTCGCGTCCGCGCTCGGCGCGGCGCACGCGCAACAGGCGCAGCAGGCCGAGTCGCTGCCCGAACTCGTCCGCCGCGTCAAGCCCTCGGTCGTCGCCATCGTCACTTACGACGCGAAGGGCGAGCCGCTCTTGAGCGGCAGCGGTTTCTTCATCCGCCCCGGACAGGTGTTGACCAACCTGCACGTCGTCGAGGGCGCGCGCCGCGTCGAGGTGAAGACGCTCGACGGCAAAGGACGCATCTACCCGTCGCAGGGCGCGCTCGATTTCGACGAGGAGGCAGACCTCGCCGTCCTCAGCGTTGACGTGCCGCCCGAACGCACGCGCGTCATCGAGTTGACGAACAGTTTGCCGGAGGAGGGCGAGGGCGTGTTCGTCATCGGCAACCCGCTGCGCCTCGAAGGGTCTGTCTCGGACGGCATCGTCTCGGCCGTGCGCGAAGTGCCGAACCTCGGCAAGATCATCCAGACGACCGCGCCCATCTCGCACGGCAACAGCGGCAGTCCCGTCTTCAACTATCGCGGGCAGGTGGTCGGGATCGTCACCGTCAAAGTCACCAACGGGCAGAACATCAACCTCGCGCTCGCCTCCGCGCGGCTCAACTCGCTCAAGCCCGACAAACTCACGCCCTACGACGCGCTCGCCACGCGCAACCGCAACCAGCCGGGCGGCGAAGCCTCCGCCGAGTGGTGGTACAAGAACGGGCTGAACTCTTTGTGGCTCGGAAACTACGACGGCGCGCTGGGGTCTTTCGAGCAGGTCGTCAACAAGAACCCGAACCGCGTCGAGGCGTGGATACAGGTCGGCTACTGCAAGGTCAAGCAGGGCAAGATGAGCGAGGCGATCCGCGCCTACAAGCAAGCCCTGCGCCTGCGCCCCAACTCCGTCGAGGCGTACAACAAACTCGGCGACGCCTACTATTACGCCAGCAACTTCGACGAAGCCATCGCCGCCTACCGGCAGGCCGCGCGCCTGCGTCCAGACCTCGGCGAAGCCGTCTACAACCTCGGCATGACCTATCTCGAACTCGGCGACCGCCCCGCCGCCCTCGCACAGAGCCGCCTGCTCCGTCCGCTCGATGCCGAACTCTACCAGAAGTTACTCAACGAGTTTCGACGGTGAACGAAGCAGAGGGGAAAGGGTAAGGGGGAAGGGGTAAAGGGGGAAGACAAAAAAAGCGGGGCGCGGCAGTTAATCGCCGCGCCCCGTCTTTCTTTTCCTTTACCCCTTCCCCCTTACCCTTTCCCCTGCTTCACTCTCCGAGTTGAACAGTGAACACGTTCTTGTCTATGCGCGCGGGGTCGCCGAGGACGACGAAGCGTAGGTTGTGCATGTACTTCTGCGCGACGCGCTGCACGTCCTTCGGGGTGACGGCGCGGAGGCGTTCGAGGAGCGTGAGAGAGTTGCGCCAGCCGCCGCCGATCAGTTCGTACAGTGCGAGGTCGCCGGCCTGCGCGGCGTTCGTCTCCTGCCCCATGTAGTGGCGCGTGAGGAAGCCGGAGATGACGCCCGCGATCTCCGAGTCGTCCGCCGTCTCGCGCTGCATCTTCGAGATTTCGTAGAGCATCACGCTGATCGCCTGATTCGCATCAACTGCCGAGACGGCGATGCCGCCGAGGTTCGCGCCCTGCGTGCGCAGGAACGCTTCGGGCGCGTAAGAGAGGTTGCGCTTGTAACGCACCTCGACCATCACGCGATCTTGCAAGAGCGACGAGGCGACGCGCATCGCGTAGTAGTCTTCCGAAGAGAGGGGCGGCGCGGCGAAGACGCCCTGAATGTAGTTGGTCGGGATGGCGCGCTGCGTCACGTCAACGGTCGCCGACTTGAAGGCGAACTGCGGGAGCGGCGACTGGCGGTAATCGCCGCGCGGCAACTTGCCGAACGAGGCCGTGATGTTCTCGCGCACCTTCGCGGCGTCGAGATCGCCGACGAGCACGAGCAGCAGGCGCGAGGTCTGCATCATCTGCGCGTGGTGGCGGCGGAGGTCTTCGACCGTGAGACGGGCAAGAGTTTGCTCCGTGCCGTCCGGGTCGTTCATGTAGGGGTGACCGGCGTAGGCCACGCGCGATTGCAGCACTTGAATGAACGAGTCGGGCGTGTCGGTGTCGTCGCGCCGCGAGATCATCAGGCGGTTCTGGACGCGCCGCACGTCGTCGGGCGCAAACTGCGGCCGGAGCGCAACGTCGGTGAAAATTTCCCACGAGCGGTCGAAGTTCGCGCGCGTCGAGGCGAAGGAGAGCACGGAGTAGTCGTAGCTCAAGCCGTAGCTGATGCTCGATCCCATCCGCGGCAGTTCCTTGCGCAGGCGCTCGCGCGGGAAGTTCGCGCTGCCCTCCGACATGGCGTCGAGCATGAGGGCTTCGACGCCCGCGTTCTCCGCCGTCACGTTGCGCGAACCGCCGCGCAGGAACAGCCCGCCCGACACGGACAGACTTCCCGGCCGTCGCTTGACGAGCACCTTCAACCCGTTGACTTCAAACTCGGTGACAAGCGACTCCGCAGTCGCCGCCACTTCCTTGACCTTCTCCTTGTCGGGCGTCGGCGCGACCGCGACGCCCGCGCCGCCCATCTGCTGCGCCCACGCGCCGCCCACTGAGAAGAACATGAGGAAGGCGCACGCCGCCGCGAGCACAAAAGCGCGCCGCGACTGTTTCAGATTTTTAATTTCCATCTTCATAAAAAATAGTAGTGATGAAAGTTGAATGATGAACGAACGGCCGTCAGTTGTCCGTGGTCAGTTGCATGTGGTTATCATGGCCGTCGCTAAAGACTGTCTTGAACAACTGACAACTGACCACGGACAACTGACATTTTTTACTCACCGTCCCTCATTTCGCTCCCTCTCCGATCAAATCCTGTGGCGTTAGTTGCGCCTGTCGCTGCGATTCTTCCGAGAGCAGGACGAGGCCGACGTGCGGCTTGCCCTGGATGTAGGTCGTGATGTAGCGGTTGATGTCGGCGCGCGAGGTGCGGCGCAGGTTGCCGAGGTAGCCGCGGAAATAGTCGAGTCCGGTCGAAGCCCACCAGAAGCCGAGGGTGTGCGTGTAGTCGGTCAGCTTCTCGCGCGAGTAGAGGTCGTCGGCTTCGAGCAGGGCTTTGGCGGTTTCGAGTTGCTCGTCGGTGTAGTAGGCCGGGTCGTTGAAACTGGCGATCTCTTTGTAGATGGCGCGCATGGCGGCGCGCGCCTTGTCGGGCGTCGTCTGCGCGAGCACTTGAATGGGGCCGACGTTGCGCTGCGTGTAGTAGTTGAAGTCAACGGCGGTGACGAGTCCGGTGTCAACAAGTGCGCGCTGGAAACGCGAGTCGGGCTGGCGCAGGATGAAGGAGAACACGTCGGCCGCGTAGGTGGCGGCGTTGTCCTTGCCGATGGACGGGCCGTGCCAGCCGACGTTGAGGATGATGTTGTTGACGGGCTGCTTGATCACGATGCCCTCGCTTTTCTCAAGCGGCGGGTGCTCGACCATCGGGTACTTGACGAACGGGTCTTCGCCCTTCCGCCAGTCGCCGAAAAGTTCCTGCGCGAACTTGAAAACTTCTTCGGCCTTCGCGTCGCCCGTCACGATGAGGGCGGCGTTGTTCGGGATGTAGTAGCGCGACTGGATGAGACGCATGACATCGGTGGTGGCCGACGTGACGGTCTCGCGGTTGCCGCCCGGATTCTTGCGACTCGGATACTTGTAGAAGAGTCGGTTGTTGAGTTCCAGACTCAGGAAGCCGTAAGGGTTCGACTCGTGGCGGTCGAGTTCGGCGAGGACAGCCTGCCGCTCCTGCTCGAACTGCCGTTCGTGAAAGAGCGGGTAGCGCGCCGAGTCGCGCATCGCCACCATCGCCACGCGCAGGTTCGGGCTGGTCGTGTGCGAGTAGTAGTTGACGATCTCCTCGCGCGTCGAAGCGTTCGACAAGACGCCGAGTTGATCGAGCGTCTTCAAGTAGTCAGCCCCTTCGAGCACGGCCTTGTTGGCCTTGAAGAACATGTGCTCGTAGAGATGCGAGAGGCCGTTGAGTTCGGGCGGCTCGGTGTAAGAGCCGTTCTTGACGGCGAGTTCCAGAGAGACGAGCGGGATCGAGTGGTCTTCAAGCACGATCACTTCGAGGCCGTTCGCCAGCACGCGGCTGACAAGCTGCGACTGCGCGGCGGCCGTTGCGACTGCGGTCTGCGGCGCGGTGGCGGTCGCCGTGCTGCGCCGCGCGGTTTGCGGCGGGCGCGCGTAGGCAGGCGCGCCGAGTGGCAGCGGAGCGGCGACGAGCGCGAGCAGGAACGCCAGAGTCGAGAGATAACGCGTCAGTAAAGTTCGCTTCATAAGTTATTCGTGTAAAAGTTCGGGGAATCCCGCGCGCTGGTGACGACAAACAGCGCGGGCGGCCGAGAGACATCAACTGGCAGTTACGGATTCGCTTCCTTTAGAGGCCGATCATAACACGCCGCGTTGCTTGGCGGATAAGCGTGAGAAAGGCGTGACGCGGGAATGGATCGGGGTGACGCGAAAATGGATTTGCGGCGGGCGCGCTAGAAATCGAGACCGAGACCGAGACCGCGTCAAACGGCGTCAACTATTTGAGGCCGAGGTCGTTCGCACGCTCGTAAGCGCGCAGGAAGGCTCTGGCGAAGTTGGTGCTCGGCTTGCGCTCGAAGTTGTTGAACTGCGGGTCTTCAAATTTCAAGAGGACGTGGAGAACTGTCTCCGAGACGCGCTTGACCACTTGCCCGCGGCCGAGCTTGTAGTCGGTGTTCATCTCCAACCTCTGCTTCGTCCTGCCGAGTTGGCCTTTCACTTCGTAAGCGCCCCGCTGTGTGAGATCGCCCGTGCTGAACTCAAGGATCACTTCGGCCTCGCTTGCCGCGTCCACGATTTCGAGCCACGGCAGGCGCGCGAGGATTTCGCCGGTGATGTTCTCGCGCTCCTTACGCTCGCCGCCCGTGTCCACGTAAATCTTCTTCACGCCGCGCAACTCTTCGGGCACGCCGTCCTCGATGGTGACGAACTGGAACGAATACTCGACCGTGTAGGATTGCGCGACCGGCTCGCCGTTGCGCTTCGCCGTCAGAAACTTGATGCCGCGCGCGGCTCTCAGCGCGGCGGTGTTCTGACCCTGCGAGAGTCCCTTGACGATTTCGAGATTGCGCACCTTGCCGTCCGCCGCGAGCACCATGCTCAGTTCGACCGTCCCGCTCACGTCATACTTCCCCGCAACTCTCGGATATTGCGGCTTCGGGTTCGACAGGATGACGGCGGGCGTCGTCACTTCCGCAGGCGTGTAGACCTTTTCTTCCGCAACGGGCGCGGGAGACTCAGCGGGAGCACTAGGAGTCTGAGCGAAGACGACAGCCCCGCCGCACGACGTGAGGACGAGCGACAGGACTGCGAACACAACTTTCCGCGTGCGAGGGTGCAAGGGTTTACTTTCCTTTCCAACGTCGAATCTGATGCGCCGCGCGCACGCGGCAAAACTTAATTATCGTCGCTGCGCCTGCGACTACAGTCTGGCCTGCGGCAAGTCGGCGAGCGCGTGCGCGCGCAGGGCGGCACGGTAGGGCTTCGCGTGGTCGCCCCCGGCGTTCGACGACCAGCGGACGCGAATCGCCTTGCGCTCGCGGCTGTCGAGGCCGACACGCATGCTGTAGGACTGGCGCGTGCGCGGCGCGTAGAGGACGAGGCGACGGCTGAACGGATCGTCGCGCGAATCCGTGCCGGTGCAGATGATCTCGTCGTAGCCGTCGCCGTCGGCGTCCACGACCGAGGTCGCCCACTTCGCGCCGCGAAATCCTTCCTTGTCGAGTTCGGCGCGCGCGGCCACGCGGAAGCCCCCGAGCGCGCCGCGCGACTCCATCAGAAAGAGGTGCGACGCGCCCGCCCCGCGTTCGTCGCGCACGGCGGCGATGCTCGTGCCGCGCACGGTGCGGAGCACGCGCGCTTCGCTCACCGCGCCGCCGGTCGAGACGCTCGCCGCGATCTGACGCGCGGCGTCGTTCGAGAGCGAGGCCGGGTAGACGTTCGGTGCTTCCACGTCTTCCACAAACTCTCTGGTGAAAGCCGTCTGGACGACGGCGGGCGAAACAGTGGCGGCGGCGGCAACGTTAGAGGTCGCGCCCCCGGCGCGCGGCGACGCGTTCGCTTTGACGCGTGCGCTCGTCGTGCTGCTCGAAGACCACGCGAAGAACAGCCCGCCGAGCAGAGCGAGCACGGCCACGGCCGCGACGGCGCGCGCGGCGTTCGACGTGCGCGTGTCGAGCGTGGCGATGGTGGAGGCGAACGGTTCGGTGGCTTCCGGCATGACGAGTTGCGCCGTGTGCTGGAGGCTGCGTTCGAGCATGGCGCGGGCTTCGCGCGCAGACTTCGGACGGTCGGTCGGGTTCTTGGCGAGCAGCGTGTGCGTCGCGAGCGCGAGGCGGCGCGGGACTTCCGGGCAGCGCGCCATCAGCGGCGGCGGTGCGGAAGTCGCCTGCCGGACGAGGACGGCCGATTGCAGTTGATCCGTGAACGGCGGCTGCCCCGACAGCATTTCGTAGACGAGCACGCCGACGCTGTAGAGGTCGCTCGCCGTGCCGACGGGCTTGCCGAGACACTGTTCGGGCGACATGTAACGCGGCGTGCCGATGATCAAACCCGACTCGGTGGTGGCGTGCGTCTTGGTCACGTCGGCCGAGGCCGTGAGCACTTTGGCGATGCCGAAGTCGAGCACCGAAACGCCGCGCTCGTTGAGCATGATGTTGGAAGGCTTGAGGTCGCGGTGGACGATGCCGAGCGCGTGCGCCTCGGCCAGCACGTCGCAGATTTCGCAGGCGATACGCACGGCGCGCTCAGCCGGGAAACGTCCCTCTCGCGCGAGCACGTCGGCCAGCGTCGAGCCTTCGACGTGTTCCATCACGATGAAGGGGCGGCCGTCGGGCAGACTCCCCGCGTCGAAGATCATCGCGGCGCGCGTGTGGCGCAGGCGCGCCATCGTGCGCGCCTCGCGCATGAAGCGTTCGGCCACTTCGGGGTCGGCGGCAAACTCCGCTTTCAAAACTTTGACGGCGACGGGGCGTTCCAATCCGAGATGCGTGGCGAGATAGACAGTGCCCATCCCGCCCCTGCCGATCTCACATTCGACGCGGAAGCGGTTAGCGATGACACGGGGGATGTCCATGATAAAACCCTCTTTTTGGGGACAAAGGGTCGCTGTCTTGGCCGTTTACTTCTGAACGAGACGAGGGGGAAGTAGCGCGGTCGAGCGGCGAGAGGAGACAGTTTGTTAATCCTTCTAACAGGCAACTAAAAGGCAACGGGGAAAGTTGTCGTTTTGCTGAAACGGCGGATGCCGGACAGTCTCGGAGTTTAGCACCAAGCGGGGCGAAAGGTAAAAGCAAAATTTGCCGCCGCGCCGGTTTTTTAAGCAAGCCGGTCGCACTCGCAGTAAGCCCGTCAACGCGCCTTCGCGCTAGTTCGTCGCACGCGCTAGCGCGACGCGAGTTCAACGAGCCAGTGCGCGAACAACACGGCGACGAGCAGGTGCGCGTAGACTTTCGTGGCGATGCGGATGCGGCGTCGAATTGCGCCGGAGGCGTGCGGCGTGTGGCGCGTGCGATAAAACGCGAGATAGAGGAGCGCGAGGCCGAGCAGGACGAGGCCGCAGACGAGAAGTAGTCCCGCCGGATTCTGTTGCCACGCCTCGCCCGCGCGTCCGTGCAACGTGAGGATGACGCTGCGCGTCAGCCCGCACGTCGGGCACGGGAAATTGAAGCCGCGCTTGAACCAGCACTCCCAACGCAACTCGCGCCCCAAGACGAACACGCGCCCGTCAACGACCGACGCGAGCGCGCGGACGGAGACGAGTTGCAGCAGGACGAGCGCGCCGACAAGGCCGGGCGCGGAGTTGATCCCGCTGATTAAATCTCTTGTTAGTTTTCGCATGAGTGCGACGGGCGCGTTGATGTGGGGCCGGGACACGTCGGGCGCGTGTGAAGTTTGCCGTCGCGCCGTGGGCTTCAAGTGCGCGCGGGCGTGCTTGAAGGGGAGAGCCGGGCGGCGGCGCGTTTGACGAAGCGTAAGAAGAGGGACGTGCCGAAAATCCCCCACAGCACGCCCGTCAGCAGACGCCGCGCGTTGTTGCCCTCGCCATGCGTGACGACGGCGTGCAGCACGTCGAGCGGCAGCAGGAGCGCGAGGGCGATGCTCAGCGAGAGCGGCGGCACGCGACGCTTCCACAGTAGCCAGCCGAAGAGCGCGAGCGTGCCGACGAGGATTCCCGTGCAACGCCAGCACAGCGGCAGTTGCGCGCCCCACAGGTGCGGCGAACGGGCGGGCAGTTGGTGACACCACCAACTGCCCGCCCACATCGAGGCGCGGTAAAGGCTCTGCGCCGTTCGGTCGAACACGTCCACGCTGTTTTGTTATTTGAAGAGTATCGGCTGGAACTGCCCGTTCGAGTTCTTCGCCGCCTCGTCCCAACTGTGAATCGCCGCCGCGATGTTGATGAGCGGCATCACCATGAAGAGGCACAGGCCGACGGCGACGAACGTCAGGATCGTGGCGACGACGGCGTAGGCCAGCGTCCCGGCGAAGATGGCGATGCCGAGTCCGGCCTTGTTAGGCACGAACAGGAGTCCGATGCCGGGGAAGAAAAAACTGACGAGCGCCGGGACGATGGGGTGCATCGGCTCGCCCGCCGTCGGCGTCTGCTGGTATTGCGGCGTCATGCTCTGGCCGGGGTTGTACGGGGGATAACCGGACGGCGGCGGCGTCTGCGGCGTGTAACCGGGCGACTGGCCGTAGGGGTCTCCGGCGGCCGGGGGCGGCTGGTTGTAAGGATTGGCGGGGGGCGGCTGGTTGTTCAAGTCGCCGCTCACGCGCCACGATTCGGGGGCGGGCGCAGAGGAGCCGGGCGCGAGCGTCGCGCCGCAACTGACGCAAAATCTTGTTCCTTCGACGTTGTTCGTACCGCAAGAGGCGCAGGTTGCCATTAGTCTTCTCCTTCAGGGGTGTTGAGCTTGTACGGGTCTATAGCAAGGTGCGAAGCGGGCGCGGCGCGATAACTCTTCTAACTCGCGGCCGCGGCCGTCCGGCGTCTATTAAATATCCGGTATCCAGAAATCCTGACCACATTCCACGACGCGCTTGAGTCCGAGGGCGCGCAACTCTTTCTCACGAACGCCGAGAAAAGTAAAGTGCGGCAGATCGTGAAGGACGGTTTGAAACCAGCCGTGCCGCGCCAGAATCTCGCGCACGCGCTCGACGCGAAACTCCGCCGCGTCGAACGCCAGCATCGCCAAGTGCTGCGACGCGCCCGGCGCGGCCACCGAAGACAGGATCGTCCGCGAAAAATCTTTACTGAAAAAATTGCCGCGCTCCTCTTCCCTGAGCACCGCCGCGATCTGTTCGGCGGAGGCGAGCGCGCCGAGTCGCGCGGCCTCGTCCGGCGCGAGGCGTTCGCACCCGACCCAGTGTGCGAGCGCGGGCTTGACGCGCGACTCCCAAAGGCGGAGCGTGTCTGCGTAACTGCGCCGCGCCGCCTCTGCGCCCCCGCGCGGCGTGATCTCCAACTCCTCCGCGTGCGCCTCTGCGCGCGCCGCGACGAGCGCGTCGAGCGCGGCCGGTTGCAACTCGATGTACGCGTCGCCGATGTGCAAGCCGCGCGGCTCGGCCTCCGCTTGAAACCGCGCGCACTCTTCCTCGCTTTGAAACACGCAGCGCGGCGGCACGCGCACCTGACTCGCGTCGGCGACGAACATCGCGCCGTACTCGGCGAGCAGGCGACGCTCGACCGGGTCGCACGCGTCGCACAACTCTTCCAACTTCAGGCCGCGACGTGCGAGCGCGCGCGCAAGCGCGTCGTAAAAGGGCGACGCGGTGAAGTCGTCCGCTTGGGCTTTCTCCGTGCTACGGCGTTCGGGCGTGGCGGGGTGGTCGCTTTTTTTGCGCATGCGCGGTTGTGGTTACGTCGGGCGTGCCTTTCGAGGTTCGCTGCTGGTCTCGCTTTTCGCGGCGGCGCGGGCGTGATGTATGCTACCAAGAGTCGGGGCTGAACGAAAGAAACGGCGAGAGAATTTGCGGCGCGGCGGGAGAAAACTCCGTTGGGGCGACTCGATCAATTTCA
Source organism: Pyrinomonadaceae bacterium (assembly GCA_030838445.1). Classification (GTDB taxonomy): domain Bacteria; phylum Acidobacteriota; class Blastocatellia; order Pyrinomonadales; family Pyrinomonadaceae; genus JAIVJZ01. The sequence goes on along the minus strand of JAUZFQ010000008.1, from coordinate 10,411 downwards.
CGAAACACTGGCGACCTATCGCAAACACGGCTGGCAACTCGCGCGCGTCTTGATGCGCCCCAACGCGCTCGCCGAACTGCGCGACGCAACGGGCGGCGCGGATTTCGAGACCGTCCCGGCGCGCGAATTTCCGATTGACGCGATGTGGTTCGCGCGTCCCGCGGAGGGCGGGCGCGAGGCTTGGGAACTGCGCCACGTCAGCGAATCGCCCTACGCGCTCTTCGAGTTGTTCGAGCCGGACGAGGCCGAAGAAGACCGCGAAGACGTGCGCCGCGAAATGGAAGCGAAGATGAAAGAGCGGCTCGGCGCGGAGTGAGGGGCGAGCAGTCAGTTGTCCGTGGTCAGTGGTCAGTTGCACATTGTCAGTTGTCCGTAGTCAGTTGTTCAAGCTCATCTTTAGTAACTCGCGTGACACTCACAAACAACTGACAACTGACCACGGACAACTGACACTCTTTATGTCCGCCGCCCCATCTTGACGGGAATCTTGATGCGCTGCCCCTCGCGGTAGACCACGACGTCAACCGTGCTGGCGGGTTTGGCGCGGTTGATATAGCCGTTCAGTCCCTCCTCGGTACGGACGGGCTTGCCGTCGAACTCGACGACGATATCGCCATCCTTGAGACCGGCCAGATCGGCGGGGCGGTTGGCGTACACCTCGCCGAGACGCATGCCCACGATCTTCGTGCCCTCGATAGGCACGCGATCCGTGGCCTCGATGCCGAGCAGACCTCTCTCTTTCGGCATGAAGGCGTCGCCGTTGTAATCCGCGCTGGAGATGGTCGTCAACTGCGTGGTCTTCGTCTCGCCGTCGCGGACGTAGACGACCTCCACGGTCTTGCCGACGGGCGTCGCGCTCAGCACTTCGCGCATGGTGTCTTCGCCGTTCACCGGCTTCCCGTCGAACTTGGTGATGATGTCGCCGTCGAGCAGCTCGGCGCGTTCGGCCGGACTGCCGGGCATCGCGCCCGCAACGATTGCGCCCTGCTCGCCCTCTGTGTCGCCGAACTCCTCCGCGCCGAAGAAAGAGCGCGCCACGTCGCGTTGCTGTTGCCGAAACCCGACGCTTCGCTGCGCCGTGTCTCTAATGGCGCGGAACAGAAACGCGCCGCCCACGCCCACGAGCGGGATGAACAACAGGAACGCGAGCAGGAACGCCAGCCACTTCTTCCGCCCCTTGCGGCGTCGGCCTTGACCCAAACTCTGCGGCGGCATGGGAGCGACGGGCGACATCAGCGTCGTCTGCGCGCCCGCCGGGTTCGTCAACGACTGATTGCCCGCGCTGCTCATGCCCGCCATGTCGGGCACGCGGTCGAGGCGCACCGTCTCCACGTACTCGGCCATGCCCTCGCCGAGACGATACCCGCACGCGCGGCAGAAGCGCATCCCGCCCACGAGCGCCGTGCCGCAACTGGGGCAGCTTTGCGGGTTCGCGGCGGCCTCTTGTTCGGCGCGTTGAGTTTCGGTTTCCATAGAGTTTTCCCCGTCGTGTGCTGGAATGGCGGACGCCCTGGCGGGGCGTCCGGTCATGTTCCGGTGTCGAGAATTATACGCCAACTCGCGCACCCCGGTTGCACATTCATACGCCCGCGACATAAACTTTTGCCCGCGCGACACAAACGCACAGACCGCGGCGCAAACGGCGACCGGAAAACTGTCAGATGAAAGAATGAGGCTCCGACCAGTGGAAGTAGTTAAAGCCCTCGCTGCCTTGCAGCCGCTCTACAACAAAGACAACATCGAGATCGTGACCGAGGACGGAACTCGCGTGCGCGGCCTCGTCAAGAGCATGAAGACGACGCAAGCACTCACCAAGCCGAGCGTCAAAATTCAACGCCCCGACGGCGAGGTGGTCAAGATCACCTTCGATATCATCACCGAGATCGTTGATCACAACCCGGCCGAAAGTAAGCTCTAAGGCGGCGGCCGGTATTTTGTGGTGCGCCCGCGGGCGTGCCGCAAGATATTTTGTTTTTCCCCGTAACAGTCTCTTCGTCGCGGGTGCTTTTTAAGGTATGATATTTCGCGCGCGGGTGGTCTAACAGGAAGCGTCCCGCGTGTTTGTCATTATGCAGAAAACTTCCGGCATCACGATTCAGGAATTCGGCGGGCGCGTGGCGAGCGTGTGGCAGGGCTTGCGCCCTTCGACGCGCAGCCTCGTCGAGCGCGCGCTCACGTCGGCCGCCCCCGTCACGCCGACCATGACGACGCCGCGCGGCGGCGCACCCTACGACGCGCGCTCCGAATGGGAACTCAGCCGCCTGCTCGCCGCGCTCGACGGGCGCGCGAAAGAGACGGGCGAGCGCGTCCTCAGCACCGAAGAGGTGAGCGAACTAACGCGCATGGCCGAGACCTGTGCGCGCGTCCTGCACGCCGAGGCGCGTTCGGCCGAGGTCTTCGCGCAACTGTTGGAGCGCGCCCTCGTCGTCCGCGACTACGCGCGCGTTGACGTGCTGGCCGACACCTTCGCCGCGCGCCTGCCGCCCGGCGAGGTGTGCGAACTGGCGCGCCACCCGAATCCGAGCGTGCGCGCGCTTGCTCACGAAGCCCTCGCGCAGTCGCCCACGGGCGTCCTCGTCGAACTGCTCGGCGACCCGGTTGACGCAGACGTGGCGCGCGACGCGCTCGAACTACAGGCCGACGATTACGGCTCGGAAGAAGCCCGCTGGGTGGTCAGCGCCTTAGAGCGCGCCGACGCCAGCGAAGAAGACGAACTGTAAAAACGACGACGCCCTAAAGAAACTAACGCAGAGAAACTAAAAAGCCGCTCGACTCCGAGCGGCTTTTTACTTTGTTACTTTAGTGCGGCCTGTGTGCGACAGTCTTTGTGCGGCCTTCTTAATTTAACTTCAATTCAGCCCGCGACGACTCAACCGGCGAGCGCGCCGACCGTTTCCTTCTGCCCGTCGCCGATCTCGCGCAGTCGCGCGACGACCTGTTCGATCAGCCAGTTGGGCGTCGAAGCCCCGGCGGTCACGCCCACGCGCTCCACGCCGCGCAAGTCTTCGGCGTCAATCTCCTCTGGCGTCTCGATCAGAAAGCTGCGCTCGCAACTCTCCTTGCAGACCGAGAGCAGTTTCAGACTGTTTGACGAATGCTTGCCGCCGATGACGTAGAAGGCTTCGACGTGCCCGGCCAGAGCGCGCGCGGCGTCCTGCCGGTCGCGCGTGGCCGAGCAGATGGTGTTGACGATCTGCGGCTCGCCGTCCGAACGTGCGCGCACGGCTTCGGCGGCTTCGAGAAAGGTGCTGAGTTTGATCGTGGTCTGCGAGACGACGAGCGGCGCGCGCAGCAGCGCGGGCAGATTCGCCACCTCGCCCGCGTCGCGCACGACGTGTGCATGATCCGGCGCGTAGCCGACGACGCCGATCATCTCCGGGTGATCCGGGTTGCCGACGACCACCACGTCGCGCCCTTCGGCGGCGGCGCGCTCGGCGAGTTTCTGCACCTTGGTCACGAACGGGCACGTCGCGTCAATCACGTGCGCGGCGCGCGCTTCGAGTTCGCGCTGCACTTCGGGCGTCACGCCGTGGGCGCGGATGACGGCCGTCACCTCGCCTTCCACGTCCGTCGGCGCGTCAATCGTCGCGACGCCGTGCGATTCGAGGCGTTCGATCTCCTGCGTGTTGTGGATGAGCGGCCCCAGAGTGCGGACGCGCGCGCCCTCGGAGAGCGCGCCCTCCACCATCTCGACGGCGCGTTCGACGCCGAAACAGAACCCGTACTCCTCGGCCAACAGAACCTGCATGCGCGTTCCCTTCCGAAATTTCACTTCGCGATCTTTTGAGTTTAAGGTCGCGCGCTGAAGCAAACTGCCGAACGCCTCGCGCCGATCTCAACTCAAACATTCCTTAACCCATGCCCTCCGGCGGAGGCGGTGTTGCTTGGGGCGGCGCGTCGTCGCGTTTGCAACGCTGCTGCCACTCTTCGCGCAGGCGGTCGCCGCCGCGCAGGGCTTCGTCAATCCAACTGATCTTCTTGTCTGCGAGCCAGCCGACGCCGCCCCAGAAATTTTTCTCGAACTCGCCGAACTTGTAAGCCACGTCGCGCGGCAGGACGGCGTAAGACGCGTCGCACAAAAAACGGAGCGCGTCAGAGAGCGTGTCGCCGGTGTGGTAGCGTGTGTCGTTTGCTTCAGCCATAAGTAAAAATCACTCCTTCAACGTGCCTATACGCCCACGCCCACGCGTTCGTTCCACGTCAAATACTAGCACAGCAAACTCGCAACTCAGGACTTCGCTAAGTGTCGTCAGGACTTCGCGGGGGTCGGCGGCCTGATGCCCGTGTACTGCGCCGAGGCGATGCGCCACTTGCCGCGCGTCTTGCGGCAGACGAAAGTGCAGCGCAGGGCGCGGCTCATCGTCTGCCCGTCGGGCGTCTTCATCGTGAACGGCAGCCGCGCGACGACGATTGCTGTGTCGCCGTAAATGCGACTCGTGATCTCGTCCAACTCGTAAGAGACGAGTTCGCCCTGCCGCGCGCTCTTCTTTTCCGGCGCGTAGAAGCTGAGCACCTTTGCGCGCGGGTCAACCTCGCCCGCGGGCGAAATCTCGACGTAATCGGGCGCGAGAATCTCGTCCAACTTGGCCGCGTCGTAGTCCTTCTGCGCCGCAGCCAGTTGCCGGACGAGGTTGAGTATCTCGTCTTCGACTTTGAACTTGAAGCCATCCGCGGGCGGCGGCACGGGCGCGGCCTCCTGCGTCTGTACGAAAACTAAAAGCAGCAAGGCGAAGCACACCACAAATCGTCTCATCATTTTTTTCTCTCCGGTTCAAGAAGTGCCGCGGATGCGAGATGCAAACGGCTCGCGGTTGTGTACGTCGGCCGCGCGCGTCAAGTTTCCGCGCGCGACGAACTCACGCCTCGACCGGGAAGTTAGTGCGTCAAGTCGCGCAGCGACGATTGACTTACTTTTCCGACTGTCCCTGAGTCTACGTGCCTTGATCTTCACTCTTCCCCGATGGCTTCCTTCACCTTCGGCCACATCATCTTCGCCCAGTACTCGTAGCCTTCGTCGGAGGGGTGGAAGCCGTCGGCAGAGAAAAATTCCGGGTGGTTGGGGATCAGTTCGCGGCTCATGTCGTAGGCGTCAACGAGCAGCAGGTCGTGACGGCCTGCGATCTCGGCGATGTGCGCGTTGAAGAGTTGGATGCGCGCGCGCACCTGTTCGTGGAGGAAGGCTGGGACGCGCGGCGCGTGCGAGATGTCCGGGATGTTGGTGGCGACGATGGGCGCGTCGGTCTTGCTTTTAATCCGCGTGACGATCTCCTCGTAGTTGCGCGCGAACTGTTCGGGGGCGACGCCGTGGCTCACATCGTTGATGCCGATGCCGAGCGTGACGAGCGTCGGGCGCGTCGTGTCGAGGCGCGTGAGTTGGCCGCGCAACACGTCGGCCGTCTCCGCACCGCTGACGCAAAAGTTGCGCACGCTCGACCCGGCGCGCACGCGCTCGATGCGCTCGAAGACGCGCGCCACGTAACCGCCTTTGCGCGCCCCGACGCCGACGCCCGTCGAATCCCCGAACGCGACGTATGTGACCGGCGTCGTCGCTGTTGTAGTCGTCGTCGCCACTTTCTGTTCCGCCCTCATGCCCGCTCCCCCGTCTTCGCTCGCACGCGTCCGTCGCAGCCCGCACGCCGCGCCGAACAACAACAGAAACGCCAGCGCGTAAATGACCAGCGCGCGATAAAACCCCTCGCTCATAAAACTTTTAACCCCTCAAACCCTTCCCTTGTAAAACCGCTTCGCACCCAGCAACTACTTTCACAACATCTCCTCGGAACGCACCGGCTCGCGCAAGATACTCTCCGCCGCTTCGTGCGCGACGCGCGCCGCCTCCGCGTGCGACTCGCGCAAGTTTCCGATCTGCATGAGCGACTCGCCCGTGCGCGAGAGCAGACGGAACAGGTCGCCCTCTTCGGCGCGCGTCTGCCTGACGAGTTCATCCCACTTCATCCCCTTCGCCCAGCGCATCACGGCGGCGGCGGCCGAGAAGTTCATCTCCGGCGCGGGGTCTAAGCCCTGTTTCCACTCGACGCTCGCCACCTCGTAAGCGATCCGCTCGAACTCTGCGAGCGTGGAGACGAGCGCGTCGTCGAGTTGCAACTCGCCGTAGTCGCGTTCGGCGTCGGCGGCGAGTGCGGCCATCAGTCCGGCGGCGCGCGCCGCGTCGAGCGAGGCGAAGAGGTTGCGCTCAATCGCCTCGCCGACGAGCAGCGGGCGGTCGAGCCGCAAGTCCGCGAGCCACTGCCCGCGCTCCGTGACGCGCTCGCCGTCGAAATCGAGATAGCCGAAATGTTCGAGCACGCGCGCCCGCCGCTCGAACGGCTGCCACACCTCTGCGCGCAAAACTTCGATGCGCCGCTCGGCGCGCTCGGCTGCCTCCGCGTCCGGCAACGCCGCCCACAAAGCCTCCTCGCAACGCTTCCGCGCGTCGCCGTCAACTTCGCCGCTATCGTCAACTGCGCCGTCGCCATCGTTAACTTCGCCGCCGTCAACTTCGCTATTGTCCCGCTGTCCACCAACTTCGCCGCGCGCCGCGCCGACGAGTGAAGCAGTCAGCCTGTCCATCAGATCGTTAATCAACTCGACGGCCTCGTCCGCCCCGGCTCGCGCGTCGCGCAGGCGCGGCTCAGGCATATGCGCCGCGCGCCCCGCGTGCACGTCTGCAAAGGCCGCGTCGCGCGCGTTCTCCGTCAGCGGGTAAACCTCCGCGTAGACGCGCCCGACGCGCGCCAGATCGAGCGATGCGCGTCGGCCGTCTTCGCGCACGCCGACGAAACTCCCGTCGCGCCGCTCCGTCACGAAGACCAGACGGCGACCGCTGCGCCCGATGCCGACGACGCGGCCGGGCACGACCGCCTCCAACAACCAGTTGAGAAAAACTTCCGTCCGCGTCTGCGGCGCACCGCTCGTCAACTTGTCGCGCGCGCTTGCCAGACGTTCCAACCCGCGCGCGACGTCCGTCGAAAATTCACAGCCCGCGTCTCTCAACTTCCGTTCGATGCGCCCCTCGGCCTCGGCGCGTTCCTGCTCCATGCGCGCGACGCGTTCCACGGTTTCGCGGTGCGCGAAACTGCGCGCGGCGATCTCGCGCACCTGCGCGAAGTTGCCGTATGCGTCGAGCAAATTGAGAAGCGTCGTGTAGGTCGCGCGGAACTGACTTTCGAGCGGGTCGGGCGACGCGCCGAGGAGCGCGGCCATCTTCTGCGGGTCTTGGTGCGTGCCCGGCGCGGCGACGATGAAGCCCACGCGGTCGCGCCCGCGACGCCCCGCGCGCCCCGTCATCTGTTGAAACTCGGAGGCCGTCAGCGTGCGCCAACCCTGCCCGCGCCGCACGTCTATGTTCGAGAGGACGACCGTGCGCGCCGGGAAGTCAACGCCCGCCGCAACGGTGGCCGTCGCAAAGATCGCGTCGAGCAAACCTGCGCTCATCAGTTTCTCGATGAGCAGTTTCCAGGCGGGCAGATGACCCGCGTGGTGCGAGGCGACGCCGCCGCGCAGCACCGCGTCCCAGTGGCGATGCTTGCGTATCTCCGCGTGCTCGGCCGTGAAGTCGCGCATCAGCGCGCGTCGCGCCTCGCGCCGTTCGATGTCTGTGTCGCGGCGGCCGAGCGCGGCTTCGGCGGCGGCCTCGTCGCAGCGTCGGCGCGTCGGCAGAAAGACGATTGACGGCAACAGGTCGTAGGCGTCGAGCGCGGACAGAAGCGACGCGGGCGGCATCTCCGGCATGTGCATCCGCGCCCCGCGCGCAGGTTCGCGTCGTTGCCCGAAACGACTCGACGAATGGCGCGGCGCGCTCGCGCGTTGGAGGAAACCGGCGACCTCCGCGTTGAAGTGTCCCGCCTCGTCAAAGAGCGGGGCGAGTTGTCCTTCGGGATAGAGGAAGGCCGCGCGCAGCGGCACGGGGCGCGCGCCCGGTCGCGTGACGACGCCGCAACGCACGCCGCGCACCTCCGCCACCCACGCCGCAAACTCTTCTGCGTTCCCCACCGTCGCCGACAACAACAGCAGGCGCACGCGCGGCGGCGTCAGGATGATCGCCTCTTCCCAGACGTGGCCGCGCTCCTCGTCGGCGAGATAGTGCGCCTCGTCCATGATGACGAGATCAGTTCCGAGTTCGCGCCCCTCGCGCAGCGCGTCGAAGAGTTGGTTGCGATAAACTTCGGTCGTGCCGACGATGAGCGGCGCGTCGGCGCGCTCCTTGCGGTCGCCCGTCAGGATGCCGACCCGGCCTGCGCCGAACTCTTCGGAAAACTCCTGATACTTCGAGTTAGTGAGAGCCTTGAGCGGACTCGTGTACCACGCGCGCTTGCCCGCCGCGAGCAGACGCCTGATCTCTTCGCGCGCGATCCAAGTCTTGCCGCTGCCCGTCGGCGCGGTGACGAGCACGTCTTCGTGTTCGAGCGCGGCGAAGGCTTCGAGTTGAAACGGGTCGGGCTTGAACTCGCCGCGCGCAGGCGTGCCGATGCCTTCCAGCAGACGCCGGACTGGGCGCGAACGCGCCGACGAACGCGCCGCCCGCTCCGTCTCCTCGACGTGCGCCGCGCCGCCTGCGCCCGTGGAACGGCGTCGCGCCGCCGCGGCCGCCGCATCATCCCGGCCGCGCGATCTACTGCCGCCGTCGCCATCGCGTCGCGGGCGTCCGCCGCCTTCGCTGCTGCCGCCGCCTCCTGCGCCGCCGCGTTTTGCTCCGCCCGCGTTCCCGCGCCGACGCCCGCCGCCGCGCCCCCCTCCGTCTCTCGTTCGTGGCATGATCCGGGATTGTACCGCACACCTTTGCAAATGGCTTCGGAAATGACTTTGGCAAATGACTTTGGCAAATGGCTTTGGAAATAACCGGGGGCAGTGTTAAGTTTTTACACCCCCAAAAACCGTGTTAAGTTTTTGTACCCCGAAAAGTTCGCAACGTTCGGGGCGGCTGAGACGTCTAATAAACCGCAGGCTCGCGCGCGTTTTCCGGCAATCAACCCCGCGCCGCGCGTCTGCCTAAAAATATGGCTGAGATTTTTCAATCACACGAGCGGCTCAATCAGGACACGCGCACGCCGTGGATGCTGCGCACGCTTGGCGCGTCGCTCGCCGCGCACGCGCTGTTTCTCGCGTCGGTCGTCTACGTCCCGGCCGTGCGCGACACGTTTCGTCTGGCGAGCACGCTCTCCGGCCTACGCTTCGTCGAGGAAGACTACACGAAGACCGCCGTCGGCCAGCGCGCCGACGTGATGCTCAACTTCGCCGACAACAAACTCTATTACCCGCCCGGCTACTTCTCGCAGACCGCGCTGCCCGCGCCCGACGCGCCGCAACTCGTCGAAGAGTTCAGACCGCAACCCGCGTCGCGGCCGAAGATCGTCAAAGTCAAACCGACGCCCACGCCCGAAGTTTCGCCCACACCTGACGACGCAGCGGCAACCGACGACGCGACGGCGAAGAAGGAGGGCGACCCGGCCGGTGATCCGGCTGCCTCGCCGTCGCCCGGCGCGACGCCGCAGTCGGCCGAAGAGGCCGAGCGCATCGCGAAGGAAGCGAACGTCGAGAAGTTTCCGACGATCAACACGAAGCCGCTGACTGACCTGTTGAAGCAGGGCAAGCAGATGCGCGACGCGGGCGAGATCGACCTCTCCGGCAATCTGGAGATGGAGTTTGAGGGCGACCGTCAGGAAGACGGGCGTTTGACGAACGTCGAAGTGACGGGCGCGGCCGCGAGTAACCCGAAGCTCGTGCAGTTGTCGAAAGATTTCATCTCGGCCATCAGCGACAGCAAAGTGCTCGCCGCCCTGAAAGGCACGCGTCATCTCAAGATGAAGGTCAAACTCGACGACAAGGAGATCGCCGTGCGCGTGCTGACCGAGATGGCGAGCGCGGACGAAGCCTCAACCATGTCGAACGGCTACAACGGGCTACTTTGGATCGGCGCGCAGAGCAAAAAGGGCAAAGACGAGGAAGCCATCTTTAAGAGCGTGCAGATCGCGGCCGAGGCCAAGCAGATCGTGTTGACCTTCAACATGCCACGCAAGGCGGCGGGCGACTTGCTCACCAAGCTGATCAAAAAGAACGAAGTCACCACCGCGCCGACGGCGACGCCCCCGCCGAGCTAAAGCCTCGCGCGCGGGCGGGCTTCGCTTCAACTCTTTGTGTTAAAATTCCGAATGATGAACGGTAAGGTTCAACGACAGAAACACCAGCGTCCCACGGCGGCCGTCAAAAGGCGGCAGGCACTCCTCGTGCGCGCCGTCGTCGGCTCGCTCGTGCTCTGCGCCGCGCTCGCGCCGCCCGCTTTGTCACAGACGGGCGGGGCGCAGGATGTTTACCAACAGAACGCCGCTATAGAACTTAAAGAACTTCGTTCGATTAACGCAGTTCCGTTCCGCGAAGTGCTGAAGAAGGCGCAACGCCTGATTGAGACGAGCGA
>JAUZFQ010000042.1 GCA_030838445.1 Pyrinomonadaceae bacterium | reverse complement strand
GCGGGCGAGGCGATGATCGCTTCGGGTTGCTGCTCCGTGCCGAGTTGATCCGAGTCGAGAATCTCGCAGCCCGTCGCCGTCGGGCGCAGGATGAAGAACTTTCCGTTCTCCGTGCCGACGTACAGTTTGCCATCGGCGAGAACGGGCGATGACTTCTGGATCGTGCCGAGGTTTTGCAGCCACAGTTGCTTGCCGTTGTTCAGATCGAAGGCGGCGATGTTCGCGCCGTTGTCAACTTGATAGAGCCGGTCGCCGTCAATGACGGGCGACGAGTAGCCGCCCTGCCAGCCGACGGTGCTCCACTTGATCTGTTCCTTCTTGAGTTCGCCTTTGGCCGTCGCGTCGAGCGCGGCGATCATGCCCATCTCGTTCGAGTCGAGGTTCTCCTCGCTGTGCGTTACGATGGCGAGATTCTTGTAGACGACCGCGCCCGTGTTCAGCCCGCGCTTCGAGATTTCATACTTCCAGACCGGCTCGCCCGTCTGCGGCTTCAAGGCGTGGACGACGCCGTCCGAAGCGCCCTGAATCAAGAGGCGCGTGCCGTTGATGTCGGCGATGATGGGCGCGGCGTAGGTCGTGTCGTAGGGACGGCCGCCGGGCGCGCTCACCCAGACCAACTCGCCCGTCCGTTTGTCGAAGGCCATGAAGCGGTGCGCGCCGCGCGCGTGCTCGCCCCACATCGAAGTGACGCCGCTTGTGATCACGAGGTCGCCGTCAATGATCGGCGAGACGGTGCGCCCGCCGTGCGTGGTCAACAAACCGAACTCCTCGCCGAGCGAACGCTCCCACAAAACTTTCCCCTCGCGCGAGAGGGCGATGAGCGAACCGCCGACGCCGAAGGCGTAGACGTTGCCCGTCGCCGGGTCGCCCACGGGCGACGCCCACCCGACGCGGTGCGGCGGCACGTCCGACAAAAAGACGTTGAAGCGGTGCTCCCAGAGAAGCTTGCCGTTGTCTGCGTCGAAGCACATGATGCGCTCCTGCAAAGTCTCGCCCTTGCCCGCCGTGTTGACGAGGTACACGCGGTCGTTCAAGACGATGGGCGCGGAGCGGCCGCCGTAGGGAGCTTTCCAGGCGAGATTCTCGCCCGTGGGCGACCAGCGCGAGGGCAGATTTTTTTCGGGCGAGATGCCGTCGCGCGCCGGGCCGCGCCACTCCGCCCAGTCGCCCGCGAGGACAACGGGCGACGCGAGCGCGAGCAGGATGAACAGGGCGAGAGCGAAACGTTTCGAGTGTAGAACGTGCATGGCTGGATTTTACCTTGGGCGGTTAATAGTTTTGCAATTCTTCCGTTTAGATTACGCAAGCGAGAATTTTTAGTTGCCGTCGGCCGTTAAGTTTTTCTTGACTCTCCGGCGGGTGCGCCACATATTATGTCGCGCTTTATTGAGCGAGGCAAACCCGCCTCTTGCAACCTACCCGTCGCGTTAGACGTAAAACCTTCGGGCAAACTTCAAATCCGTCGGCGGCCAAGACCCGTGCGTGCCCCGGCCATCCGTAAAAGGTCATTTCGCGATCCGAAAAAATGTACAGCCGGAAAACTTCCTGACCCCGGAAGCTCTACGAAGAGGTGAACCTATGACGCGCCAGAGAAATCTTTTGTTGTCTCTACTGTTGCTCGCGCTGCTCGCCCCCGCCGCCCCCGCCGCCTTCGCGCAAGCACAAAACGACCAACTCTTCGAGGCCGCACGCAAGGGCGACGCGGCGGCCGTCAAGGCTCTGCTCGACCGCGGCGTTGACGTCAACACGAAGTTTCGCTACGGCGCGACGGCGCTCTCTTACGCCGCCGACAAAGGCCACCTCGAAGTCGTCAAGCTGCTGCTCGAACGCAAGGCCGACGTGAACGTCAAAGACACTTTCTACGGCGCGACGCCGATCATCTGGGCGGCGCAGAAGGGGCACGCGAAAATAGTCGAAGCCCTGATCGCTTCGGGCGCGGAAGGCCGCGACGACGCGTTGCAGATCGGCGCGGGCGAGGGATTTGTGGAACTCGTCAAAGTGGTGCTCGCCGCGGGCGGCCTCAAGGCCGAGGGGATGACGGACGCGCTCGCGGCCGCGACCCGCGCCAATCACACGGAGATCGCCGAACTGCTCACGAAGGCCGGGGCTGTGCCGCCGCCGAAGGCCGACTTCAAGGTTGACGCCGAAACGCTCAACTCTTACACCGGGGTTTACAAGTTGGACAGCGGGGCGGAGTTCAACGCGGTGGTGAAGGACGGCGTGCTCGTGATCGGCCCGCCGGGGCAGCAACTCACCCTCGGCGCGTTCGACAAATTAAACTTCCGCCCGCTCGAATTTGAAGGCGTAACGATCACCTTCAACGTCGAGAACGGCGTCGTCTCCGGCTTCAACATGAAGCGGGGCACGAATACGCAGGTCTTCAAGAAGATCAAATAATAGACAGTTGTCAGTTGTCCGTGGTCAGTTGTCAGTTGCATGTGATTTATGCGTTAGTCACTAAAGATTCAACCCAACAACTGACAACGGACAACTGACCACGGACAGTCTTTCCGAGGTTAATCCATGAAACGAATCATCTCTCTCTGCCTGTGCCTGTGTTTCGCCGCGAGCGCGAGTTGGGCGCAGAACTGGCCGCAGTTTCGCGGCGCGAGTGCGTCGGGCGTGGCGGCAGGTGCGGCGAAGACGCCCGTCAGTTGGGACGGCGAGAAGTCTGTGGGGCTGCGTTGGAAGACGCCGATCCCCGGCATCGGGCAGTCGAGTCCGGTCGTGTGGGGCAACCGCGTCTATGTGACGACGGCCGTCAGCAGCGACGCGAAGCCCGCCGCGCGTTACGGACTCTACGGCGACGTCGAGCCGGTCAAGGACGAGCCGATTCACAAGTGGCACGTCATGGCGATAGACAAGGGGACGGGCAAGGTCGTCTGGGATCGCGTGACGCTCGAAGGCTTGCCGAAGACCAAGCGCCACCCGAAAGGCACGCACGCTTCTTCGACGCCCGCCACCGACGGCAAGCACGTCGTCGCCCTCTTCGGCTCGCAGGGCATCCTCGCCTGCTACGACACGAACGGGAAACTCCTCTGGAAGCAGGAGACGGGCGTGCTCGACGCGGGCTGGTTCTACGACCCTGACTATCAATGGGGTCACGCTTCGTCGCCGATCATCTACAAGAACCTCGTCATCGTGCAGGCCGACATCCAGAAGAACTCTTTCCTCGCGGCCTACGATCTCAAGACGGGCAAGCAGGTCTGGAAGACCGTGCGCGACGAGATACCTTCGTGGGGCACGCCGACCGTCTACGAAGGCAAAGGGCGCGCGGAACTGATCGCCAACGCGACGAAGTTCATACGCGGTTATGATCCTTTGACCGGCAAAGAACTCTGGCGGCTCGGCGGCAACTCCGAGATCACGACGCCCACGCCCATCATCGCGCACGATCTCATCTACGTGACCGCCGGGTATCGTCCCATCCAGCCTATCTACGCGATCCGGCTCGGCGCGACGGGCGACATCACGCTGAAAGAGAAGCAGGAGACCAACGAGTTCGTCGCGTGGAGCAAGCAGCGCGGCGGCCCTTACATGCCGACGCCCATCGTCTACGGCGAATACTTCTACACCTGCTCGAACAACGGCGTCGTCGCCGCCTACAACGCGAAGACGGGCGAGCGCGTGTATCAGGAGCGCATCGCGGGCAAGGGCGGCGCGTTCACCGCCTCGCCCGTCGCGGCCGACGACAAGTTGTACTTTTCGAGCGAGGACGGCGAAGTGTTCGTCGTCAAGGCGGGGCCGAAACACGAACTGCTGGCGACGAACCCGATGGGCGAGCCTTTGATGGCGACGCCCGCCATCTCGGACGGCATGGTGATCGTGCGCGGGCAGCACCACCTGTTCGGCATCGGCACGGCCGCGCCCGCCGCCAACGTCGCCCCGGCAAAGGCCGCGTCGAAGGCGAAGGCCGGGAAGTAGCAACCGGGAAGTAGCAAGTCGCCGGAGCGCGTTCGAGTTTGCACATGGAATAAAAGCCGATGCCGCCGCGTCTAACGTGGGCATTGGTTGACCTCTTAAACTTAGAAGGAAACCAACAATGAAACGATTTATCGCCGGGTGTGTTTTGTCAGCAGTCGTCAGTCTCGTCGCCGTGTTCGCGCTGGGCGCGCGCGGGGCGGAAGCGAAGGGCGGCAACTGGCCGCAGTGGCGCGGCCCGGAAGGGCAGGGCGTCTCGAATGAGAAGGGGCTGCCGTCCGAGTGGAGCGCGACGAAGAACATCAAGTGGAAGACGCCGATTGCGGGGCGCGGCCATTCGTCGCCGATTGTGTGGGGCAAGAAGATTTTTCTGACGACTGCGCTCGACGGCGAACAGATACCGGGCGCGAAGGCGGGCGTCACGCACAAGATGGCCGACGGGTCGGACTTCGTTCACCCCGACGCCGTGGGCGCGGACTTGAAGCACACGTTCAAAGTCGTCTGCCTCGACCGCGAGACGGGAAAGATTCTGTGGGAGCGCGTGGCTTACGAGGGCGCGGTTTACGACAGCCGCCACAAGAAGGCCAGCTTCGCCTCCTCGACGCCCGCCACCGACGGCAAATACGTCTTCGCCTTCTTCGGCGCGGAAGGTCTCTACGCTTACGACTACAACGGCAAGCTCATCTGGAAGCAGAACCTCGGCAAACTCGGCACGGCGAGCGTCGGCTACGGCGTGTCGCCCATCCTCTACGAGAACCTCGTCATCATGCAGTGCGACGACAGCGGCATGAACTCGTTCATCGCGGCCTTCGACAAGAAGACGGGCAAAGAGGTCTGGCGCGTGGCGCGCAAAGTTGACGTGACGTGGAGCACGCCCGTTCTCGTCCGCGCGGGCAAGCGCACGGAACTCGTCGCCAGCGCGGCCGAGGCGATCATCGCCTACGACCCCGCGACGGGCAAAGAACTCTGGCGGCACAAGGGCTTGGAGAGCAACGCCGTGAACACGCCCGTCGTCTCGAACGATCTCGTCGTGATCACGTCCGGCTACCCGGCCAAGATCGCGCTGGCGATTCGCGCCGGTGGCAGCGGCGACATCACGGGCACGCCGCAACTCGTCTGGAAGTACAACAAGGGGACGGCCTACGTGCCTTCGCCGATCCTCTACGGCGACTACCTCTACCTGATGACGGGCAACGGCTCGCTCACGGGGCTTGAGGCGAAGACGGGGAAGGTGTTGTATGAGGCGGCGCGCGTGCCGAAGCCCGCGGGGTTCATGGCCTCGCCCGTCGCCTTCGAGGACAAGATTCTGTTGACGAGCGAAGAGGGCGACACCTACGTCATCAAGGCGGGGGCGAAGCACGAAGTGATCCGCACGAACTCGCTCGGCGAGCCGGTCTACGCGTCGCCCGCCATCGCCGACGAAAAACTTTTCATTCGCGGCGAAAAGAATTTGTATTGCATCGCGAACGCGCGCGGCTAGGCTTTGACAACTGTGGCGTAGTTGCTGCGGGATTGAGTAAAACCTTCGCCGCAGCGACGCAAAGGATGCAGAGGGGGCGCAGAGAAGATCAACACTCTCTGCGCCCCCTCTGCGTCTCGGCGGTGAGCCTTGAATTTGCAACCGTGCTAAAGTTGGAGAGCTTGAACGGTCAACGCTGCGCCGTCACTCCCCGTTTTCCGGCAAAAGGAGTTCCGCCATGTTTGAATCACAAGACACGACGCCGTGGTATCGCTCGCGCTCGACGATGATCGGGGCGAGCGTCTGCTTCGCCGCCCTCGTCCTCGCACTGTTCTACCACTTCTACGGCTATCGCTATTTCAGCGACCGCGAAGAGCACTACTCCGAACTCGAACGCCACCGCGCGCAGCAGGCCGCGCTCGCCACGAACGAGACGCCGCCCGCCGCCGCAGCAACCGACCCGGCCGCCGCGTCGAACCAGAACGCGCCCGCCGCCGCTGTAGAAGTCCCCGGCCAACAAGCCGCGAACGGCGTGAACTCTGCCGTCACAACTCCGGGGCAGGACGCGAACCACACGGCCGCCCCCGCCGCGTCGTCCGCGCGCAACTACTGGACGAACTTTCGCGGGCCGAATCGCGACGGGCGTTACGATGAGCGCGCGGTTAAAGTCAACTGGCCTGCGGGCGGTTTGAAACCGATGTGGAAGCAGCCGGTGGGCGGCGGCTTCTCGTCGTTCGTCGTGGCCGACGGCATGGCATACACCATCGAGCAGCGGCGCGCGCAGGAGATGGTCGTGGCCTACAACGTCGAGACGGGGCGCGAACTGTGGGCGCACGGTTGGAACGCGGAGTTCAGCCCGGACAACACGGGCGACGGGCCGCGCTCGACGCCGACGTGGGACGCCGGGAGAGTCTACGCGCTCGGCGCGGAGGGCGAACTGCGCGTGCTCGACGCGAAGACCGGAAAGCTCGTCTGGCAGAAAAACATTCTCTCGGATAACGGCGCGTCGAACATCCAATGGGGCATGGCCGCCTCGCCGCTCATCGTTGACGACAAGGTGGTGGTGCTCGCCGGGGGCACAAGCGGAAAAGGCGTCGTCGCCTACAACAAGGCGACGGGCGCGCGCGTCTGGTCGTCGCTGAACGACAACGCCTCTTACACGTCGCCGATGCTCGTCACGCTCTCCGGCAAGCGTCAAATCTTAGTCGTCACGGCGAGCCGTCTCGCCGGTCTCGACCCGGCGGACGGCGCGCTCTTGTGGTCGCACCCGTGGGACGTGTCCTACGGCATCAACGTCTCGCAACCGCTCGTCGTCGGCGCGAACCGCTTCTTCATCTCGGCGGGCTACGGCAAGGGCGCGGCTCTGGTCGAACTGAGCGGCAGCGGGCGGAGCTTTACGACAAAGGCGGTGTGGGAGAACATCAACCTCAAGACGAAGTTCAACAGCCCCGTCGTTCACAACGGCCACGCCTACGGGCTGGACGAAGGCATTCTCACCTGTGTCGATCTCTCGACGGGCGAGCGCAAGTGGAAGGGCGGGCGCTACGGTTACGGGCAGGTGCTACTTGCCAGCAACCACTTGATCGTGACGACGGACGCGGGCGAGATCGTGCTCGTCAAAGCAGACCCTTCGGGCTACGCGGAGGTGGCGAAGTTCGCCGCGCTCTCCGGCAAGTCTTGGAACGTGCCCGCGTTAGCAAACGGACGCCTGCTCGTGCGCAACGGCAGTGAGATGGCCGCCTACAACCTCGCGGAGTAGAGCCGCGCGAGCGGCGATAGTTAGAACAGCTAGTAAAACAGTAACCACGAAACCACACGAAGTAACACGAACTCTCTTCATGCTGTTTCGTGTAGTTTCGTATCTGCACAAATTCATTGACTCCAGCCCACCAAGAGCGTAGCGTCACGCGTGCCTCGCAAAAGTTAAGCCGTGGTCGTATCGTCCAAACCTTCGCACCTTTGGAGCGAGCATGAGTCCATTCAAGAGCAATAGCAAAATACTTTCAGGTTTGTTCATCGCGCTGGCCTGTTGTTTGTTCATTCCGCAGGCGGCTTTGGGTCAGGCGGAAAAGTTAGGCATCGTCCGGTACACGCCGCCGAAAGGCTGGACGAAAACGCCGAACGCAAATCTGGTCGCGCTGAGCGAGGTCAACCGAACCACCGGCGTCTTTTGCATTATTACGCTCCACGGCGCGACGCCCGCAACCGGAAACGCAAACGACGATTTTAAGAGGGCGTGGAAGAATCTGGTTGTCGAACCTCTCAAAGCGCAGGCGAACCCGAAAACCGACACGAGATCGGCTGAAGGGTGGACGATCATCGGGGGCGGGTCGGAGGTCGAATCGGAGGCCGGCAAAGCGGTCGCGTATCTGACCGTGATCAGCGGCTTCGGAAAAACCATCAGCGTGCTCGCCGTTTTTAATGATCCGAAATATGTCGAGCCGGTGGATGCTTTTATCAGCGGGTTGGATGTGGACAAAACCGCCACGGCTGGCGGAGGCGTCCGGCGTGAAGAGTCGTTGCCGCCAACTGCGGCAGCTAACGCCGAAGCGATGAACGTGGTTGCGCTTGTCAGAGAGTTTGAAACCAATGAAGTCCGCGCGACCGGGTTGTATGGGGGAAAACGGGTGCGCGTTTACGGGCACGCCAATAAAGTCTCCATCGAGCAGGACGGAAGGATCAGTTTGATGTTCAAGTCTTCGATCACAACCTACGCCAATGCCTACTGCTACTTCAGCAAATCGGAGGGGACGCGTCTGGGCGCGGTTAATATTAATGATGTCGTCACGGTTGAGGGAACCGTGGTCGGGTGGATGAAAAAATATAGCGACTCTGCGAGGCAAGTGTTCATCATGGAAAACTGCGTAATTCCGTAAACGCGCAACGCGCCGTAGTTAACAAAGCCAAAGGGCGCGAAGTGAAATCATCACTTCGCGCCCTTTGCGTCTTCGACGTGCGTGCTCTGCGCTTCAATTAGAACAGCAGCTTCGCGCCGAACTGCAAGTGGCGCGGCTCGCGCGCGGAGAGAATCTGGCCGAACGTGGGCGAGCCGAGGAAGTTATCGGGCAAGTTGAAGTTCGGGTGATTGAAGAGGTTGAACGCTTCGAGACGCAGTTGCAAGTTGACGCGCTCGGAGAGCCGCGTGTTCTTCAAGAGCGAGGCGTTGATGTTCTGGTAGCCGGGGCCGTCGAGGATGTTGCGACCGGCGTTGCCGAACGTGCCGAAGGGGGAAAAGGCGAAGGCCGCCGTGTTGAACCAACGCTCCGGCGTGCGGTTCGTCGCGTTGGGGTCGCCCACGACGTTCGGGCGGTCGTTCGCGCCGAAGCCGAGCGTGGAGCGCCCGGTGTTGCTGTTGTCGATTTCGGAGAGCAGCGCGACGGTGAACGGCCGACCCGATTGCAGCGTGACGATGCCGTTGAACTGGAAGCCGGACAGGAGCGTCGTCGCGAAGCCGTCGTCGTTCACGAAGCGACGGCCGTGGCCGAACGGAAGTTCGTAGGAGAAGCTCGTGGAGAGGCGATGGCGCACGTCGAAGTTGGAGCGGCCGCGTTCGAGGCGCAAGTTCTGGCTGTCCTGCGGAAAGTTGGGGTCGCCCGCGCTGGTGAAAAAGTTCGAGGCGTCGTCGAGCGACTTCGCGTAGGTGTAGGACGAAAGAAGCGCGAGGCCGCGCGTCAGGCGTTGTTGGAGACGCACTTGCAAACTGTGATAGTCGGAGTTACCGCGCGACTCGATCAGGTTGATGTCGTCGAACTGCGGCACGGGGCGCAGGACGAAGGGGAGCGTGGAGGGGCGCGGCTGGTTGATGTCGCGCGCGGTCAGAAGTTTCGTGCCCTTCGACCCGGCGTAGCCGATCTCAAGCACGCGGCTCTGGCCGAGTTGCTGCTGGATGTTCACGTTCCAGTGCTGCATGTAGGCCGTGCGCAAATCGCGCTGGAAGGCGAGCGCGGTATCGGGCAGCGGCACGGGGAAGTTGTTTGGGAACGGGTTGTTGACCGTGAGCGGCAAGCCTTCGAGCGGGAAGTAGAGGTTGAAGTCGAAGTAAGGCGCGTTGAAGTAGAGACCCTCGCCGGGCGCGAGCGCGGGCTGATCGTAATAGATGCCGTAGCCGCCGCGCAGCACGGTCGTGCCCGCTTCGTTCAGGGTGTAGGCGAAGCCGAGACGCGGGGCGAAGTTGTTGCGGTCTGACTCGTAGCCGCTGCGCGGGATGCCGTTCGTGCCGACGCGCGAGATCGTGCGCGTGGCGGGGTCGTACAAGTTCGCGCGGTCTTCGGCGTCAACGGGCGGCGAGTTGTACTCGTAGCGCAACCCGGCCGAGATGGTCAGGCGCGGCGTGACGCGGAAGCTGTCGTTGGCATAGAGGGCGTAGCTTTCGCCGCGCAGGTGTTGATGGTTGTCGAGGCGCGCGCCGCCGGTGAGAAAGGGGAAGCCGAGCAAGAGGTCTGCGAGCGCGTTGCCTGTAAGTGGGAAGCGGTCGGAGAAGGTGAGGAAGCCGCGCGACTGCACATCGCGGAAGGCGTTCTGCTGCAACGCGCGAAACTCGAAGCCGAACTTGGCGAGGTGCGCGCCGCTGACGAGCGTCGCGTTGTCGAGAAACTGGAAGACGTTCGTCGCGCTCTGCTGCGGGTTGTTGAACTCGTCGCCGAGCGGCGAGTAGCCCGTGATGGTGATGAAGCTGAGGCCGAAGTCGCGCGGGTTCGCGGAGAGTTCCGGCAGGCCGACCCGACGGTTGAGACTCTCGCCGCCGCCTTCCGCCGTGACCGCAGAGGCGACGCGCGAGAAGGCGAAGCGCGCCTCGTTGACCACGGTCGGCGAGAAGACGTGCGTCTCGCTGAGCATCAAATTCTGGCTGCGGCGTGGGACGAAGTTGCCGAAGCCGGGGACGAGCGAGAAGGTCTGGCCGGTGAAGGGATCGAAGAGTTCGCGGTCGCTGAAACTGTAGCGCGCGGTCAAAGTCGAGCGTTCGCCGAAGCGTTGGTCGAGGCGCACGTCGAAGTGGTCGTTGCGGTCGCTCGATGTGGGCGACGAGACGAAGTTGGCGAAGCGCACGTTGCGATTGGGCAGCGGGTAGAGGTTGGCGATGGCGCGGCCGATGGGGTTCTGGAACTCCAAGGGGATCACGCCGCCCGTGAAAGGCGCTTGCACGAACGGGTTGAAGGGGCGCGCAAAGAGCGACTGCGAAAAGTCGCCGTTGCGCTCCGCGAGCGTCGGGACGTTGGTGATGCGCGTGATGCCTTCGCGGGTGCGCGTGCCTTCGTAGTCGCCGAAGAAGAAGGTGCGGTCTTCGCGGATTGCGCCGCCGAGCGAGAAGCCGAACTGGTTGCGGATGTACTTGGGGTCGGGCTGGTCGGCGGGCGCGAAGAAGTTGCGCGCGTCGAGCGCGGCGTTGCGGTGAAACTCGTAGAGCGTGCCGTGCAAGGTGTTCGTGCCCGCCTTCGAGACGACGTTGACCTGCGCGCCCGCGTTGCGGCCGAACGAGGCGTCGTAAGTGCTCGTCGCGATCTCGAACTCCTGTATGCCGTCAACGGGCGGGCGCACGCCGAAGGTGTTGAGTTTCGGGTCGAGGTTATACACGCCATCGAGGAGGAAGTTGTTGGAATCCTCGCGCGCGCCGTTCGCGCTGAAGGCGAAGTCGCCGCGAACAGAACCGGCCGAGCCGGGGGCGGAGGGCGCAGTGCCGGGGGCAAGCAGCGCGAGTTCGAGGAAGTTGCGCCCGTCCAAAGGCAACTCCCTGATCTGGCGTTCCTCGATGACCGTGCCGAGCGCGGGCGTCTCTGTTTTAAGCGTCAAGGTGGAACTCACGTCAACGTGATCGTAATCGACGATGCCGACGGCGAGCGACGTGTCGAGCCTGTATTCCTGATTAACTTGGAGGACGATCTGATCGTTGCGGGGCTGGAATTTGCCCGCACCGGTTTGCACACGATACGCACCCGGCGGCAGCGACGGGATGGCATATTCGCCTTCGGCATTACCTACGGCCAAGCGACTTTCGTTAGTCGCCTCGCTGGTGACTTTGACAGTCGCCCCCGGAATGGCCGCGCCGTTCTGATCTGTAACTCTGCCGCGGATCGAGGCGCGGTGCGTTTGGGCGAAAGTCGCAGCAGGGGCGACGACGAGCAGCAACAGGGCGAGCAGGGAGAGAACTATGACTTTAGACTTCACGACGACTCCTCGTGGAATGTTGATTGTCGGACGGACGCAAGAATTGTAGACGCCGAAGACTCAGCTTAGTAAACGGATCAAGGTTGATAAAAGTTTAGCTTTAGGCGCGCGGGGCGGGGCTTTTCTTTCATCCGAAAATTCGTAAGAGACAGCCGCGCGCGGCGTCGCCGGAAGCGGAAGACGCGCGCGGCTGTCTCTGTTTAAGTCTGACGACGGAAGCGTCAGCAGCTAACTCTTCTTCGTGAAGATGCTGCACGCCTGAAACGCAGCCGAAGGATCAATCGCCGTGTTGCCCTGTTCGATGTGGCGGATGATGCCTTCCTTGTCGAGGACGAACGTGGCGCGCGTGCCGAAGCCGCGTTCTTCGTTGAAGATGCCGTAGTCGCGCACCGTCGTGCGTTTGAAATCGCTGAGGAGCGGGAACGTGACCTTGATGTCTTCGGCGAAGCGCGCGTTGGCGGGCGAACTGTCAACGCTGATGCCTAAGACCTGTGTTTCGGTGGCGTCGAATTTGGCGATATCAGCCTGATATGCCTGTAGCTCTTTCGTTCAACCACCCGTGAAGGCCAGCACATAGAAAGCCAGCACGACGTTTTTCTTGCCTTTGAAATCCGACAGTTTGACCTTCTCGCCCTTCGTGTTCGAGAGGGTGAAGTCGGGCGCGGGGTCGCCGACCTTCAAGTGCGTCTTGGGCGCGGCGGGCGGCGCAGTGGCGGTTTGCGCCTTCGGGGCAGAGGGCGCGGGCGTCGTCTGCGGCTGCTGCGCGCAGGCCGCGACGGCCAACGCGACGAGCAACGCGAAACTCAAAAATTTTCTGGTCATTAAACTTGCCTCCTCAAAAGTCGCGCGGACGCGAACAGGGAAACTCGACTCGCAGCGTATTAGACAGGATCAACGACGGGTTGGCAACGTGCGCGGCGGGCGGAGGGGCGGGTAAGAAATGATGAGCGGAAGAAATGATGAGCGATGAACGCGGAATGATGTGGTAGAAGACAGGAGACAGAAAACAGGAGTCAGAATTAAGACCAGCGTGTCTCTTAATTCTGACTCCTGTTTTCTGTCTCCTGTCTTCTGACTTCTGTCTCCTACTTCATCGTTCCGCGTTGCCTATCCGCTCCGCGTCAACTCTTTGAACTGCCCTGCTTCAACTCGTCCACCTCTTTCTGCAACGCCTCGACGAGGCTCTTGAGTTGTGCCGCGCCCTTGGCGTCGGTTTTGCCCGCGGCGAGTTTTTTGAGCGCGGCGAGTTGCGCCACCTTGAGCGCGTGCGCCGCGGGCACTTTCACGTCCGGCTCGACCCCGAAGCCTTCCCAGTTGGTCTTAGTCACCGGGCTGATGTAGCGCGCGAAGGGAACCATCACGAAGAAATGATCGTTCAGCCGCCGCCCCCTGACGGGGTGCGCGCCGCCGCCCGTCGTCTCGCCGACTATAACTGCGCGCTTCAAATTCTTGAGCGTGTAGCTAACGTCCTCGGCGGCGGAGAACGTGAAGTTGCTCGTCAGGATGTACACGTCCTTTTGCGCGTAACGCTTGCCGGGCACTTCGGCGTGCGACCACGATTCGTCAGTGCGATTGGTGATGCGGTCGTAGGCGTCGCTCAGGTGGACGGACTTGTCGAAGAAGTAACTCATCAACAGCGTGATCGTGTTGCGCGCGCCGCCGCGGCAGCGACGCAGGTCTATGATGAGCGCGTCGGTGTCGGCCAGACGATTCATCGCCTCGGAGACTTTCGCGTTCGCTTCCTCGGACGGGTCGAACATGCTGAAATCCATGTAGCCGAGATTGCCTTCGAGCGTCTCGACCTTTTCCAGCCCCAGATTGCCCGACGCCTCGCTCGCGCCGCCGGGCACGCGCCGCACGACGGGCGCGCCGCCCGCCGGACTACTACTCCCGCCGCCATCGCCGCCGCCCGGCACGCGGCGGATGATGCGCGCGCCCGGAATGTCGCCTTCGCCAAGCACGGCGGCGCGGTAGTTGACGCGCAGGTGCTTGTCGCGGCTCACGGCCTGCAAGTGCTCGGTGAGCGTCTGCGCCAACTGCCGCGCGCTCGTGATGCCTTCATACTCCTTCTTCGACGCGCGCTCGCGCACCGCCTGCTCCATGCGCGTCGCCACTTCGGGATAGACGTAAGCCTCGCGCAAATTTCGCAGCGTGTCTTCGATGACCTGCGTGCGCGTGGCGGCGTCAATCGTCATGTCGGGCTGGTCGGGCAGCGTCGTGCGCGTCTGCTGCGCCGCGTTGTAACCGGCGAGCGCGACGACGAAGCAGACCGCCGGGAGCACGAGACCAGCCGCGCGCGGCGTGAGGCGCGGACGACGCGCCGGGGCGTTTCGTTTCGACGGCGGCGCGACTTGGTTGTTCCGGCGAAGGAGGCGTGAGAGTGTTGAGTGCATGTCGTATCTTCCTTTCAAACTTAGAGGCTCCGAAGCCCGCGTGTGTACCCGCGCATCCTACACGGGCGCGGCGCGCGAATGGTTAAGCCGAGGAAAAGCGTTTGTAAAGGATGTAAAATTTTTGCGCCCGCGTTCTTGAGTAAATGAGACCGCCGCAGGGCTGCGCGGATCGCTGCACGGCGATCAACGCAACCCGGCGGCGGGCGTCGCGAGAGTCAAACAACGTGCCCGCGCCTCAACGGCGTTTCCACTTCAACTCGATCTCCATTTCCTCCTCGCCATCCCGACGCTCGTACTCAAACGCGACCATCACATCGGGCGGGACAGAGATGCGCTCGCCCGCGATCTGTATCTCGAAAGTCGTTCCCGCTTCCAAAGCGTCGGCCAGTCGCCGTAGTTTGGCGACAACTTCCTTCGTCGAATAAGACTTCTCAAGTTCCTCGTCACCCGTCATGTTTAATCCCCCGTAGATGAAATCGTCTCGAACGGGTTGGATTATAAACATTCTCCGGCGCGCATGGCCTAACGCCGGGACGCGAACCGCGCGCGTGGGTCTGCGACTCAAGCGAGAGAGATGACTCGGAAGATTGCGGGCGGGCGACTTTGACGACTTGTGGAGGGGAAGCGGAAGAGGAAGGCTTGGCGGGGAGTGTGAACGGGGCTGGCCGGTGAGTTGGGGAAAGATAGGGCGACGGGGGAAGCGTGTGTTGCGCCCCGTCGCCCTATCCCTCGCCGCCTAAACTATCCCGGCCCGAAGATCAACTGGAAGCCCGTGGCCAAGTGGGTGTTCCATTCCAAGTAATAACGCACGCGGCAGTTTCTTCCCTGATTGAAGAGTTGCACGCTGTACGTGTAGTACCACGCCGCGCCGGCGTGCGAGAAGTTGCCCTGCACCCATTCCGTCATCCAGACGGTGACGACGCGCGTGTTGAGCGGCAGCCCGCTAATGATCAGGGTGTTCCAACCGGGCGACGCGTCCGGCGTGACGCGCCCGAAGAAGGTTGTCAACGCCGCGCCGCCCGCGCCGACTCCGGCACTTACTGCTGCGGGGAGCTTGGCAGTTGATTTCCCTTCGCTGACTGAGGTCTGGGTCGGCCCCGAACCTTTCGCCGCGCTGCTGGAGGATTTCTTGGAGCTTTTCTTGGTAGCCATAGGGGTCTCCTATCTGAGGGTTGGTTGGCAAGAGTTGTCGCGATCTGCGGCGGCGACAACCTTGTGTGAGGCTAACGGAGTGAAGGCTTCCGTTAGCGGAGAGTTAACGCGGCCGCACGATATTCCTATTGACCCGCGAAGTCAATAACTAATTTTAGAGCGCGCCCGTAAAAATTTGACGTTCGACCTCGCGCCGAAACGCGCGACGGCGAACGCGGATGTTAAGAATGTAAAATCTCCGGCGCGACGGGTTTCAGCCCGCGCGGGCTATGCTACATTGCAGACGTGAGAGGCAAGTTCAAACCGGGTCAACCGTCGCCGTTGCTGCTCGTGCTGGCGGCGTCGCTCGTCGTGCTGCTCGTCGTGCTGGCGACGTTGCAGTATCGCTGGCTCGGTCAGGTCAGCGCGGCCGAGCGCGAGCGCATGCAGGCCACGCTCAGCGCGGGCGCGGCGCGCTTCGCGCAGGACTTCGACCGCGAACTCGGACGCGTCTATTTCAACTTGAAACTGGACGCGAGCGCGTGGCGCGCGCGCGACGCAGACGCCTACGCCGCGCGCTTCGATCAGTGGCGCGCGAACGCGCCGCACCCGCGGCTCGTCGGCGACGTGTACGTCGTTGACGCGGGCGACGTGGGCGCAGAACCACAACTCACACGCTTCGATCCTGCGACGCGAAAGTTCGTGGACGCGGCGTGGCCTGCCGCGTTCGGCGCGCTCAGGCGTCGCTTCGCGAGTGCGCGCGAGCAACACGCATCGCACGCGTCGCCTGCGGAACGCGACATGGTGGGGGCGGGTCTCTACGCGCCGCAGCCGAACGTGGATCAGGAAATCCCGGCCGTCATCATCCCCATCGTTCCCGACGAGATCACGCACGCCGAGGGGATGGGTCGCCCGTGGCAACCGCCCGCGCTCAGTGACGAGAACAAACTCGTCTTAACGAACTACTCGCCGCTCTCAACTTACGTCCTGGTCACGCTCGATCTCGATTACATCAAGGGCGAACTGTGGCCTGCGCTCGCCCGCCGTTATTTTTCGAGCGGCGACCAACTCGATTACCGCGTCGCGGTGGTTGACCGCAGCGACCCGCGAAAGACGCTCTATCAATCCGCGCCTGACACGCCGGAAGTCGCCGCCGCTTCGTCATCGGCGGGCGATGCGCGCGCGGACATTTTTCAGATTCGCTTCGACGAGATGGACGCCTTTCTCCCTTCGTTCGTTTCGCGGCGCGTGCGCGAGGTGCAGGATGTGGCGGGCGCATCGTCGTCGCCGGAGTCGCGCGGGAAGAAACTTTCGGTGCGCGTGCTTGAGAGCCGGACGAGCGAGGTGGCGATGCGTCGTGTGATGTCAACTGAAACACGACCGGGCGGCTTGCAACTCGTCGTGACGCACGTCGCCGGGTCGCTCGACGCGGCGGTCGGGCAGGCGCGGCGGCGCAGCCTGCTCGTCAGCTTCGGCATCCTCCTGCTGCTCGCGGGAAGCGTTGCGCTCATCTTCGTCTCGACGCATCGCGCGCAACGTCTCGCGCGGCGACAGGTGGAGTTCGTCGCGGGCGTCACGCACGAACTACGCACGCCGCTCGCCGTCATCTGTTCGGCGGGCGAGAATCTGGCCGACGGCGTGATTGACGACCGGCGGCAGGTGCGTCGTTACGGCGAGGTCATTCACAGTGAGGGGCGGCGTTTGGCGGAGATGGTTGAGCAGGTGTTGGAGTTCGCGGGCGCGCAGTCGGGGCACAGGCGCGAATTCAAACTCGCGCCCGTCGCGGTCGAGAGTTTGATTGACAGTGCGCTCGCTTCGTGTCGCGCGGGGGCGCAAGGGGGCGACTCCGGGTTCGAGGTCGAGCGCGACGTGCCGGTCGGTTTGCCGCCCGTCATGGCCGACGCCTCCGCGCTCGGACGCTCGTTGCAAAACTTGATCTCGAACGCCTTGAAGTACGGCGGCGAAAGCCGTTGGGTGAAACTGTCTGCGCGCGCTGTCGGCGGCGCGGAACGGGAAGTGCGGATCAAGGTGGAGGATCGTGGCGCAGGGATCGCGCCCGTTGATCTGCCGCACATCTTCGAGCCGTTTTATCGCGGGCGCGAGGTGGTCGCGGCGCAGATTCACGGCAACGGGCTGGGCTTGAGTCTGGTCAAACAGATCGTGGAGGCGCACGGCGGCCGCGTCAGCGTGGAGAGCGAACGGGGGCGCGGCAGCGCGTTCACGATGCACCTGCCCGCCGCGTCGAACGGAGCAACTGTGAACGGCAACGGCGCACACGCCGTGCGGGGCGGAGACGTATGAGCGGGCGCATTCTTCTCGTCGAAGACGAGCCGGGGCTGTTGATGACTTTGACCGACCGCCTCGTCAGCGAAGGCTTCACGGTCGAGACGGCGACTGACGGCGAGGCGGGTCTCGCGCGCGCGCTGGCGGAAACTTTCGACCTCATCATCTTGGACGTGGGCTTGCCGCGCAAGAACGGCTTCGACGTGTGTCGCGACCTGCGCCAGCGCAGCAACGCCGTGCCCGTCATCATGCTCACGGCGCGCGGGCAGGTGGTGGACAAAGTGGTCGGCCTCAAGATCGGCGCGGACGACTACGTCACGAAACCCTTCGAGATGATGGAACTCCTCGCGCGCATCGAAGCGTTACTCCGGCGCGTGCCCCCGCCACAGCCGGGCGCGGCGGGCGTCGTCGCGTCGTCGGCCGACGTGTACCAGTTCGGCGTGATCCGCGCAGACTTCCGCCGCGCCGAAGTCACGCGCGAAGGCGCGCCGCTCGAACTCTCCGCGCGCGAGTTCAAACTACTGCGCTACCTGATCGAGCATCGCGGCGCGACCATCTCGCGCGACGAACTGTTGAACGAAGTCTGGGGCTACAACGCCATGCCCTCGACGCGCACCGTGGACGTCCACATCGCGTGGCTCAGGCAAAAGCTCGAACCCAACCCGCACTACCCGCAGTTCATCCTCACCATCCACGGCCTCGGCTACAAATTCGTCGGGTAGACTTTCCACCAAATTTTAAACTTATAAATTCAGTGTCCCCACTTGCCGACGATGAGGCCGATGATTGTGCCGCCGACTGCGCCGAGGATGAGGATGGGGGCGTAGGCTTTGGTGATGATGGCGTCGGGGAGGCTGAGGAGGAGGCCGAAGACGAGTCCCTGCGCCCACGCGGGCAGGGGCAGGTGCGCCGCGCCGATACAGAAGCCAATGGCGAAGCGGTTGAGGAACGCGCCGGTGAGGGCTGCCCGTTTGTCCGGAAATTCGAGCGGGAGCATGGAGGCGGCGGAGAGCGCGCCGTAGACGAGGCCGCAGAGTGTGCCGAGCAGGATTCTGGACATCGGGGGAAACTCCGTCGGGCGGGTTGAGCGAGCGGCTGAGTAATAGCACAGCCGCCGCTGGCGCGTCATTAAAATCTTCGCCGCAAAATGTTCGACGCGTCCGGCGCAGAGGTTTCCCGGTAAAAACGGTCGAATCCGGTCGTTAAAGAGTTGAATGCCGTCGTGAAAACAGTTGAACGCCGCTCCGAAAACAGTTGAAGGACGCGCGCGTCCGGTTATATGCTGCCGTTTCTCGCGCGGTCGCCGATTTCTCTCATTCCATCAAGGCGGAAATTTTTGGCGGGGCTGTTAATAAACCCCGCGGGGGGGCGTTTTATGGGTGGAGATAGAGAAGTGAAGGAGAACAATGTGCCAGCTACAGCAATTCAACTGAAAGCCGTTTCCCCCGGCGGCGGGCTGGAAGAACTCGAAAGCCTGTTCCAGCAGCACTACGAACAGGTCTACCGCACCGCCTACCGCATCACGGGCAGCAGCGCGGACGCCGAAGACGTGCTGCAAACCATTTTCATGCGCCTCGCCGGTAATAAAGAGAAACGTGACCTCGCCCCCAGCCCCGGAAGTTACCTGCACCGCGCCGCCGTCAACGCCTCGCTCGATTTGATGCGCGGCCGGACGCGCGCCCGCTCCGTGCCGTTCGATGACGTGGACGCGGCACTTTTGCAAAGCCCGATTTTGAACCCCGAAGCGCAGCAGGCCGACAAAGAGATGCGGACGCTGCTCAGGCAAGCGGTCGCGCGTCTCGGCACGCGCGCCTCGGAAGTTTTCGCCCTCCGCTATTTTGAAGGCTACGACAACGGCGAGATCGCCGAGATGCTCGGCATGTCGCAGATGGTCGTCGCCGTCACGCTGCACCGCGCCCGCGTGCGGCTGCGTGGAGAGATTGGTGAATATCTGGAGAAACATCATGAAGCGTAATAAAAAAGAGCTAGAAGCCATCATCGACCAAACCGTGGAAGCCGTGCGCGGCGACCAACCGGACGCGCGCGCCGTGGACACGGCGGCCTCGCGCGTGTGGGCGCGTCTCGCCTCAGACCAGAACATCTCCGCCGCGGCCACCTCGCCCGTGGCGGCGACAGTCGCGTCTGAGCAGATCAATAACTGCGGCGATTTTCAGTCGCTCATCCCGTCTTACCTGCGCCACGAGTTGTCGCCCGCGCGCGCTCTGCTCCTCGAAGACCACACGCAGGAATGCATCCCCTGCCGCAAGGCTCTCAAGGAAGCGCGCACCGGGCGCACCGCCGCCGCGCGCGCGCAGTTCAACCAGCCCGCGCGTTCGTCGCGGACGAATTTCACGGCGTGGCGTTGGGCTGTCGCGGCTTCCGTCGTCATGGCCGTCCTCGCGGGCGCGCTGTTCCTCTCGAACCGTTTGCCTTCGGGCGGCGCGCTCGCCGCGACCGTCGAGAGCGCGAACGGCGCGCTCTACCGCGTGACCGACGCGGGCACGCTGGCGATGGCCGTCGGCGAAGAGATCGGCAAGGGCGTGCGCGTGCGGACGGCGAAAGACTCCGGCGCGGTCGTGCGACTGGCCGACGGTTCGCGCGTCGAGATGCGCGAACGCTCCGAGTTCTCCATCACTGAGACGGCGCAGGGCGTGACGCTGAATCTGGATCGCGGCGACGTGATCGTCGAAGCCGCCAAGCAGGGCGCGGGTCATCTCTTCGTCGCCACTCCCGATTCGCTCGTCTCCGTCAAGGGCACGATCTTCGCGGTCGGCAGCGGCACGAAGGGTTCGCGCGTCTCGGTGGTCGAGGGCGAAGTTCACGTCAACCACTCCGGCGCGGACAAAGTTTTGCTTCCCGGCGACCAGACGACGACGGGCGCGAGCCTCGTCCCCGTCTCCGTCAAAGACGACATCGCGTGGAGCCGGAACGCTTCGCGCTACGCGAAGATGGTCACGGAACTCGCCGCGCTGCGTAAAGACATCGCGCAGCAAGTGCCCCACCCCGGCGTGCGCTACTCGACGCGCTTCCTCGACCTCGCGCCCGAAGGCACGGTGCTCTACGCCGCGCTGCCTAATCTGGCGACGACGCTCGGCGAATCGCATCGCATCATGCAGGAGCGCATCGCGCAGAACCCCGCGCTCAGCCAGTGGATGCGCGAGCAGGAATCTTCCACGGCGCACGGGCCGGGGCTGAACCAGACGATGGAGCGCGTGCGCGAGTTCGGCCAGTACCTCGGCGACGAGATCGTCGTCACGGCGGGCACGAACGCGCAGGGCGAGCCTGACGCCTTCCTCGTCCTCGGCGAGTTGAAGGACGGCGCGGGCTTCCGCCCGTTCCTCGAAAAACAGATCGGCGATTTGAAGTCTGTGGACAAGGGCGCGCCGAGCGTCCGCATCATCGAAGACCCCAGCGCGGTTGTTGCAACAACGGCAGCAACTACAACGGCCACGAGCAGCGATAAGAAGGCTGGCGGCGACAAGAAGACCGCGCGCGGCAACAATCACAACGAACTGTTCGTCTGGGTGCGCGACGACTTCTTCGCGGCCTCGCCGAAACTCGAATCCTTGCGCGGCCTGCAAGCCACCATCAACGCGCCCGGCACGAACCGCTTCGTGGGCACGCCCTTCTACACGCGCATCGGCGAAGTGTATAAGGAAGGCGCGGGACTGATCGTCGCCGCCGACCTCGAACGGGTCATCGGTCAGGCGACGAGCGACGCCGCGAAAGTCGGCGGCCAGCAGAAACTCGACCTCTATCGTCAGACGGGCTTGTTGAACCTCAAGCACTTCGTCGTCGAGCAGAAGGAAGTGAAGGACAAGACGCAGAGCCGCGCCGTGCTGACCTTCAACGAACCGCGTCGCGGCATCGCTTCTTGGCTGGCCGCGCCGGGGCCGATGGGCGCGCTCAAGTTCGTCTCGCCCGACGCGAACGTGGCGACGGCCTTCGTCGTCAAAGAGCCGACGCTCTTAGTTGACGACCTGCTCGGCTTCATGGAGACCGCCTCGCCCGATTTGCGCAAACGCCTGCGCGAACTCGAAACGCAGAACGGCCTCGACCTCAAGCGCGACTTCGCCGCGCCGCTCGGCGGCGAGTTCGCCTTCGCCATCGACGGCCCCGTGCTGCCGACGCCTTCGTGGAAGATGATCATGGAGGTGTATGACCAGAAGCACTTGCAGGGGACGTTCGAGAGCGTGGTCGGGAAGTTGAACCAGTGGGCGGCCGA
Source organism: Pyrinomonadaceae bacterium (assembly GCA_030838445.1). Taxonomy (GTDB): domain Bacteria; phylum Acidobacteriota; class Blastocatellia; order Pyrinomonadales; family Pyrinomonadaceae; genus JAIVJZ01. The sequence goes on along the minus strand of JAUZFQ010000042.1, from coordinate 28,143 downwards.
GCACGGCCAGAAGGGTCTGACCCTCACGGCGTCGGGCGGCAGTCCGAACATCTACACGCTGCGCTCGGTGGATTTCGGCCTCGAAGTTCACTACACGTTCGCGGAGGGCTACATGATCGCCGCGCCGACGACCGCGCTCCTGAGCCGCGCCTTGCAGTATCGCGAGTCGGGCGTGTCGCTCGTGACCTCGCCGCGCTTCACGTCGGCCTTGCCCGAAGACGGCAACACGAACTTCTCCGCCGTCTTCTATCACAACCTCGCGCCGCTGCTTCAACCGCTGGCCGGGGCTGTCGGCGACCGCGCGAAGTCGCTCAGCGAGGAGCAGCAGAAGGCCATCGCCGCCTTCGCCGCCAACTCGCAGCCGACGCTGGCCTACGCCTACGCGCAGGGCGACCGCATCACGCTTGCGGCCAACACCGAGGGCGGCCCCTTCGGCCTCAGCCCCGGCAGCCTGCTCGGCCTCCCGAACTCCTTCGCCATGCAGCACATCATGATGGAGGCGATGGACGGGAAGACGGGCGACACGCAGCATAAGAAGTAAGCACGACTAGACAGCGCGCCCGGACGGTTGTTTCAAGCAACCGTCCGGGCGCGTCGTCACACCCATCGCATCCATCAGTTGTTGACGACCAACCGCAGTAACGAAGCAGGAGGAGTCACCATGAAACGCCGGAATCTCATCATCGCAGGGTTGAGCGCGTGCCTCTTGTTGACGGTCGGCGCGTGCAAAAGTCATCACCCGTCTACGGCGCTGACGATTGCCGCCGAGCGCGGCGACGCGGCGCAGGTTAAGAAACTCATCGCCGCGGGCGCGGACGTGAACGAGAGAGACCAGTCGGGCTACACCGCCCTGATGTGGGCGGCGCGCAACGGCAACACGGAAGTCGCCCGCGCCCTCGTCGAAGCGCGCGCCGACCTGAACGTGCGCGACTGCGCCTCGACCGGTTGGACGCCGCTCATGCACGCCATCCATAAAAATCAGAACGACGTGGGGCGTCTCTTGATCGAGCGCGGCGCGGACATAAACGCCCCGGCGGGCGACTGCCGTGCGAGCAAAAACGAGGGCGGAATGACCGCGCTCGCCTACGCCGCCGCCAACGACAACGCCGAGATCGTCAAAGCCTTGCTCGCCAGGGGCGCGAACCCCTACGGCATGCACGGCGCGGAGAGCGCGCTGACCTATGCCGTCTCCGGGACGCTGGACATTGACCATCTTGGCGATAGCAAATGCCCGACCGAGACGGTGAAGGCGCTGCTTGAGCGCGCGCCCGACCTGAACTTGCAGGGCGACCTCTGGGATCGCAAGGCCATCTTCATCGCCCGGCAGAAGGGCTGCACGGAACTTTTAGCCATGCTCGAAAAACGCCACAGCATGCTCGGCCTCAATCAGGGCGGGAGTCGTCTGGGTTCGCACCTCGTCAAAGTCTCACCGGCCTGCTGGACGTACGAGAGTTCGTCGAGCGAACAGGGCAAGCACAACTTTAACTGCGGCGACACGACGGTCACCATTGACGACGAGAAACTGACGGTCAACGGCCAGAGCTACGGCACGCTCAAGCAGGGCGACACCGTGGAAGTCGAACACGGCAAGGTGCGCGTCAACTCGACGGAGGTCGCCGCGAGCGGGATGGTCGCGAGCAACTGATCGGGCAAGCGAGTCTCCACGAAGTGACCTAGAAGTGAAATAGAGCAATTCGGCGGTTGAGTTCACCACAGAGACGCAGCGGACACAGAAGCGGGCACAGAGGAAAGCCTTTACGATTTCAAACTTGAGATTCGATACGATCTCGAATTTGAGGTTCGGAATGGTTTTTCTCCGTGCCCTCTCGGTGCTCCCGGCGTCTCTGTGGTGCGTCTTTTTCTTCGACCTCGCTTCATTCCGACGTCTCGGTTTTTATCTCCGAAACCTTTCTCACGCACTGAACTTTAACTCACACCGGAGCGTTATCCTTCAACGGAACATCAGCCGTCGCACGCGCCCGTCGCGGTCTCGGAATTAGTTTGAAGTCGGCGGGCGAATGTCGTATAAAGCGACCTACTCTTCAGGGTCGGTTCGCGCGCTTCTCAACTTGATCTCGAACCGGAGCCGACCGGGGCTTCCACACATTATGAATCCAGTCATCGAACTCGACGGTCTGGGCGTGGCCTTCGGCAAGCGCCACATCCTCCAAGACCTGCGCGGCACTTTGAACGGCCGCGCCATCGGACTGCTCGGCCCGAACGGCGCGGGCAAAACCACGCTCATCCACACGCTGCTCGGCTTCCACCCGGCGACCCACGGCACGGCGCGCATCTTCGGCCAGGACATCACGGCCGAGGCCAAGCACATCCGCTCGCTCGTCGGCTACATGCCGGAGCGCGATTCGTTCATCGCCAAGATGACCTGCGTCCACTTCGTGCGCCTGATGGCCGAACTCTCCGGCATGCCGCCCGACGCCGCGCTCGAACGCGCGCACGAGTCGCTCTTCTACGTCGGACTCGGCGAGGCGCGCTACCGCACGCTCGACACCTACTCGCTCGGCATGAAGCAACTCGCGAAACTCGCGCAGGCCATCGTCCACGGGCCGAAGCTCATCATCCTCGATGAACCGACGAACGGACTAGACCCGCCCACGCGCCTGCGTATGATCCGGCTCATCCGCGAGATACGCGACAGCGGCGAAGCGCGCATCATGCTCTCGTCTCACTTGCTGCGCGACGTGGAAGAGTGTTGCGACGAGATACTCGTCCTCAAGGACGGGCGCATCGCCGCCAACTGCAATCTGGAAGAGGAACGCAAGGCCAACCGCAAGTTCATCGAGATAGAGATGCGCGGCGACAATCGCGCCTTCGGGGAGGCGGTCGGGCGGCTCGGCTGCGAGTATGCGTTCACCAACGAGCGGCGGCTCAAGTTGGTCTTGCCCGAAGGCGTCGAGATACGCGACCTCTACAAGATCGCCGCCGAGCGCGAGGTGCAGATTCGTCGCCTCAACTACAAGCGCGACTCGCTCGAAGACATCTTCCTCAAGGCGATGGAGGGCGGCGACACAATGGGCGAGGCGACTGCGGCGACGCCGCCGGCGGCGGCGACGGGAGGTAACGGCAATGGCAGTTTATGAGCACGGCTACAAGCCCTACACGGGCAGTCTGACGCCGGAGTGGTCGCGCTTTCTGATACTCCCGCGCCACGCCTTCCGCGACGTGTTTCGCTCCAAGTTTTTCATCGCGTTCTTCGCGCTCTGCTTCCTCTACCCGCTCGTCGCGGCGATCCTGATCTACCTGCACCACAACGTCAACGCCATCGCGCTGATGAAACTCGACCTGCGCGAACTCGTGCCGATCAACGCCTCTTTCTTCCACGCGTTCGTCACCTCGCAGTGCTCGCTCGGATTCTTCCTGACGGTGCTCATCGGGCCGCCGCTCGTCTCGCGCGACCTCGCCAACAACGCTCTGCCGCTCTACCTCTCGCGCCCCTTCACGCGCAAGGAGTACGTCGTCGGCAAGATGAGCGTGATCTTGATTCTCGTCTCGCTCATCACGTGGATTCCCGGCCTCCTGCTCTTTCTCTTGCAGGCTTACCTCGAAGGCGCGGGCTGGCTGGGACAGAACTTGCGGCTGGCGGGCGCGATCTTCCTCGCCAGTCTAGTGTGGATCGTGGTGCTGGCGGTGTTGTCGCTGGCGGTGTCGGCGTGGCTGAAATGGCGCGTGGTGGCGTCGGGCGCGCTGCTCGCCATCTTCTTCATCCCGTCGGCCTTCGGCGAGATCGTCAACGCGCTGTTTCGCACGCGGCTCGGCCACCTGATCAGTCTCGGCGCGATCATGAACTCGCTATGGCGCGGACTCTTCGGCCTGTTCCAGCGACAGACCGGCCAGATCGAAGGGATGCGGAACGGGCGCATCATCGAGATCACGATGCTCGAACCGCCGCTCTGGGCGTCGTGGCTCGCGCTCGCGATCATCTGCGGGTTGTGCGTGTTGCTCCTGATGCGCAAGGTGCGCGCTTACGAGGTGGTGAAATGACGACGGCGGCAACAGTGACCACAACAGCGACGACGACAGCGGCGAGCACGACGACGGCGGTGCGCGCGGAAGAGAAGATGATCGTCTTCGAGGACGTGTCAAAGTTCTACGGCGAGATACTCGGCGTCAACCGCGTCAACCTCTCCATCGCGCCGGGCATCACGAGTCTCGTCGGGCCGAACGGTTCGGGCAAGACTACTTTGATGAACTTGATGACCGGACTCTTGAAGCCGACGCGCGGGCGCATCAGCGTGCTCGGCACTTCGCCGAACGACCCGCAGGAACTGTTTCGCAAGGTCGGCTACTGCGCGCAGTTCGACTCGTTCCCGCGCGGCGCGACCGGCCGGGAGTTCATCGAGTTCTACCTGCGCACGCACGGGGCGACGGGGCGTGCCGTCGAGAATCTGACGCATCAGGCTTTGGAGCGCGTCTCGATGCTCGAAGCGGCGGATCGCAAGGTGGCGGGCTACAGCAAGGGCATGCGGCAGCGCATCCGCCTCGCGCAGTCCATCGCGCACAACCCGGCCGTGCTCATCCTCGACGAGCCTTTGAACGGCCTCGACCCGATGGCGCGCGCCGAGATCATACGCCTCTTCCGCCAACTCGCCGCCGAAGGTCTCTACCTGATCATCTCCAGCCACATCCTGCACGAAGTGGATATGATGTCGGACAGCGTGGTGCTCTTGAACAACGGCTACGTCGTGGCCGAGGGCAACGTCCACGGCGTGCGCGACGAGATCGTCGAGCAACCGATGCAGATTTTGATCCGATGCGACCGCCCGCAGGCGCTCGCCGCGCGCGTCTTCGAGCAGGACAGCGGCGCGGTGGTCGAGGCGCGCCTGCACGACGACCGGCAGGGGTTGTTCGTGAAGACGCGGCGGCCTGACGATTTTTACCTGCTCCTGAACCGCGTCGTCTTAGACGGCGACATCCGCGTCGAGTCGGTCGCGCCCGCGGACGACGACCTCAACGCGGTCTACCAGTACTTGATCAGTTCGGACGGAGGGCGATGATGAGTTCGACTATTGATTCGGCGACGACTTCGCAGAAGGGCGCGCGCGAAATGCCGTGGGGCTTGTGGGTGCAGCAGACGCTCTCCATCCTGAGCCAAGAGTTGCGGAAAAATTTCCTGAGCCGCCGCGCGCTCTTGCTCTACCTGCTCGCGGCGCTGCCGATCTTCCTGCTGTTCGTGCTCGCGATCCTCCCGCCGGACGACGACGAGTTTCAAAACATCAACGGGCTGAGCCTCGTCTTCTCGCTCATCTACAACACGCTCATCCTGCGCGCGGTGGTCTTCTTCGGCTGCGCGTGGGTCTTCATGAATCTGTTTCGCGGCGAGGTGGTTGACCGGAGTTTGCACTACTACTTCCTGTCGCCGATCCGCCGCGAGGTCTTGGTCGTCGGCAAATACCTGTCGGGGCTGGTCACGTCCATCGTGCTCTTCGGCCTGACGACGCTGGCCTCGCTCTTCATGCTCTACTTCCCGCGCTTCTCCTCGGAAAGCTCGCGCTACTTTTTCGAGGGCGCGGGCGGCAAGCAGGCGCTCATCTATCTCGGCATCACCACGCTGGCCTGCATCGGCTACGGCGCGATCTTCCTGATCGTCGGCCTCTTCTTCCGCAACCCGATCATCCCCGCGCTGCTCATCTACGGGTGGGAGTGGATCAACTTCCTGCTGCCGCCGCTGCTCAAGAAAGCCAGCGTCATCCATTACCTCGTCTCGCTGATGCCCGTGCCGATGAGCGAAGGGCCGTTCGCGGTGATGGCACAACCGACGCCCGCGTGGATTTCCGTCCCAAGCCTACTCATCTTCACACTCATCGTCCTCGCCCTCGCCGGCTACCACACGCGCCGGATGGAGATCAGCTACGTCGGAGACTAAGAAGACGGGAAACAAAGGTGAAGGGGTAAGGGGAAAGGGTAAAGCAACTCGCGGCGCACCGCATTTGCCTTCACCTTTTCCCCTTACCCCTTCACCTTTACCCTTTTCTCTTCGCCCCTTACCCTTTAACCTTTCCTCATTCCCTCTACCCGTTGATCTGAATTTCCCATACGCCGTCGCCCGTCGGCCTTGTCGTGATCCGAACGTCGAGAAACAGCTTGATGATTTCGATGTTGGTCGTGGTGTGCAGAGAGGGCTGGCCGGTCGTGTATGAACCGCCGCCCGCGAGCACGAGCGGGATGAGCAGTTGATCCGCGAGGTGTTCGCCGACGGGCGCGTCCGTGGCGAGGTAGGCGCGCGCTTCCTCGGCCGCGCGTTCGGCTACGGTTTCGGCGCGCACGCCGCGCTCGCCGATGCCGGTGAAGACTTCCGTCAGGTGTTCGCTCTCGATCTCAAGCGTCAGGACGTTGCCGGGACTGACGGCGTTCTCGGAAGTCTCGACGCGCAACTCGTCGCCACGCAAAGCGCCCCAGCCGAGCGTTTCGGCGACGACGCCCAACTCGCGCTCGCCCACCGTGGGCGGGAGTTTGACGACGAGCGCGCGGGCGCGTCGGGCGCGTATCTCGGCGCGCGTCAGCAGCGCGAGAGGCACGAGCGCGCCGCCCGCGGCCGGTTCGACGCGCACGTTGACGCGTCCGCCGCCCGGCGGGTAGAAGCCGTAGCGGTTGAGTTCGGCCGTGACGCGCGCGCCCATGCGGCCGATGAGCGGCAGGAAGGTTTTGACGATGAACTCGTAGGGCGGCGCGTGGACGTTGTGCGTGCCGCCCTCGAAGGCGAGAGTCGAAGGGGCGTCGGCGATCATCAGGGGCGGCAGGATCGTCTGCAACACGAGCATCGTGCTTCCGGCCGTGCCGATGGGAAACGCATAGTCGCCGGGCGTCACTTGGCCGGGGTGGAACGTGAAGGCCGTCGCGCCTACAGACGCGCCTTCCACCTGCGCGCCGCCGATGGTCGCGGCGGCGCGGACGGCGGTGAGGTGTTGCCGCGCGAGTCCCGGCTTCTCGCGTCGCGCGCGGACGTTGTAGATGCGGAAAGGTTTTCCGGTGATGAGCGAGAGCGCGAGCGACGTGCGGATGATCTGCCCGCCGCCCTCGCCTTGTGAACCGTCAATCGTGATCATACGAATCGGATTGTAGCGCACGCGCGCGCGCTTTTCTCAGAGCGCGCCCGCCTGTTGTACTCTGGACGCGTGACCACGGACACCAAACAGATCGTGCTGCGCTTCGACGCGGGGACGCTCCTCTTAGACGGCGTGGAGCGCGACGCGGCCGATGGTATCGTCGTGCCCGCGGCCTTCCGCTGGGACGAGCGCGTCCGGCGCTGGCGCGCGCCCGCGCTCTCTTATCGCCACGCCGTCAAAGCGTTCACGCGCGGGGGCGTGGCCTTCGCGGACGAGGCGCGCGCCTATCACCAGTTCGACTTTCCGACGAAGTTCACGGTCGAGCCGCGCCCCTACCAGCAGGAGGCAATCAGTGCGTGGCGCAAGGCCGAGCGGTGCGGCGTCGTGATACTTCCGACGGGCGCGGGGAAGAGTCTCGTCGCGCAGATGGCGATTGAGCAGACGCAGCGTTCGACGCTCGTCGTCGTGCCTACGATTGACTTGATGAACCAGTGGTACGACCTCTTGCTCTCGTCGTTTCAGGCCGAGGTCGGGCTGATCGGCGGCGGCTTCTTCGAAGTCGGCGCGCTGACGGTGACGACCTACGCTTCCGCCTTCCGCTTCATGGAACGGCTCGGCAACAACTTCGGCCTCATTATCTTCGACGAGTGTCACCACCTGCCCGGCGACGTGTTCCGCTACGCCGCAGAGATGTCGCTCGCCCCTTTCCGCCTCGGCCTGACCGCGACGCCCGAACGCGCCGACGGCGCGGACGAGATGCTCGAAGAACTGATCGGCCCCACCGTCTACCGCCGCGAGGCGCGCGAACTCGCGGGCGAGTATCTGTCGGACTACAGCGTCGTGCGCCTGCATGTCGAGATGAGCGCGGCGGAGCGCGCGGCCTATGAAGCGGAACGCGCCGTCTTCAAAAGTTTTCTCCAACAGAAGAACATCCGCTTGAGCAGCATGCGCGGCTGGCAACTCTTCATCGCCGCGAGCGCGCGGAGCAGCGAGGGGCGGCGCGCGATGATGGCCTACCGCGAGTCGAAGCGCATCGCATTAGGGACGGACGCGAAGTTGCGCGTCCTGTCCGAGTTGCTCCGGCGACACCGGCGCGACCGCGTGCTCATCTTCACGGCCGAGAACGAGATGGTCTATCGCATCTCCGAACAGTTTCTCATCCCCGCCATCACGCACGAGACGAACATCAAGGAGCGGCGCGAATGGCTGGCCGCCTTCAACGCGGGCGACGTGCTCGCGCTCGCCACGTCGAAGGTCTTGAACGAGGGCGTGAACATCCCTGCGGCCTCCGTCGCCGTCGTCCTCTCCGGTTCGGGTTCGACGCGCGAGCACATCCAACGCCTCGGCCGCATCCTTCGCAAGCAGCCCGACAAGGAGGCAACGCTCTACGAAGTCGTCACCCTCGACACGACGGAAGAGGGCATCAGTCGCCGACGCAGCGGCGAGCAGTTTCGCAGTAGCGCGGGACGCGGCGATAGCCGAAGTTTGTTAGGAAGCGATCTGTAGAGAGCCGGAGTTTATCAAGCGGCGACCTGTAATTTATGTTGACCTCAGACCTCGCCATGAGTTGGCAGCGCGGCACGCAAATCCGCCCGCGCTACATCGAGACGGGAGACGACGGCTGGCTCGCGGCCGCCGCTGCCCTCATCGAACTCTTCCGCGAGCATCAGGGCTTGACGCGCGCCGAACTCGAAGGCGCGCTCGAAGATTACGTCGGCACGGGGACGGACTACAAAATCCTGCGCGGCCTGATCAAGTTGCTCTTGGATCGCGCGGAGTTTGCGGCGGGCGTCGAAATCGTCCCCGCGGATTTGCGCCGCGCGGTCTTCCTCAAGGCGCGCGGCGCGCATCCGGTGACGGACGAAGTGGCGCGCGCGCAAGTTATCGAAGCGGCTGGCGGGGAACTCGGCTGCGCGCCGGAGTTGGTGCGCGCGAACTTGTACGCCGACCTGACGAAGAACCAGCGGCTCATCGAGTTTGAAGAGACGGACGCGTCGGCGCTGCTTGAACTCTACAACGTGGCGCAGGCGCAGGCGTTGCTATATCGCTGCGTGCGGATGCGTCTCAGCGTCGAGCCGCAACCGGCCGAGAGTTATCGCGAACTCTTCGGCGCGATCAAAGCGTATCGTTTGATTCACACGATCAAAGGGAGTCCGGCCGAAGGCTACGAGATCGAACTCGACGGCCCCGTCTCGATGTTTCACCGCTCGCAGAAGTACGGCATCCAGATGGCCGTCTTTCTGCCCGCGCTGCTGTTGTGCAAGGGCTGGCGGATGCGCGCAGAGATCGCGCAGCGGCCGCCGCACGGCACGGCCTTCTTCGAGATGGAGAGCGAGCGCCACGGGCTGCGCTCGCACTACCTCGCGGTGACGCCTTACGAAAATCCCGTCAGGGAAAAACTGGCGACCGCGTGGGTGCGTTTCGAGAGCGAGTGGGCGCTGGAGGTGAGCGGCGAGATCATCAACCTCGGCGCGGGCGCGTTCATCCCCGACTTCGTGCTGCGCCACGCGTCGTCGGGGCGGCAGGTCTATCTGGAAATTTTAGGCTTCTGGACGCCGCCGCATCTGAAAGAACGTCTCGCGGAATTTGCGGCGGGCAAGTTTCAAGACTATCTGCTCGCCGCGTGGGAGGAACTGCGCGGCAGCCGCGACCCTCTGGTGACTGAGCCGCCGCACACGATCATCTTCAAGCGTTCGCTCGACCCGGCGACGGTCGAGTTGGCAGTTAACAAATTGATCTCGGAAGGTTGACGGCGACCGATAAGTTGATCTCGGAAGGTTGACGGCGGGCACACATGAAAACTTTCAACCTGTGCTTCTTAGGTTTCGGCAACGTCGGGCACGCGCTGGTGCGTCTGCTCGGCGAGAAGTCCGCGGAGATGCGCGAGGAGTACGGCATCGAATGGCGCATCACGGGCGTGGCGACGCGGCGCGCGGGTTGGATCGCGTCGGCCGAGGGGCTGGCCGTCGAGTCGCTTCTGTCGGGCGAGTTCGCCGCAGGCTCGTCATCGTCGCAAAGTAAGAGCAGCGAGTCGTCGGAAAGTAAGAGCAACGAGTCGTCGCCGACGAACGTGCGCGAGTGGTTGGCGGCGGCGCGTTGCGACGTTATGTTCGAGATCACGTCGCTCGAACCGCTGACGGGTCAGCCCGCCGTCGAGCACGTGCGCGCCGCGTTGGAGTCGGGCGCGCACGTCGTCACGGCGAACAAAGGGACAATCGTTCACGCCTATCGAGAGTTGCGCTCGCTCGCGCTCGCGCGCGGCCGACACTTCCTCTTCGACGCGACGGTGGCCGACATGCCCGTCTTCTCGCTCTTCCGCGAGTGCCTGCCCGCGGCGCGTCTCCACGCCTTCCGCGGCATCTTCAACTCGACGACGGGCGTCATCCTCGAAGAGATGGAGCGTGGGCGCACGTTCGCCGACGGCGTGCGACGCGCGCAGGCGCTCGGCGTCACGGAGACCGATCCGGCTTACGACGTTGACGGCTGGGACGCGGCGGTGAAGACGTGCGCGCTCGTGAACGTGTTGATGGACGCGCCGCTCAGTTTAGACCAGATCGAGCGTGAAGGAATTCGCGGGCTGGACGCGGAAGACGTGCGCGCGGCGCGCGCGGCGGGCAGACCTTACAAACTCGTGAGCCGCGCGGAGCGCGACGCGGAAGGGCGCGTCGTGGCGCGCGTCGGCGCGGAGCAGATCGCGTCGGACGATCCTCTGGCCGCCGCTGGCGGCACGTCGCTCGTCATCAACTTCGAGTTGGACATTCTGCCCGGCCTGACCTTGACGGCGCACCACCCCGATTTACGCAGCACCGCCTACGGCCTGCTCTCCGATTTCATCAACGCCGTGCGCGCCGAAACTTAACAGAGATCAAGCGCACAAAGTTATGCCCTCCTTTGCGCCTTTGCGCCTTTGCGTGAGATTTAATTTCTCGCAAAGGCGCAAAGGCGCGAAGGAAGACATGAAAGGGCGCGTCGCGGGTTTAGTTAACCGAGTGTTTCTCGTCGGAGTCGGGGACGATGAAGGAGAGGTTGGCGAGGACGCTGCGGAGGCGCACCTGGCCGAGCAGCGTTTCGAGGTAACAGGCGAGACCTTCGAGCGCGGGGCCGATCTCCAGAATCCGGCGCGCAGCCGTCACCTGCTTGACGAAGCGTTCGTACTCCTCCCAGTCGCGATACATCAAGTAGCACATACTGCCGTCGCGGAAACGCTTGAGGTGCGCGAGCAGGAGCGCGACCGAAAACTGATCGCATTCCTTATCGGCGCGGCGCGCCAGCCCGACCAGATTCCAGAGGTCGCGGTAGAGGATGAGCGCCTCCTCGCGGCGTTCGGGAAAGTCGTTGAAGAGTTCTTCGCCGTCGAGCGCGGGGTTGAAGACCTGTGTGAGCGAGATGGTTGATTGCTGGAAGCAGTTGAGCAGCAGGCCGTGGGCGCGTTCGAGTTTGGCGCGGATGGGCGGCGACTGCGGGTCGTTGATGCCGACGAGTTCGAAGCCGTAGACGCGCCCGATCTCGTGGCCGATGGCGTAGCTGATGCCGTCGAGCGTGGAGAGCAGTTCTTCGCTCGCCCCTTCGAGGTGGAGCATGTCTGCGTCAATCTGTTCGATCAGCGCGAGCGATTCTTTGTGGACGTTGGTGAAGACGGAAGAGGTCGAGGCGAGCAGTTGATCCTGCTGCACCTTCTTCTCGATGAGACGCAGGTAGTCGAGCAGTCGTGCGAGTTGGACGAAGACGCGGCGCACCGTCACGCCGAGCGAGGGGGGCTGGAGCGTGGCGACGAGTTCGGCGAGCGGCGGGGCTAGAGTCTCTTCGTGCGCCGTCTGGATGTCGGCCGTGAGGCAGATTTCCGCGTCGGCCGGGTACGGGGCGAAAGCCTTCGACGGCTCGTGCGCGGGCTGTTCTAAAATTGCGCTACTCATAGTGGGTGTGTCCTGAAGGGGCGGCCGCGGCCGGTCGGCCGGGGCGGGGCTTCGGAGTGAAAATCTCTCCGGGAGAAGGGCGTCAACGCGCTCCCGCCGGAGGGCGCGACGCTCTTTGTCAAACTTCTTGCGGCGAAAAGTGTGACCGGCGCGGAGAGTCTGTCCGCGCTTCGAGCTACGACTTTGCTGTCAAACTTTATGCCACAGGCCGCCCCGGCGCGTGGCCGCGGTAAGAGGTGACTTTGCGGCCTTTTCCGCATCTAAACAGCGGACGCCCGGAATTCCGTTCGCGCAGACTGACACTTTGACAGGTCAAGATGGCAGCGTTGCGACAATATGGCAGACCCGGTTCGCCGGTTAAACGCGACGCGTTGCCAGCCTCAAAGGCTAAAGTCGCCGTCAACCGTCCCGGCCTAAGTAAAGTGACGGGAGCGCAAGCGAGTCGTTTGAGCGATCCGCAGCTTTTCGAGCAAGGCACAATTAACAGAAGCTCTCACGGCGTTCGTGAGGGCGAGGAGAATGAGATGATTAACGTCCGCAACGCCGCCGCGCGCGGCCACTTCAACTTCGGCTGGCTCGACACCTATCACACGTTTTCATTCGGCGAGTATTACGACCCGCGCAACATGGGCTTTCGCGCGCTGCGCGTCATCAACGAGGATTACGTCCGCGCCGGCCACGGCTTCCCGACGCACCCGCACCGCGACATGGAGATCATCACCTACGTGCTCGCAGGCGCGCTCGAACACAAAGACAGCATGGGCAACGGCGCGGTGATCGTGCCGGGTGAGGTGCAGCGCATGAGCGCGGGCACGGGCGTCCGGCACAGCGAGAAAAATTCGTCGGCGGAGGAAGACGTGCACCTGCTGCAAATCTGGATACTGCCGCAAGAGCAGGGGATTCAGCCGGGCTACGAGCAGAAGATGTTCGAGGCGGACGAGAAGCGCGGGCGGCTGCGCCTGATCGCGTCCGGTGACGGGCGCGAAGGCTCTGTGACGATCCATCAGGACGCGCAGCTTTACGCCGCCCTGCTTGAGCCGGGGCAGGAAGTGACGCACGAACTGTCGCCGGGGCGGCACGCGTGGGCGCAGGTGGCGCGCGGCGCGGTCGAACTCAACGGGCAGCTTTTGCGACAGGGCGACGGCGCGGCCGTCAGCGACGAAACGCAACTTCTCATCGCGGGTCAGGAAGCGTCTGAAGTGTTGCTCTTCGATCTCGGCTGAGGGCGCATCGCCGCGCGCGGCAGTTGTGACGAAGCCACGCGTGAGTTTCAAAACGCGGAGAGGGCGCGGAGAGAATCAACTCTCTCCGCGCCCTCTTTAACAATCATCGCGTCGCACTCGCCGCACGTTAGCGGGAATGCTTCTGTTGCCTGAGGAGACCACGCAACTTCATCCTCGCCTTGTGCAACTGCGACTTACTCGTCCCCACCGAGCAGCCCAAGAGTCGCGCAATCTCCTCGTGCTCGTGCCCCTCCACGTCGTGCAACACAAACACCGTCCGGTAGCCGGGGGGCAGTTGACCAATGGCGCGATCCAGCGCGATTCTGTCCACCACCGGCATCTGGTTCGGGTTCTGTGTGCCGGTCACCACCTGCACGGGCGTCTCACCGTCATCCGTCGTCTGCTCCAGCCTCACGCCCTTCTTGCGAAAGTGCATCAGTACTTGATTCACGGTCAAGCGGTGCAGCCATGTGGTGAAGGCCGACTCGCCGCGGAAACTGCCGATCTTGCGGAACAGTTGGATGAAGGCTTCCTGTGCGAGGTCTTCGGCCTCCGCCACGTTCTGCGTCATGCGCAGGCACAGCGAGTAGACCCGTCGGTGGTGTCGCCCGTAGATCTCTTCGAACGCGGCGAGGTCTCCGCCCGCCGCGAGTTGCGCGAGTGCATGATCGGTCATGGGAGTTGGGACTTTCTCGGTCGCCGTCGTCGCGGGGTCGGCTTGTGCGTTTTGCCAGATGGGGTAAGTTGCGGCGTTGATGGTCATAATGCTTTAGGTTTAGAGCAAGCGCAGTGCCACGGCGGACACCGCCGGAGGGCGGCCAATTTACAGGCGTGCGGCGCACAAAACGGCGCGCCCGACCATATCAGGCACGCCTGCTCCCAAAGCGTGTAGCAGGGGAAAACTACGTTTGCAGTGGATTTCCGGCGGCGGGTCTGCGATCCGAAAATTCGTGTGAGAGTGGTCGGGTCAGCGCGCCGGACGGGTTACGGCTTGACGCACGAGAGAAGCGCGCCTCAAGCTCTTTCGTAGAAGGTGACTTTCAGTTCGTCCGCGAGTGTGAGTGAACGCTGCGGCCGGAAGTTCTGCAAAAAATCCGTGGGCATGAACGTGTCCGCGCCCTCGACCGCGAGGGGGATGTCGGTCACGATCCATTGCTCGATCTCCGGCCGAAACATGCGGTAGATTTGATCGCCGCCGATGACGTAGAGGTGGCACGATAGATAAGGCGCGAGCGCGAGCACGGAACGCTTGTCCGGCAAGACGATGACGCCACCTTGCTGTTGCGGCGGCGACTGCGGCTGCGGTGGCTGCTGCGACTGCTGCGGCAACTGCTCCGCCTCGCTCTCTTCCGCCCGCGCCTCCACTCCCGCCGACCTGCTCAACACGACGTTGAGACGATCCTTCAATGGCCGTTTCAACGACTCCCACGTGCGCCGACCCATCACGCAGGCGTGCCCCGTGGTCTGCTCCCTGAAAAATTTCATGTCGGCGGAATAGTGCCAGGGGATCGAGCCGCCCTTGCCGATGGCTCCGTTCCGGTCAACCGCCACGATACCGATGATGGACATGATTTACGTGCCACTCACAGAGCTTTCCGCGTAACACAGATTCATAGAGAATATCATTCACATAAAGTCTCTATTTTAATCATCCATGTTAATGGACGGCAGTGCAAGTGTATAAGTGAACTTTGAAATTACCGGAATTAACTATATACAGACTTAACAGCGTCAGGCTTCGCTGCTCGTGTTGCTCCTGAGTTCGCTCGGCTTTACGCCATCGTCATCAATCGACGAGGTGACGGAATGTTTGCGCCCCGGCGGCCTATTGGTACTGGCCGAAGTGGCCGGGGATTTGCGAAATTTAGATGGACAATTCGACGTTTCATCGCCTATCCTGTTCACGAATTTCTGGAGACAGTACTTCACCGAGCGTGGCCGCCATGCCGCGTGGCCGCCCACCATCTCCATCTCCGATATCAGCCAAGTCCTGGCTTACCTATACGACACTAAACGCCTCATGCTCTTTCAAGACACAATCCATCTTTGGCGCGCGCAAGCCAGCCGGCAAAATTTCTGTGATTGGATCGCGTCCGCGCCCGGCGACTGAACGCTCCTTAAATAAAGGAAGTGCCCGGTTATGCCTCACGAAATTACAGAGCGCCGCCGCCTACTCGAAGCCCTCGCGGAAGTGGATTGCCTGTCCGAGTTGCTCGAACGACACGAGAAGCATTACGTCCACGAACTCGATCTGGAAGTGATCGTCTACGGACGCGGTTACACGGGCGGGGCGGTCGGCCCTTACGCGCGCCTGTGGGAATATCGCGCCGGGGAGACGGTGACGCATAAGGACGACTGGGCGGGAAACAGTTTCTACATTCCGGTGGTTGGCGAGTTGGAGGTGTGCGACGGCTCGCCGCTGAACAAGGTCGGGGGCATCGCGCCGGGGCATATCTTCGGCGAGATGGCGATCATCGAAGGCGAACAGCGAAGCAAGACCGTTCGAGTGCCGGAAGACGCGAAAGACGTTGCCACCGTCCTCGAACTGCAAAGACCGGCGCTGCGCCTGCTCCGCAAACTGCCGAAGTTCGAGCGCGTCTTCGATGAGATTTACCTGAGACACGGGTTGGACAACACGCTGCGCTTCCTGCGTGAGCGTGTCTACGGCTCGCTCGCTCCCGCGCTGCTCGAAAGGCTCGGCGGCATCGCGCGGTTCAAAGTCTACGGGAATCGCCACCCGCTCGTCGCGGCGGGCGAATTCATCGAGGACGTGCTGTTCATCAACAAAGGCTGGGTGGAGATCGCGCGCGGCCTTGCCGCCGACGGCGACGCGGCGTCCGGCGAGTCGGCGAAGGGAACCGGCGAGGCCGCCGACGTACGCTTTCTCGGCGCGGGCAATTGTCTGGGCTTGGAGGCCGACCCCGATGC
Source organism: Pyrinomonadaceae bacterium (assembly GCA_030838445.1). Classification (GTDB taxonomy): domain Bacteria; phylum Acidobacteriota; class Blastocatellia; order Pyrinomonadales; family Pyrinomonadaceae; genus JAIVJZ01. The sequence goes on along the minus strand of JAUZFQ010000042.1, from coordinate 12,018 downwards.
GGCCGCGGCGGCGTGGCCTTACAGCGCGACGGCGCAGGCGCGCACGGAAGTGTTGGAGATTCCGCTCGAACGTCTGCGAGCCGACCCCGAACTCTGGCGCGCGCTGCGCGCGAGTCTCTCGACCGTCTCAGAGGTTGACGAGAACGCCCTGCTCACGCCCGTCGCCGACCCACGCTCCTTCAAGGCTCTACAAAAAGAGATCACGACGGGCGTCGTGGACGGCACGAACTTGCTCGTTATGGACATGGACTTGTGCGTTCGTTGCGGCAACTGCTCGCTCGCCTGCCACAAGGTGCACGGCCGCTCGCGCCTGCTCCGTCGCGGCATCCACATCGAACGCCCCGTGCGCATCGGTAGCAGTTCGACGCAGCACGTGCTCTCGCCCTCGGTCTGCATGCACTGCCAAGACCCCGAATGTCTGACCGGCTGCCCGACCGGCGCGATCAGCCGCACCGCCGCCGCTCTGATAGACATCAGCCCCGACCTCTGCATCGGCTGCGGCGACTGCGCCACGCAGTGCCCCTACAACGCCATCTCGATGATCCCGCGCCGGAAGCGCGCCGACCCTCCCGCGCCCGCTCTCCCCGCACGTCTCAGGCGTTGGCTCAGTCTCTCGCCGCCGCCCTTGCCCGCCGTCGCCGACGACACGAAGAATTTGCTGGCGATCAAATGCAACCTGTGCGCGGGCACTGGACTCAACCCCGAAGGCGCTGCGAAGAAGGCGTACTCGTGCGAGGAGAACTGCCCGACCGGCGCGCTCGTCAGGGTCAACCCGCGCGAATATTTTTCCGAAGCCAAAAACACCGTCGGGATCGTCTATCAGGATTTGACGCACGCCATCGGCCGCAACATCCACAAGCGAGATATCCCCGCGCGCGTCCTGCACGCCGGGGGGCTGTGCCTGTTCTTCGCGCTGGCTTACGCGACGTTCGCCGCCGTGCGCCGTTACGGGTTGGACGCGCGCATGATGGGCGCGGGCTGGGCGACCTGGCTGACCATGCGTTGGCTCACGGGCATCCTCGGCTTCGCGGGCGTCTTCCTGACGATGCTTTACCCGTTTCGCAAACAAATCTACACGAAGCGTCGCGGAGCTTTGCGTTACTGGATGTGGGCGCACGCCTACGTCGGCGCGTGCGCGGGGCTAGTCCTCGTCTGGCACGGCGGCAGCCACGCCGGAGGCACGCTCACGCTCGCCCTGATGGTTTGCTTCGATCTCGTCATCGCGTCCGGCCTGTTCGGGCTGGCCTGCTACCTGTTCGTGCCGCGCGTGATGACGAGCATCGAGGGCGACCCGCTGCTGCTCGAAGATCTACAACAACGCCACAAGGAACTGTGCGCCGCCCTGACGAATATCGACACGCAGAACCCCGAACTGCGCCCCGTGATCAGAGGCGAGGTGCGCCGCCGTTTCTTCTCGCTCTCCTTCTTGCTGCGCCAGTACACGCGACGCGAACCGCTGACCGAGTTGCTCGACGGGCTGTGCGACGAGTTCAACACGGAGGCGAGCCGCCGCAACTTCAGCGACACCTCGCGCGCGACACTGCTCGACGCGGTGGAGACGACGGCCACGCTGCGGCGCGTCCAATCGCTCATCTACCTGCACAAGTTGCTGCGCCTCTGGGTCGCGCCGCACGTCGTCTTCACCTCGCTCATGTTGCTCCTGATGCTTGTCCACATCGCGCAGGTCATCTTCTTCGCCGTGCGTTGATTGCGCCTACGGCGCGCGGTCGCGAGGGCTATGCTATGCCAAACGCGCAAAGCACCTACATCATCACCCGCACCGATCTGTCGGTCGAGCCGCAGACGATCTCGGTTGACGGCTTGCGCATCGGGCGGCTCGCGGAATGTGAGATCAAACTGAATCACCCGACGGTCTCGCGCCTGCACGCAGGCATCCGCCGCGAGGGTGGACGTTTCTACGTCACCGATCTCAGCCCGTCGAACTCGACCATCCTCAACAACCGCCTGATCATCTTCAACCAGCCGGAAGCGTTAGGTCACGGCGACGTGCTGCTCATCGGCCCTTTCACGCTTTACATCGGCGAACGCGACAACGGTTTGGAGATCAAAGTCGCGCTGCGTGCGGCGACGGATGCGGTCGAGGTGCAGGCACGCGACCGCACCTCGGCGGCGGCGAACGAGCAGGCTGCACCCGCCGCTGCCGCCGCCGCTGCCATTGTCTCTAACGCGGACGCGCCGCAGGAAGAGGTGGTCAATGCGCTCAGGCTGTTCTGGGAAGCGCGCAGCCGCGAGAAGGCCGCGCGCCCTTCGCCGCTTCACCCGCAGAAGCCGCCGCCGCCCGGAAAGGCGCGCTTCAACTGGCGACCCACCGGCGATCTCCAACGCCCGTGGCCTGTCTCGATCTTCATCCTGACGCTCCTCGTCGGTTGCCCTCTGCTCGCGGCGGCCTACTGGCGGCCGACCATCTACTCGCCGCGCCCCCTGTCCGCCCCGCACGCGGCCACGTCGTTCGCCCTTACCCCGTCGTCCCTCGCGCGGCAGTCGAGCGGAAACTCTTGCCGTTCGTGTCATAGCCTGACCGCGCGGATGGAGTCGCGCTGCGCGTCATGCCACCAGACCGAAGCGTTTGCCGCGACCGTCACGCCGCCGCACCGGGACAACGCCGTCGGCTGCGTCGCCTGTCACGCGGAACACCGGGGCGCGGAGTTTCGTCCGCGCGTCGCCGCGCTTGAGACGTGCGCCGTGTGTCATCGCGACGGGCAAGCCTACGAAGGTCGAGTGATGAAGACGCCGCACCCGCTAACCGGATTCGGCTACCCGGTGGTGTCTGGCGAGTGGGTCTGGCGCGGGCTGGATGAGGAAGAGTGGGCGAGCAAGCCGGAGAAGGTCAGAGCCGTGTTGAAGCAATGGGTGGTAACCGACGAGCGGAGTCGCCTCGCCGCGCAGTTCCACGCGTTGCACGTTCACCGAGTGCGCGCCGCCAATGGCCTCTCGGCAAATAGCGAAGGGGAGATTTCATGCAGCAGTTGTCATCATTCGATCCAGCCGCTTGATCGAGACACCCCGCGCACCACTTGCGGCCAGTGTCACAACGGCAAACTCGACGAGACGACCGCGCGCGTCCTCTTGAGCGCAGACACGCCGAACTGCACGTCCTGTCACGTGCAGCACATCAAAGATCGGAAGCACTGGAATCCGTCGTTGCTCATCCCTTGAGAGTTGATACGCACACACGCAACCCGACGCGCGGCGTCGGCAGGGGCAAGACCATGAAATACTCACAACTCATCGCGGCGTTTCTCGCGCTCGCCATCTGCTGGACGGTCGGCGCATACACGCTCGGCGGCGAGAGCCACGTCGGCGGCATCCCGTTCTATAGCTGGGGCGTGCTCGGCGGCCTGCTCATCCTGACGGGCAGCGGCTTCGCGCTCTGGGACGCGCGGCGCACGCGACGGCTGCTCGAACAACCCGCGCCCGATGAACCGGACGAGGAACTACTAGCCCTCCAACGCATTCTCGAAACGCGGGAGAAGTACCCTAACGGGCCGGAATACCCGCACCCCGTCATCGAAGCGGATCGTTGTATCGCCTGTCAGGCGTGCGTCGAAGCGTGCCCGCATGACGTGTTTGCCATGAGCGCCAGCGCCGGTAAGACCATCGCCACCGTTAAGAATCGTGAACTGTGCCTTGAGGACACGAGTTGTCAGGTCGCGTGCCCCATCAACCCGCCCGTCTGTCTGGTCATCAACACGATCAAGCCCATCCCGCGCCGCCCCGCGCCCGCGCGCAGCGACGAGTACATGTCGAAAGAAGTGCAGTCATGCTACCTGATCGGCGACGTGTCCGGCACTCCGCTGATCAAAAACGCGGCGAACGAAGGCGCGAACGTCATTGACTTCATCGCACGCGAACTCGAAACCACTGCGCCGCCCGCGGCCGCGATTGATTTCGATCTGGCGATCATCGGGATCGGCCCGGCGGGCGCGTCGGCGGCTGTGCTGGCAAAGAGGCGCGGCCTGAGTTTCGTGGGGATCGAGCAGGGCGAAGTGCTCGCCACCATCGCCTCTTACCCGGAGGGCAAATACGTCCATTTCAAACCCGACGCTCTGGCATCGTGCGGCGGCATAGACGTGGCGGGCGAGGGCGCGGAGCGCGAGCACCTGCTCGAACTGTGGACGAACGCCCTCGTCAACTGCGGCATCACGTTCAACCGGAACGGCGACGGCAGCAGCTACCAACAAGCGACGCACGTCATCAACGAAAACGAATGTTGCAGACACGTCGAGAGGGCGAGCGACGGCGATTACTTCGTCGTCCAGACGCAAAGAACCCTGCTCGGACAGTGGGCCACTTACAAAGTCCGTCGCGTCATTTTATCCATCGGCGGGCGCGGCTCGCCGAAGAAGTTGGGCGTGGACGGCGAAGGGCTACAGGTATCGGACGGCGAAACGCCGCGCGACAAAGTGTTGTACCGGCTGGAGACGCCCGACGCGTTTCGCGGCAAGCGGATCATGGTGGTGGGGGGCGGCAACTCCGCCGTCGAGGCCGCCGTCTCTTTAGTCGCGCGACGCCGGAAGGACGACCGGATCGAGCCTCGTCCGGCGCAGGAGATGAACGTCGTGAGCTTGATCATCCGCTCCGAACTCAAGAGCGACATCAAGTTCGGCAACAAGCAACAGGTTTACGACTGCATTGACGATAAACTGGTCAAAGTTTATTACAACACGAGCGTCAAAGAAATACGCGCGGGCGAGGTCGTGTTGATGAACACCGAGACGGGCGCGTTGATTGAAACCGTGCCGAACGATTTCGTCTTCGCGCTCATCGGCAGCGATCCGCCCAAAGGCTTCCTTGAGCAGATCGGCATTAAAGTTCCCAAAGAGGCCGCTTGAGTTTCTCGTCAGACCGCGATGGGCGCGGCAATGTGCGGGTGCGCTTGGTAGTTGACGATCTCAAAATCCTCGAACTCGTAATCGAAGATAGAATCCGGTTTCCGCTTAATAATTAGTTGCGGCGGGAGATAAGGCGTGCGCGTGAGTTGCAACTTCACCTGTTCGATATGATTCAAGTAAATATGGCAGTCGCCGCCAGTCCATACGAAATCGCCGACGCCCAGTTCGCATTGCTGTGCGATCATGTGCGTCAGCAACGAGTAACTCAATAAATTATAGGGAAGCCCGATCAGCGTATCGGCAGACCTTTGATAGAGTTGACAGGATAGCTTTCCCTCCGCCACATAGAACTGGAAAAAAGCGTGGCAGGGCGCGAGCGCCATCTTGTCCAGTTCACCTACGTTCCACGCGGATACGATCAAGCGACGGGAATCGGGATTACTCCTGATGTGCTTAATGACTTGACTGATCTGATCAATTACTTTCCCGTCAGCCGAACGCCAACTGCGCCACTGCTTGCCATAGACAGGCCCTAGCTCGCCCTTCTCATCAGCCCACTCATTCCAAATACTGACGCCGTGATCTTGCAGGTATTTAATATTTGTATCTCCCTGCAAGAACCACAACAGTTCGTAGATGATGGAGCGCAGGTGAAGTTTCTTCGTGGTGATGACCGGCAGCCCCTCTTCCAACGAAAACCGCATTTGATGTCCGAAGATACTAAGCGTGCCAGTCCCCGTCCGGTCGTCCTTTCTCACGCCGTTGTTAAGAATATGATCAAGCAAGTCTAAATACTGCCTCATGTTCTCCCTCTACCTCTCCTCGTTTTCTTCATCACTCGAAGACTAATCGTATTGCTCCGCACACTCTTGCCTTGTTTGAGTTTTCACAGTCCCACTGCCGCGTTCGAGAATGGATTTGAACGGGTCGTGATATTGTTTCACATCGAGTAAAATTCGCGCACGCGCGAAGCATATCATAGAGCAGGCGGGACGAAATAAAACAAGATGACGGTGCTGAAGATAAGCGAGTATCCGGCGAAGGTGCTGGGACAAGTGGGCGACGCGGTGGATGTTTTCGACGACGAGTTGGCGCAGTTGTGCGAGGACATGTTCGAGACGATGTACGCGGAGGAGGGCGTCGGTTTGGCCGCGCCGCAAGTCGGACTCTCGCTGCGACTCTTCGTGATGGACTGCGCCGGGATCAAACTCGTCGCGGCCAACCCGCGGATCGTGGGCGCGGAGGGTGAACAGGCGGGCGAGGAGGGCTGCCTGTCGGTGGGGAAAGTCCACTCGCCTCTGAAGCGCGCGGAGCGGGCGACGCTGCGGGCGCAGGACTTGCGGGGCGAATGGTACGAGCGCGAAGCCGAAGGACTCGCCGCGCGCTGCTTCCAACACGAGACGGATCATTGCGACGGCATCCTCTTCGTCAACCGCCTCACGCCCCTCAAACGCAACATGGTCTTGAAGCGTTTCCAGAAGTTGAAGTCGTGGCGTGACTGAATCGTCGCGTAGTTAAATCGTGGTCGAGTCGTAAACGCATCCGAGAGACATCCGAAGGAGTCGGCCGGTGAATATTTTGATTTCCGTTTTATTGCTCGCGTCGTCGTTGCACGGCCTCGTTGCCGTCCCGCCCGTCCCGAAAATTAAGGCCGACGATTTGCAGCGTGTGACGGGCGCGCAGTGGACGGGCGCTTTGACGTATCTGGATTACGGCAGAAACAGACAGGTCTCGATTCCTTCCAACCTCGTCGTCACACGTTCGGCCGCGGATAAGTTGTCGTGGGTTTTTGAGTACAAGTACCCGGACGAGCCGAAGGCTGACGGCAAGAAAAATCTGGTGATCGGGAAGGACGGGCGAACCATCAACGGCGCGGCGGTGGTGGAGCGGACGACTCTCGCGGACAAGACGCTCAAGGTCGTGACGGAAGAGGCGGGGACTGACAACGACAAACCGGCGTTGCTCCGGCTCACTTACCTGATGGGCGCGAAGAGTTTCTCGATCAAGAAGGAAGTGCGCTACGAGGGCGCGGCCGAGTTTATCGTGAGAAACGAATACAGTTGGAAAAGATAAATTCGCGCGACGTGATGACAGTGGCGGCCGCCGAAAAGAACTTGCCCGCGCATCACTCCGCTGTTTTCTGAGAGTTCACGATGCTGGACTGAAACGTGAAGGATAATAAGTGCTGCTGTCCGCCCGCATCATGGCCGGTGATGTGCAAGCGTTCGATCAATTGAGGGCTGGCGTTAACGCAAAACGCGAATAGTTCTTCAATGCTGGTGACGTTCAACTGTGTTTCGGTAATACCGGAAACGTCTTTTAACTGGCGCAGAATGAGCCTGCATTCTTGTATGCTTGTTTGCATCGTTAACCTCCGGCTTCACTTGCCGCCCCACCACTTGCTCACATCTCCCGCAAGACGGCGTCGGAATGAATCACGCGAGAAGTAAGGTGCAAGGGCGCGAGCGAGTTTTTGAAAGAAACTAATAGAACTGGAAGAGATGAAGCCGCGCGACGCGACGACCGCACGAACCCTCGGAGCACGAATCAGGCAGGGACAACCCGCATCAACGATTATCTCGCCCCGTGCCCTCTTTCGGATGCTCTCGGCGATACTGGCGCACGAACGCCCAGATGGCAACGGCGCAGATGGCGAGAAAGAAGATCATCGCCGCGATGATGACGAACAGTTCCGTAGATTTCGCTTCCATTACTTAGTCGCCCCCGCGACGAACACGGCTTCTCATTCGTCAAAACTTAACCGGCGGCAGGCTGTTGCTGCGACAGACAGTGGAGCGTGCCCATGCCCCAGACGAGCGGCTCGGCGTTGACGGGGACGACGCGGCGCGTAGGCGAGAGGCGTTGCAAGATGTCTGCGGCGCGCGCGTCGTTCGGGTGGCCGAAGACGGGCAGGAGCACGACGTTGTTGGCGATGTAGAAATTGGCGTATGACGCGGGCAGGCGATCTTTACGCCCGCCGACCGTGCCGGGCATCGGCAGCGTGTGGACGCGATACGCCGCGCCGCGCGCGTCGGTCTCGCCGAGCAGTCGCCGGTGGTTGTCGCGGAGCAGTTCGTAGTTGGCGTCGCCGGGGTCTTCTTCGACGGCGCAGACGATGGTGTCGGGCGCGACGAAACGTGCGATGTCGTCAATGTGTCCATCCGTATCGTCGCCGACGATGCCTTCGCCGAGCCAGAGCACTTTCTCGACGCCGAGATAATCGCGCAGGTATTGCTCCACGCCGTCGCGGTCGAGGTGCGGGTTGCGGTTCGGGTTGAGCAGGCATTGCTCGGTCGTCATCACGACGCCCGCGCCGTTGACCTCAATCGAGCCGCCTTCCATGACGATGCCCGGCTCGAAGCGCGGCACGCTCAAGACGCTCTCCAGCCGACGCGGAATCGCGTCGTCCTCCTTCAACGCCTCGTACTTGTCGCCCCACGCGTTGAACACCCAATCGTTGTAGGCAAGTTCGCCTCGGCCGTTGAGGAGAAAGTTCGGGCCGTAGTCGCGTATCCACGAATCCACGGTCGGGATGCGATGGAAGCGCACGTTCTCGCGCGCCTCGAACTTGCAACGCGCGCGCACAGACGCTTCCGTCGTCTCGTCGTCCACGAGCAAGTTCACAGTCTCGTGCGGCGCGAGCGCGGCCATGATCTCAAGGTAAATTTCTTCCACCTGCGGCACGCGTTCCGGCCACGTCAGCGGATCTTTCGGCCACGTCAGCCACGTCGCGGCGTGCTCGTGCCATTCGGGCGGCATGCGGTAGCCGAGTGCGGCGGGAGTCTGCTGCTTCGTCATCAGGATTTAGTCGAGGGCGTCTCAAGGAAGCGGTAGCCGAGTCCCTGATAAGACTCGATGCGGCGGTCGCGCAGGAACGGCCAGTTCTGTCGCGTGCGTTCGAGCAGGCCGAGGTCGCATTCGACGATCAGAATCTCTTCCTCGTCAGCCGACGCACGCGCCACGATGCGCCCGAACGGATCGACGACGAACGACTGACCCCAGAACTTCAACTTGCCCTCCGCGCCGACGCGGTTGACGGCGACGACGTAGACGCCGTTTGCAATCGCGTGGCCGCGCTGGATCGTCTCCCACGCCTGATGCTGCGCCTCGTTCATCTCCTCTTCCTCGTCGGGCAGCCAGCCGATGGCGGTCGGGTAGAAGAGGATTTGCGAGCCGGAGAGCGCGGTTAGCCGCGCCGCTTCGGGAAACCACTGATCCCAGCAGACGAGCGTGCCGATCTTGCCGAACTCCGTGTCGTGGCTCGCGAAGCCGAGGTCGCCGGGCGTGAAGTAAAACTTCTCGTAGTAGAGCGGGTCGTCCGGGATGTGCATCTTGCGATACTTGCCCGCGACACGGCCGTCGGCGTTGATGATGACCGCCGTGTTGTGATAGAGACCGGCGGCGCGCTTCTCGAACAGCGACGCGACGATGACGATCTTGTGCTTGCGCGCAACCTTCGACAGGGCTTCGGTCGAAGGGCCGGGGATCGTCTCGGCGAGTTTGAAGAGTTCGATGTCCTCGGTCTGGCAGAAATACTGCGAGCGGAAAAGCTCTTGCAGGCAGACCACCTGCGCGCCGCGTTTGGCCGCCTCGCCGATGCGCGCAATCGCCTTCTTCATGTTGGCCGCGGGTTCGGGCGCGCAAGTCATCTGCACCAGCCCCACCGTGACGCTGTTCGGAGAATTCTTTTTTGGCATGCGGCCGAGTATAGCAAAGCCGCCCGCGAAACTTTAATTTCAAACGGCGCGCGGGCGAACGGTCGCGAAATTCCGTCGCCGCCCGCGCGCGGGCGGCGCGAAGCGGCTCGCGCGTCGTTGAAACTTTCGCGGTTCAAAAGTATCTTAAGCCGAACAACGAACCGCGGGCGTGTTAATTAAACGAACTAAATTTTGCGAACTGATTTGACGGAGGCGACATCATGTCGAAACGCGGCATACCTTTCATCGCGCTCGGAACGGCCTTTCTGGGGATCGGCATCGCCAGCCAGCGCACCTTCCTCTACGTCGGCATCGTCTTCCTCATCCTCGGGGTGATCTTGCTCAAACGCAGGCACGGCTGAAGCGGCGCGCCCCGCTCCGCCCGACCCAACTATTCCAACTCACGCGAACGCGCCCGAATCGTGCGACCGAAGTTTCACCACTACTGCGGCGGTCGCCCGGAGGAAATTACATGATGGTGACCAAGATGAAAAAAGTTAAGCCCGACATCCGTCTGATCACGCGACTTGTCCCCGCGGACGGCAACCTCGTACAGGGGCAGTCGGAGTTGGCGATTGACCCGAACCTCGCGCGGGCGGCGTCCGAGATCATTGCCGCGAGCCAGAACCACTACAGCCCCGCCGAGGGCGCGCGGGAATTGCGGAGCGCGGTGGCCGACAAGATCAGGGCGTTCAACGGCATCGAGGTTGACCCCGACGCCGCGCCGCTCGAACTACTCATCACGCCCGGCGCGACGGGCGGCCTCGTCGCCATCGCCGACGCTTATCTCAAAGACGCCGCCGCGCTTATCTTCGAGCCTTACTATCCATACCACCGGCGCATCGTCGAAGAACTCGGCGGGCGCGTGGAGGTCTTCGCGCTGTCGGGCGAGACGTTGCAGTTCGACAAGGACGAGTTGCGCGCACGCTGCCGCGAGTTGAAAGCGCGCCGCGAGTTTCCCTTGCGCGCGATCATCGTCTGCACGCCCGTCAACCCGACGGGCAAAGTTTTCACGCGCGCTGAACTCAAGGCGATTGCAGAGGTCTGTCAGGAACTCGATCTGCTCTGCGTCTCCGACGAAGTTTACGAGCACTACGTCGCGGGCGACGAGCCGCATCTCTCCATCGCTGCCTTCGACGGGATGCGCGAGCGCACCGTGACGGTCAACTCCTTCTCCAAGTCCTGGAACATCTCCGGCTGGCGGCTCGGTTATGCCTACGGCGACGCGAAACTCGTCGCGCCGCTCAACAACGCCAACAACGTCTTCTACGTCTGCTCGCCGACGCCGCTGCAAAAAGCACTCGCCGAGGTCTTGATGTCCGACGCGGACTACTACGCGCGCCTCAACGCGCGCTTCGCGGCGAAGCGCGCGCGCACCGTGGGCGTGCTCGAAGAGTTGGGCTTTCGCATCTACGATTCTGGTTCGACCTTCTACGTCTGGGCGCGCATCCCCGAACAGTACGCCGACGCGATGCGGCTCAACGAGCAACTGATCGCGCAAGCGGGCGTCGCGGCCGTGCCGGGCAGCGCGTTCACCGACAGCGACACGTGGGACAACTACATGCGCCTGTGCATCGCGCGCGAGGATCAGATCCTCGACGCCGCGCTCGGCAAACTGCACGGCGCACTCACGCGCGGGCTGAACTAGGGAACGATTGCGGCTAAGAATCGGCACTCAATCCTTAAAGTCTTCTTTGCGTCTTTGCGCCTTCAGCGTGAGAATAATTTCTCGCAAAGTCGCAAAGGAAGGCAGAAAGAGTCGAAGCATCGTAAGTTTGAAATATCTCGTGTCCGCGTCGGTGTCGCGTTAATTCTGCAAGGGGGAAATGAACATGCGTAGATTGGAAGAACTGCAATTCGATAACACCTACGCGCGCCTGCCCGCCGCCTTTCATTCCAAAGTCAGCCCCACGGCGTTTCCCGCTCCTTACCTCGTCAGTTTCAATCCGGCCGCCGCCGGGTTGATCGACCTCGACCCGCGCGAGGCTGAGCGCGCGGAGTTCGTCGAATACTTCGGCGGCGGACGCACGCTGCCCGGAGCGTCGCCGCTCGCGATGTTGTACGCGGGACACCAGTTCGGCAGCTACGTGCCGCAACTCGGCGACGGCCGCGCGATCCTGTTGGGCGAAGTCAGGAACGCGCGCGGCGACAAGTGGGACTTGCATTTGAAGGGCGCGGGGCAGACGCCTTACTCGCGCGGTTTCGACGGCCGCGCCGTCCTGCGTTCGACCATCCGCGAATATTTGTGCGGCGAGGCGATGCACGCGCTCGGCATCCACACGAGCCGCGCGCTCTGCATCGTCGGGAGCGACGAGCCGGTCAGGCGCGAGACGATTGAAACGGCGGCCATGCTCGTGCGCATGTGTGAGAGCCACGTGCGCTTCGGCACGTTTGAAATCTTTTACTATCGTGGGCAGCCCGAGCGCGTCCGCGAGTTGGCCGACTACGTGATCGCCACACACTTTCCC
>JAUZFQ010000034.1 GCA_030838445.1 Pyrinomonadaceae bacterium | reverse complement strand
CGAGAGCGGCCGTGCGTCATCTGTCGGCTTGATCTGTAAAACAAGATAACAGGGACTCGCGCTCAAATACCGCGCTCTTCAAGAGGCAGAGACTTACTATGACCCGCAGCAGACTCATATCTGGAAGTCCATCTTTCGCGTCTCGCACGACCGCTCAGACCCGCGCAACCGCAGTCTGGCGATCCTCTCGAACGTCTTTCTCCACCTTCATCCCGCGAAGATCAACCGCGACGCGGTGCGCTACGGTTTCACGTGGGGCATGGGCGGCATCACGTTCTACCTCTTCATCGTCCTCACCTTCACGGGCGTCCTGTTGATGTTCTATTACCACCCGACGAAGGTGCAGGCGTTTCGCGACATTCTCTATCTCGAACACGACGTGCCTTTCGGCAAGCTCCTGCGCAACATGCACCGCTGGGCGGCACACCTGATGGTCATCACCACGTGGCTGCACATGTTTCGCGTCGTGCTCACGGGGTCTTACAAGCGGCCGCGCGAGTTCAACTGGTGCGTCGGCGTTGTGCTGCTGGTGCTGACGCTCCTGCTCTCGTTCACAGGGTATCTCCTGCCCGACGATCAACTCGGATTCTGGGCGGTGACGGTGGGCACGAACATGGCGCGCGCCACGCCGATGTTCGGCAGCGAAGGGCCGTTCGGGCCGCAACTCGGCATGACGCCCTACAACGACGTGCGCTTCGGCCTGCTCGGCGGTTCAATCGTGGATGCGAACGCGCTGCTGCGTTCCTACATCTGGCATTGCATCGGCATCCCGCTCGTCGCCTCGATCTTCATGGCCGTCCACTTCTGGCGCATACGCAAAGACGGCGGCATCTCCGGCCCCGCGCCCGTGATGCTCGAAGCGGAAATGAAAACGACGAAGAAATGATTCATTTATTCATTGACTCATTGATTCAATGAATAAATGACCAAATGGATCAATTCTTATGGACTGTCATCAACTCTGGATAATCACATCTGCGCCCGATAATGTGCCGATTGTGGCGATGTTGTTCCTCGTCCCGTTCTTCACGTGGTACGGGTTGAAGCAGGCGCGCGAGAACGACAAATTGATCGTGGAACTCGAAGGCGACGCCGCGAAGGCCAAGACGCATCACCGCAAAACTCTGCCGTGGCGTCCGGGTTGGGCGCGCGAGCTGCACGTCTGGCCGTTCCTCGTGCGCGTGGAGTTTCTCGCCGCCGTGATCGTGACGGTCATTCTCTTCGTCTGGTCGATCACGCTCGACGCGCCGCTCGAAGAACCGGCCAACCCGAATTTGACGATGAATCCCTCGAAAGCGCCGTGGTATTTCCTCGGCCTGCAAGAGATGCTCGTCTATTTCGACCCGTGGATCGCGGGCGTCGTGATGCCCTCGATCATGATGATCGGGCTGATGGTCTTCCCCTACGTCGACTCGAACCCGCTGGGGAACGGCTACTACACGATCCGCCAGCGCAAGTTTGCGCTCGGCATGTTCGGCATCGGCTGGTTCACGTGGATCATCCTGATCGTGATCGGGACGTTCATCCGCGGCCCCGGCTGGGTCTGGTTCTGGCCGGGTCAGACGTGGGATCACAACGCCGTCGTGTTCGACAAGAATCGCGATTTGCACGATCTGTTCGGCATCACCAGCATGCCCGTCAAGATCATCTTCGGCGCGATTGTGGTCGGCATCTTCTACGTACTCGCCGGGCTGTTCCTGCACTGGCTGATGACGCGCAACGACTTCGAGAAGAAGTTGCTGGCGCGCACGAGTTTGCTGCAATACCTGACATTCCAGTTTTTCGCCATCTCGGTGCTGATCGCGCTGCCGGTCAAAATCCTGCTGCGGCTGGCGTTCACGATCAAGTACGTCTGGGTCACGCCCTGGTTTAACATCTGAACTCGGTTTGCTTGGAGGGAGACGAAGGTGGCTGAGACACCGAAAGCCGATACGGATGCGCTTGCGAAACGTGAGCCGGAAACTCCTGCGCGCGATCCGATCATTAGCCGTTCGACGAGCAACATCCTCCTCGTCTGCGCGCTCTTGCTGATGGCCTCGCTCGCGTGGGCTTTGTACGACGAAGCTTACGGCCAGCGCCCCTGGAAGGGCATGCAGCAGGAGTTCGTCTCGCGCTACAACCGCTACCTCAAGCGTTTGAAGCGGACGGGTACGCAGTCGGAGAAGGACGTGAAGGCGTCTACGGAGTATCAGGAACTCGACCGTGCCGCGCAGGACGCGAGAGCCGCCGCCGAACCGCGCAAGCGCGAGATTGACACGCAGGTCAAGTTCATTGACCGCCAACTCGCCGCCGTCACCGATCCCTTCCAGAACAAACGCGGCTACATCACCGTCGTCAACTACCGCATCGAGACTTCGGACGAGTCGGACAAGAAAGACCTGCGCGGCGAAGTGGAGGAAGAGAAGCGCGAGAAGGTCGCCGTTAAGATGCCGGTCGATCCCAACTCGACGAAGACCGAGGAGCAGAAGCTCAACTTCACCGAACTCGAAGCGAAATATCTCTCGCTCAAAGATCAAAAAGCCAAACTGCTGACCGAGCGCGCCGAAGTCCTCAAAGAGTCGGACGAGTTGGCGAAGACGCGGGACACGTACCTCAAAGACAACGTGATCGGCCTGAGCGCCGAACAGATTGATAAGTTGATCGAGCGCAACGAGAAGTTCGACTACTCGCTTCGCCAGATCAACGTCAACGGCGATCAACTCGTGGATCGCTGCGAGACGTGCCACCTCGGCATCCGCGAGCCGCTCGAACTCAAGCCCGTCAACTTCAAGCGCACGGGCAAGAAGATTGACGCCGACGCGCGCGCCTTCGTCAGCCACCCGAGCAAGGAGTTGTTGCAGATTCACAACCCGGAACGCTTCGGCTGTTCGAGTTGTCATGGCGGCAACGGCCGCGCCACGACGAGCATCGTCAAAGGCCACGGCCTCAACCGCTTCTGGCTGCACCCGCTCTACAGCAAAGAGAACATGGAGGCGGGCTGCCAGCAGTGCCACTCGCAGGATCGCGTGCTGCAAGGCGCGAACGTGCTGACGAAGGGCAAAGACCTCTTCCAGGAGCGCGGCTGCGTCGGCTGTCATCGTTACGAAGGTTTCGACCGCGAGACGGACGGACTCGCCAACTCGCGCCAGACTATCAAGCAACTCGAAGAACAACTCGCCGCCAACGACCGCGAGGCGCGGCAGTTGGACGCAGAGGCGGGCACGGTGGCCGACGAAACGGAGGCGCAAAGGAAACTCGCACGCGCCGTCGCTTTGCGCGTGACGAACAGCCAGCTAGAGGCGCGCATCGAGCAGTTGAACGTGCAGGCGCGCTACCTGATGCAGGATCAGAAGAAGGTCGGGCCGAATTTGAAAGACGTGCGCTTGAAGCTGCGCAAGGAATGGATTCCGGCGTGGCTCAAAGACCCGCAGGCGTTCCGCCCCGGCACGAAGATGCCGACCTTCTGGTATCTCAACCCCGACCACAATCTCGCCAAGAACCTCAAGCAGAACGCGGACACGGAGCGCGCGGCGATTGCGGCTTACCTGTGGCAGTCGAGTTTCGAGGGGCAAGTGCCGAAGCAGGAGCCGGGCGACGCCACGCACGGCAAGGAGTTGTTCGAGACGAAGGGCTGCATGGCCTGTCACTCCATCGGCGAAGGCGTGGAGAATCAAGTCGGCGGCACGTTCGCCGCGAACTTGACGCGCGTCGGCGAGAAGGCGGATTTCAACTACATCGTCCGCTGGATTTACAACCCGCGCGAGCGCTGGGCACCCTACTGCCCGAAAGAGAAACGCGATCTGACGCGCGCCGATTACGAGAAGAACAACAAGCCTTACCGCTTCGACACGCACGGCAACTCGAAGTGCCCGAACGACGGCGCGGAACTGCAAGTGCAGAACATGACGGTGATGCCCAACTTCCGTCTCTCCGAACAGGACTCGCGCGACATCGCCACGTATCTCTTCTCGCTCGGCAAAGGGGCGCAGTGGCCTGACGCCTCCTTTATGGACGATCCGAAGTTGAAGGATCAGGGCGCGTACTTGATCAAGCAGTACGGCTGCGCCAACTGTCACGAGATCAAGGGCTTTGAGGACGAGCAACGCATCGGCAAAGAGTTGAGCGCCGAAGGCTCGACGCCTATCGAACGGCTCGACTTCGCCCTGCTCACGCACGACGCGGAGAAGGGCATCAACCCGTTTACCGATAAAGAGTACGAGAAGAAGGACGGCAAGGAAGCGACGTGGTACAACCACAAAGGCTTCTTCGAGCACAAACTCGAAGAGCCGGGCATTTACGACAAGGGCAAGGAGAAGGAAGCCCGCGACCACCTGCGCATGCCCGATCCGTTCCTCACGCCCGAATGGAAAAACGCCCTGACGACGTTCCTCCTGGGCAGCGTCGGCTCGGAGGGCGCGAACGTCCCGGCGTCGTTCTTCTACCAGCCGTCGGATCGGCGTAAAGACATACAGGACGGCTGGTGGGTCATCAAGAAATACAACTGCATGGGCTGCCACTCCGTACAGGTCGGGCAGAAGTCAGTGCTGCAAGAGTTGCCGCAATACCTGACGCCCGACGGCAAGGATCAACTGCCGCCCGCGCTGATGACAGAAGGCGCGCGCGTTGATCCCAACTGGCTGCTGCGCTTCCTGACCGACCCGTCGCTCAGCAACGGCGGCGACGACGCGAGTGTGCGCGCGCTCGGCGGCGCGGCCGAGCACAGCAACGGCGGACGGACAGGCTTCGTAACGAATAGCCACACAAGCCGCGCGTCGAACAATCAAACGCAGGGCGGCGCGGCGGCGGGCGACCAGCCGCAAGCGAGCGGCGGCGGAGCGGCGACGGGCGCGAACGGTTCGGGCGAGACGCAGCCGCATCACGAGAGCCAACAGATGCCGCCGCAGCCGGGCGCGAACAAGAACGGCGTGCGCCTCTACTTGAAGGCGCGCATGCCCACGTTCAACTTCTCGCCGAACGAGTTGCGCACGCTCGTGCGCTTCTTCCTCGCGGTCTCTTCGCAGCAAGAGCCGTTCATCAAAGAGCCGGTCAACCCGCTGACGGACGAGGAGCGCACTCTCGCGCGGCAGTTGTTCACGTCGCAGCAAGCGCCCTGCTTGAAGTGTCACCTGACGGGCAACCCGGATCACGACAAAAACGCCTCCGCCCCGAACTTCTTGCAGGCGGGCGAACGTCTCAAGCCCGGCTGGACGTTCCGCTGGCTGCTCGACCCGCAGAAGGTCATACCGGGCACGGCCATGCCGTCCGAACTCTTCAAGCGCGACGGAGAGCGTTGGGTCTTCAACGGCCAACTGCCCGACAGCTTCAACGAGTACAAGGGCGACCACGCCGATCTGCTCGTCCGCTACATGCTGCAACTGACGCCCGCCGAGCAAGCGCGGCTCGCCTCCGGTTCGCCTTCGGCCACGGCCGGGACGACCACCACCGGCGCATCCACAGACGCCGCCGCGCAGTCGAGCACGCACCACTCGCTTCCGGCGCGCGTTAAAGCCGCAACAGCGGCGACGGGGCGGCAGAGGAAGTATCGCCAACGCGCCGCGAGCGTTGTGCGCGCGCCCGCGGGAAGGCGGCGGATCGTCATGCGGCGTGCGCCACAGACGCGCGAGGCGGTGGTCTTCATGCGGCAATACGGCGTCGGGTATTCGCCGCCGGGCGGCCGTTCTTGGTAGAATCGGGGAAATTAAATTTCAGGAGACACTCAGCCTTATGCCATTCAACCAAGTTCGCAGGATGCTCGCCTTGATACTCGCCGCCGCGATGCTCTCTTTCATGCTCGCCTGCGGCAGCAGTGACGACGACGACGACGTGGCGGAAGACGGCGCGGCCACCGAGACGGCGGGCGTGCCTTACAAGTCGGGCGGCAACGAAGGCTCGATCACCGGCGCGGTCAGCTTCACGGGCGAAGCCCCCGCGCCCAAGCCGATCAGCATGGACGCCGACCCGGCCTGCTCGCAGAACAACCCGAACCCGCAGACCGAGGACGTGGTGGTCAAGGAAGGGAAACTAGCGAACGTTTTGGTCTACATCAAGGACGGCAAGACGGCCGATGGCAAGAGCATCACCGGCTTCACCTTCGACGTCCCGGCGACCGAAGTGACGCTCGATCAAAAGGGCTGTCACTACGTCCCGCACGTCCTCGGCATCATGGCGGGTCAGAAGTTGAAGGTGACGAACAGCGACCCGACGGCGCACAACGTCCACCCGTCGCCGAAGTTCAACAAGGAGTGGAATCAGTCGCAGCCCGCGGGCGCGCAACCGATCACACAGACCTTCACGCGCGCCGAAGTGGTCGTCCCCGTCAAGTGCAACCAGCACCCTTGGATGAAGGCCAACATCGGCGTGATGAAGCACCCGCTCTACGCCGTCAGCGGCGAGAACGGCGCGTTCGAGATCAAGGGCGTGCCGCCGGGCACTTACACCGTCGCCACCTGGCACGAGCGTTTCGGCGAAAAGACTCAGTCCGTCACCGTCGGCGCGAAAGAGATCAAGACGCAAGACTTCACCGTGGACGCGAGCGCGGGCAAGACGGCCTCGCTCGGCCTGCTCGAAGTGATGCCCGCCATCGAATTTACGTTCGCGCCGAAACATTAAAACGGGCGCGACCGGCGGGCAAATTTATTTCATGTTTCGGCGGGTTGAAGCGGCTTGCCACCCGGCCGCGCGGGGTGCGACACTCGGGTTTAAGTTCAGCCCTGTAAATTTAGACTTTAAGTTTCGCTCCACAGGCATTTCATGGAAACAATCGTTGTCGAAGAGATAGAGCAGTCCGTCGCGCCCGCCGCTGCCGGGGCGTCGGCGGCGGTGACGGGCGCGCGCTCCGAGACGCGCGAGAAGGTGTCGGCCTATTACGAGTTGACGAAGCCGCGCATCACGTTCCTTGTCGCGCTCACAACCTCGGCCGGGTTCTTGCTCGGCTCGACGCGCGGCGCGTTCGACTACCAACTTTTCGCGCACACGCTCGTCGGGGTCGCCATCCTGTGCTCCGGCATCTCCGCACTCAATCAATGGATGGAGCGCGATCTGGATCGCCTGATGCGACGCACCGCGCGCCGCCCGCTCCCGCTCGGCACTTTGACGCCGCGCGCCGCGCTCGTCTTCGGCCTCGCGCTGACCGTCGGCGCGGAGATTTATCTGGCGGCGTTCGTCAACTTGCTCTCGGCCTTCTGCGGCGCGACGGTCATCGTCGGCTACTTGCTCTGCTACACGCCGCTCAAGACGAGGACGTCGCTCTCGACGTTGGTCGGGGCTTTCCCCGGCGCAGTCCCGCCGCTCTTGGGGTGGGCGGCGGCGACGAATCACGTCGGCCTTGAGGCGTGGGCGCTCTTCGCGATCCTGTTCCTCTGGCAGTTCCCGCACTTCTTCGCCATCGCGTGGATGTACCGGGAAGACTACGCGCGCGCGGGGATACTGATGCTGCCCGTGGTTGAACCCGAAGGGCGTCTGACGAAGCAGCAGATCGTCCTGTGGACTTTGATGCTCGTGCCCGTCAGTCTGGCCCCGGCCGCGCTCGGCATCTCCGGCGCGATCTATTTCTTCGGCGCGCTCGTGCTCGGCGCGCTCTTCCTGTGGATCAGCATCGCCGCCGCCGTCACGCTCTCACGCCGCAACGCGCGCCGCGTGCTGCTGGCTTCCGTTCTGTACTTGCCGGTTCTTTTTGTTCTGATGGTCATAAATCAGTGAATGGTGAATAGTGAATGGTAAATGGTGGGTTGGATGATCTCCGGTTTTCACCATTTACTATTTACCTTTCACCATTCACCAGCCGCTGAGGAGAACTTCATGGGTCGTGCGCTCGGAGTGTTGATCTGGTTGCTGACAATCGGGTCGGTGTGGCTGTTCGTGAACGGCCGCTGGTGGTTGCCGCCGTACATCTCCGAACACGGCCCGGCCTACGACCGGCAGTTTATGATCACGATCATCGTCGTCGGACTCTCGTTCGCGGCGGCGCAGATCGGGCTGGGCTGGGCGGTCTGGCGTTACGGGTCGCGGGGCGACCGGGGCGAGCGCGCCGTCTATTCGCACGGCAACAACCGCCTCGAAATCATCTGGACGGCCGTCACCGCGCTCATCTTTATCACGCTCGGCCTGATGGGTCAGCGCGTGTGGGCGCAGTTGCACCTGAATGAAGCTCCCGCCGGTTCGACCAAAGTCCACGTCGTCGCGCAGCAGTTCCAATGGAATTTTCATTACCCCGGCGCGGACAAAAACTTCGGGCGCACCAACCCGAATCTGGTCAAGGACGCCGAGTTGAACTTCGTCGGCCTCGACGAGCAGGACGCGAACGCCAAAGACGATCAGGTCGTGACGACGCTGGCCGTCCCCGTCGGCCGCCCGGTCGAACTCACGCTCGAATCGAAAGACGTGACGCACGATCTGTTCGTGCCCGAACTCCGCTACAAGCAGGACGTCGTGCCCGGCATGGCGATCAAGATGCACTTCACCCTGACGAAGGAGGGGCGTTTTGAACTCGCCTGCGCCGAACTCTGCGGCCAGCTTCATTACAAGATGAAGAGCTACCTCATCGCGCTGCCCGCGAACGTCTACGACGAGTTAGTCGCTTTGCCGCAGGCGCAGTTTCAGGGGCGCATCACGCAGTTGATCAAGGAGTACCCGCTGGGGATCAAACAAGGGGCGGCGACGACGACCGCCGCGTTGAGATAGACACCGAATCCGACTCGTCCCTGAAGGGAGAGGAGTTTCAAGATGGAAGAGGCCACGACCCCGTTTGAGCCGTCCGCCGCCGCGACCGAGGTGGGAGCGGCCGGGACGGACGCCCACGCCGAGGCAGCCGCCACAGCACACGCGCCGCACGGCCACCACGGGCCGCCCACGGGTTTTATCCGCAAGTATATTTTCAGCATTGATCATAAAGTGATCGGCATCCAGTATCTGTTGCTCGCCATCTTTGCGGCGTTCGTCGGGATGTTCATGTCGGTCTTGATGCGCCTGAACCTGACGTGGCCGGGGCACAAGTGGACGATCCTCGAAACGATCTTTCCGCTCGGCGCGCCGGGCGGCGTGATGACGCCGGAGTTCTACCTCTCGCTCGTCACGATGCACGGCACGATGATGGTCTTCTTCGTGTTGACCACCGCGCCGCAGGGCGGCTTCGGCAACTACTTTCTCCCCATACAGGTCGGCGCGGAGGACATGGCCTTTCCCGTCCTGAACATGCTCTCGTTCTGGGTGACGCTCATCGGCCTCCTCGTGCTCATCTCGGCGATCTTCGTCGAGGGCAGCACGATTGTCGGCAACACCGATTTCGTCAACAACTTCCTGGGCGGCGGCGGCACGGGCACGCTCGGCCCCATCGGCGGCTGGACGGGCTACCCGCCGCTCTCCGCGCTCGGCAAGGTCGCCGGGCCGGGGCAGGGCGCGGGCGCGACCCTCTGGATCACGAGCATCGCCATCTTCTGCATCGCTTCGCTGCTCGGCGCGCTCAACTTCATCACGACGCTCCTGAACATGCGCACGCGCGGGATGTCTCTGATGCGCATGCCGCTCACCTGCTGGTCTTGGTTCACGACGGCGATTCTCGCGCTCCTCGCCTTCCCGGTGCTGCTCGCGGCGGGCGTGTTGCTGCTTTTGGATAGACACGCGGGGACGAGTTTCTTCATCCCCGGCGGGCTGGTCTTCAACGACGTGGTGCAGGCGCACAAGGGCGGCTCGCCGATCCTGTGGCAACATTTGTTCTGGTTCTTCGGACACCCGGAAGTGTACATCGCGATCCTGCCGGGCATGGGGGCGACTTCGCATATCCTTTCGACCTTTGCGCGCAAGCCAGTCTTCGGCTACCGTGCGATGGTCTTCGCGATGTTCGCCATCGGCCTCCTCGGCTTCTTCGTCTGGGGGCATCACATGTTCATTAGCGGCATGGATCCACGCACGAGCATCGCCTTCTCCGTCCTGACGCTCTCCATCGGCGTGCCGTCGGCCATCAAAACTTTCAACTGGCTCGGCACGCTCTGGGGCGCGAAGATACGCTTCACCGTGCCCATGATGTTCGCCATCGGCTTCGTCTCGCTGTTTGTGGCGGGCGGCATCACCGGACTCGTCCTCGGCCAGACCTCGCTCGATCTGTTCATCCACGACGGCTACTTCGTGCTCGCGCACTTCCATCTCGTGATGGGCGTGGCGGCCATCTTCGGCATGTTCGCGGGCGTCTATTTCTGGTTCCCGAAAATGTTCGGCCGGATGATGAGCGAGCGGCTCGGGCAGTTGCACTTCTGGCCGACCTTCATCGGCGTCTACTGCATCTTCGTGCCCATGCACATCATGGGCATCGTCGGCATGCCGCGTCGCTACGCTTCGTTTCAGGAGTACGATTTCCTGCGCCCGCTCGACCCGCTCGTGCTGCTCGTCACTATCGCGGCCATCGTGACGGCGGCCGCGCAGTTCATCTTCCTGTTCAACTTCATCTGGAGCATCTTCAAAGGCAAGCGCGCGAGCGGCAACCCGTGGGAGGCGACGACGCTCGAATGGGTGACGCCGACCACGCCGCCGCCGCACGACAACTTCGGAGGGCATTTGCCGACCGTCTATCGCGGCCCCTACGAGTTCGCCGTGCCCGACGCGCCGGAGGATTACGTAATGCAGACGACGCCGGACGCGGGCGAGGGGAACGTCGCCGCGGCCGCGGGGCAGGGCATCGGTCAAGGAGTACAGGGGAGTTCAGGCAATGGTCACAACGGTCAGCACTAAACCGGCGGGCGGCGTCTCGACCGGGACGAAGAACGTCCACATCGGCGGGACGGGCAGACGCTCGGCGGGCGGCAACGGCTCGCGCGGCGGCGGTCAACCGCCAAACGGTGGCGGCGGCGACGGCGGCGGCGGGCAGCGCGCCTTCCGCGACGCCGCGCCGCAGCAATACCGCATCGGCATGTGGCTGGCGCTGTCCGCGATCCTGATGATGTTCGCCGCGCTGTCGAGCGCCTACGTCTTTCGTTCCACGCGGACGCAACAAGGCTGGCAAGCCTTCTCCGTGCCCTCGATGCTCTGGGTGAGCACGGCTTTGATCCTCGCGAGCAGCGCGACCATCGAAGTCGCGCGTCGGGCGCTCAGGCGCGGGGCGAGGGAAGTTTACCGGCGTTGGCTCGTCCTGTCGCTCGCGCTCGGCTTCGGCTTTCTCGTCGCGCAACTGCTCGCTTGGCGCGGCCTCGTCGGGCAGGGAATTTATCTGGCGACGAACCCGCACAGTTCTTTCTTCTACCTGTTGACGGGGCTGCACGCGCTCCACCTCTTCGGCGGCATCGTCGGTCTGTGCTACCTGATGCTGCGCGGGCGGCGCGACGCGGCGGCAAGCAACGCGGCGGGCAAGCAGTTGGCGCGCGTTGATGCCGTCGGGCTGTACTGGCATTTCATGGACGGGCTGTGGGTTTATCTATTCGCACTCCTTTTCCTGTGGAGGTAAGAGTTGACTACACACGCGCACACGGCAGAGCGTTTGACCGCTGACGACTGGAGCGGCGGGACTTTCCCCTACCATATCGGCCACAAGAAACTCGGCATGTGGCTCTTCATCGTCTCCGACGCGCTGACCTTCTCCGCGTTGCTCATCGGCTACAGCTACGTGCGCGTGTCGAGCGACCAATGGGCGACGCCGTTCGCCTTCAGTCCGAGCATCCTCTTCTCGACCTCGATGACGCTCTGCCTGCTGGCTTCGAGTTTTACGATGGTGATGGCGGTGGCCGCTTCGGCACGACGCGACCGGCGCAAAGCGCGCCGCTGGATCGGCGCGACCATGCTCGGCGGCCTGACCTTCCTCGCGCTCCACATCTACGAGTGGCTGCACCTGATCGAAGAGGGCTTGCGCCCGTTCGGACTGGCGCAGGGCAGCGCGTTCGCGAAAGAGTGGACGGAGCGTTGGCCGCAGGCGTCGCCGCTCTTCGGCGCGACCTTCTTCGCCATCACCGGGCTGCACATGTTCCACGTCCTGACCGGCGTCATCTACCTCGGCTACATCGCCCTGCGCATCCGGCGCAAGACGCACGAGGACGTGGAGATCAGCGGCCTCTACTGGCACTTCGTCGATCTCGTCT
>JAUZFQ010000011.1 GCA_030838445.1 Pyrinomonadaceae bacterium | reverse complement strand
GCGGGCGCATCAAAGGTTAGTCCGCGCCTCGTGGTCGTTGTATACTGGTTTCGTCTAAAGGAGTTGAAAGGCCATGAGAAAGTTCGCCGCCTTGCTATCACTCCTCTCCCTGCTAGCAATTTCCGTTTCCTTAATCCACGCACAGACGCGCCCGCGACGAGTCGGTCAGGCGTCCGGCGGCGGTGTGTCCACGACGGACGCGCCCCGGCCTGACTACTCGCCGCCCACGCGCGACGCGTCTGCGCCCTCAACCGAACGCCGCCCGCCAGTTCTCGGCGGCGCGATTGACCCGAACGCGGGGCGACGCGCGGGCGACGCGCCCGCCGATTCCGGCGAGGTTGACGAGAACGAAGTGGTGCGCGTCAACACTTCGCTCGTGACGATCCCGGTGAGCGTGATGGATCGGGCGGGCAAGTACGTGCCGAGTATCCGGCAGCAGGAGTTTCGCATCTGGGAGGAAGGCGTCGAACAGGAGATCGCCTATTTCGCCACGGTCGAAAAACCCTTCACCGTCGCGCTCGTCATAGACACTTCGGGTTCGACGCGCTACCGGCTCCCCGAAATTCAGGACGCCGCCATCTCCTTCATCAACCAACTGCGCCCCGCGGATCGCGTGCTCGTCGTCTCGTTCGACGACGAGGTGCGCGTGCTCTCGGAGGCGACGAGCGACCGCGCGCGTCTGCGCGACGCCATCTACCGCGTGCGCGCCGGTTCGGGCACGAAACTTTACGACGCCGTGGATTTCGTCATCAACGAACGCTTCAACCGCATTGACGGGCGTAAGGCCATCCTGCTCTTCACCGACGGCGTTGACACGTCCAGCCGCCGCGCCAGCTACGAGACCAACGCGCAGGACGTGGAAGAACTCGACGCGCTCATCTACCCCGTGCAGTACGACACCTACGACTCGCGCTCCGGCTCGCAGAACGGTGGTGGCGGCGGCACGCGGCGCAAGTCGGGCGGCATCACGGACATCCTCGTGGACATTCTCGCCGGAGGGAACAAAGGTGGGGGCGTCTACGGCGGCGGTGGTGGTGGCGGTGGCGGCGGCAACTCCGGTTGTACGGGCTGCACGCGCGCCGAGTACGAACGCGGCGACTCGTACCTGCGCGACATGGCGCGTTTGTCGGGCGCGCGCGTCTACCGCGCCGAAAACACGCGCGACATCGAGGGCGCGTTCTCGCTCGTCGCCGAAGAACTGCGCCGCCAGTATAGTCTCGGCTACTACCCGAAACAGCAGGGGCAGCCCGGCCAGCGGCGGCGCGTCAAAGTTCGCGTCATGCGTCCAGACCTCGCCGTCCAAGCGCGCGACAGCTACATCTACAATCCGTCCGGGGCGACCAACAACAACACCGCCGACGCCGCGCAAAGCGACGACCAGAGACGTTCACAACCCGTCCTGCGCCGCACGCCGCTCGCCGAAAGATAAAGCAGGGTAAAGGGTAAAGGGGAAGGGGCAAAGGAGAATACACTTTTCTCCTTTGCCCCTTCCCCTTTACCCTGCTTTCAAGCGACTGTGCCGTCTTTGACGGTCGCATTCTTCGGGACGATGATGATGCCTTCGCGGATGTAGTAGCCGGCCTCTTCGTTGTCGAGGTGTTTGACGCCCGCGTCGTTCGTGAGCCGGACGTTCGCGCCGATGCGCGCGTTCTTGTCCACGATGGCGTGACGGATCACTGTGTCGCGGCCGATGCCGATAATCGGGCGCTCGGCGACAGCGTCGGCGCGCAGTTCCTCGATGGATTGGTAGTAGTCCGCGCCCATCAGGTAGGTGTTCTCGATGTGCGCGCCCGGTTCGATGCGCGCGCGCAGGCCGACGACGGAGCGCACGAGCCGCGCGCGGTTGATGATGCTGCCGTCGCCGATGATCGAATCCACGATCTCGCAGTGGTGGACTTTCGACGGCGGAAGATAGCGCGGGCGCGTGTAGATGGGCGCTTCCGTGTCGAAGAAGTTGAACTGCGGCAGGAGCGAAGTCATGTCGAGGTTGGCGGAGTGGAAGGCCGAGATCGTCCCGATGTCTTCCCAGTAGTCGTCAAAGAGATACGACTGCACGTTGTAGTCTTTGATCGCGGCGGGGATGATCTCGCGCCCGAAGTCGAGCCACGTCGGGTTGGCCGCGAGCAGTTCGCGCAGGCGTTCGTAGTTGAAGACGTAGATGCCCATCGAGGCGAGGAAGGGGCGGCGCGCGGCCTCTTCCGGCGAGAGGCCGAAGGCCGTCGTGTCCACGCGCATCTCTTCGAGGGCTTCGCCCTTCGGCTTCTCGCGAAACTCTAGGATGTGCCCCGTCGGGTCGGCTTTGAGGAGTCCGAACTCCTCGGCCGCCTCGCGCACGAAGGGGATGACCGAGACGGTCACGTCGGCCTGCGTCTCGTAGTGGCGCGCGAGAAACTTGCGGTAGTCCATCCGGTAGAGATGATCGCCCGAAAGGATCAAGAGCGTGTCAATGCCCCAGTCGTGGATGTGCGGCAGCACTTGACGCACGGCGTCGGCCGTCCCTTGAAACCACTGCGGGCTGTCGGGCGTCTGCTCGGCGGCGAGTATCTCGACGAAGCCGTCGGAGAAGCCGCTGAAGCGATAGGTGCGCGAGATGTGGCGGTTGAGCGACGCGGAGTTGTACTGCGTGAGCACGAAGATTTGCGTCACGTCGGAGTTGATGCAGTTCGAGATCGGGATGTCCACGAGGCGGTACTTGCCGCCGAGCGGCACGGCGGGCTTCGAGCGTTGGTGCGTCAGAGGGAACAGGCGCGTGCCCGCGCCGCCGCCGAGGACGACCGCCAGCACCTTATGTCCAGAAGGCATCACATTTCACCGTTGGCTGAAACTGGAAGAGCTTTTCGTCCGCCCAGCATAGACGCAAAGCGACGCGCGTTTCAAGACGGCAGACTCGCGCAAGGCTGAAACTATCCCGGACGAGGCGGCCGAGATTGTGTGAATGAGCAACTTCAGCCGAATGCGCGCCGCTCTCAAACGTAAACCGCCCGCCGGTCTGCGACGACGGGCGGGCGATCTTTTTAACAGCTTGTGCGGCCGGTTATTGCCCGCGCGTGAGGAACACGTCCCACGCCCAGCGGTTGACGCGCGCGCCTCCGGCGTCGTCCACCTTCGCGCGGTAGCGGAACTCGTTGCCGTGTTCGTCCCTGCGCTTCGACTCTTTGTATTTCAGATGCAAGGCGGTCACGTATAGCTCCGGCAGCGTGCGGAGTTCCGCCGCTTCGGAGACGCCGTTGTGATTCGCGTCCCGCCACAGGCGCAACGACCAGTAGATGACATCCCCGGCATCAATCACGCCGTCCGAGTTGCCGCCGCGCGCCTCCTTGTCATACTCGGCCAGCGCGAGGAAGCCATTGGGCGCGGCCGACGCGGGCTGCGGCGAGCGGTCGCCGAACAACTCCGCGCCGTTATCAATCACTCCGTTCGCGTTGCGATCCAACACGAGCCACGCGTCGTCGGAGTCGGCCACAGTCCACGCGAGGCGTTCGGGTGTGCCGTCGCCGTTGAGGTCGAAGCGGACGCCGCTCGCAGCATTCGTCAGACGGAAGCCGTCGCCCGCGGTGTCTATGATGACGGGCGAGCAGTGGCCGAAGTGGCTGCCGCAATCCACGGGTTCGCCGTGACCGGCAAACAGTTAGTACATCCGACTTGGGCGTCAACGCGGTTCGATAGGCGCGTCAAGGTGAGTGTCAAGAGGCACGCCGCGAGAGGTGCGCCGATGTGCCACAGCCGGATTCGGCTTGTTTTCATTGGCTCAACCTCCTTTACTTGGGCGACGCCTGTAAAGATTTCGCCACGGCGTCGCGCACCGCACTCAGGAAGGCCGCTTCTTCCGCGTCCTTGTAGGCGGCGAACTGCGGCAACTCCGAAGCCCCTTTGTTCATGTCCACGCCGTCCAGCGGATGCACGCGTCCTGCGCGCAACTCGTACCCGGTGCGAATGTAGTAGGCTTGCCCCTCCTCGTTGCGCTTGAGGAACAGCACGTAGCGGCGTCCCGCGCGCGGCATCCCTTGAAAATGACGCTTGTACCGCTGGATGCGGCCGGAGGGGAAGCGCACGCGCCCGCCCTCGCGCTGCGCGGCGAGTGTCCCGCCCACGGCGAGCGGCG
>JAUZFQ010000268.1 GCA_030838445.1 Pyrinomonadaceae bacterium | reverse complement strand
AATCCGCAATCCGCAATAATCTTCTCCACGGCTTCCAACAAATTCTCGGCCACGAGGTCGGGCTGGTGTCGCCACGCGGCGCGCTGGTATTCCCACTCGCCGCGCCCGTAGCCGCTGAGGACGAGCGCGGCGCGCGTGCCCGCGTTGCGCGCGAGTTCGGTGTCGCCGTAACGGTCGCCGACCATCCAACTCGTGGCGAGGTCAATGTCGAGATCGGCGGCGGCGCGGCGGATCAAACCGGGGCGCGGCTTGCGGCAGTCGCAGTCGAAACGATAGGGCGGCTCGCCGACCGACGGGTGGTGCGGGCAGTAGTAAATGGCGTCGAGCCGCGCGCCGCCGCGTTCGAGTTCCTGCGCGAGCAGGGTGTGCACCGCGCCGATCACGTCTTCGGTAAAGTAGCCGCGCGCGACGCCCGCCTGATTCGTGACGAGGACGGCGAGCCACCCGGCCTCGTTGAGTCGTTTGATCGCCTCGGCCGCGTAGGGGAAGACACGATAGCGCGAGGGGTGATTGACGTAGCCGACCTCTTCGGAGATCGTGCCGTCGCGGTCGATGAAGACGGCGCGACGCTTCGACGCCTCGCCCATCAGGCCACCTCCGCGCCGACCGCCGCGCGCTCTGACTCGTCTCCGTGCGTCGTCGCGCCGTCATGGGCATGTGTTTCGCAGTGGCCGTGCGCGAGCAACTCGACGGCGCGGAGGAAAACTTCTTCGGGCGTGATG
Organism: Pyrinomonadaceae bacterium; assembly: GCA_030838445.1. Classification (GTDB taxonomy): domain Bacteria; phylum Acidobacteriota; class Blastocatellia; order Pyrinomonadales; family Pyrinomonadaceae; genus JAIVJZ01. The sequence goes on along the minus strand of JAUZFQ010000268.1, from coordinate 18,177 downwards.
TGTGTCATGCAGCGATGGTCAATCGGGCAATCGCGCAGCATGCAGGGCGCGCAGTCGGGCGGATGGCGGATGATGTCGGCGGTTGGGGAGAAGGGGCGCGTGGTGACGGGGTTCGTCGGGCCGAAGATGACGAGCGTGGGGCGTTCGAGCGCGGCGGAGATGTGCGCCGGGCCGGTGTCGTTGGTGACGAGCAAGTCCGCGACGCTCAAGACCGCGACCGTCCCGGCGAGATCGGTCTCGCCCGTTAGCACGACGGGGCGGCGGCGCATCTTCGCCAGCACTTCCTGCGTCACGTCCAACTCTTCGCGCGCGCCGATGAGCGCGACGTTGACTTTGGCCTTGCCCATCAAGTGATCGGCGAGCGCGGCGAAGCGTTCGGGCGGCCAACGCTTGGCGCGGCTGTTGGTCGAGCCGGGGCAGAGCACGACGAGCGGGCGGTCGTTGAGCGCGCCGTGACGACTGAGCAGGTTGCGCGCCGCCGCCTGTCGTTCGGCCGAGACGTGTAGTTGATATTGCGGCTCGCGATCTTCAAACTGCGCCGCGCCCGTCAAGGCGCGTTCGAGTTCAAAGACGAGGTTGAGATAGTAAAAAACTTCGTGCTGTTCGCCGCGCCACGGTGGCACGCCGAGCGGGTGCGTGAGCAGGAAGGCGCGCCCGTCGGTCGCATAACCGACACGCGTGGGGACGCGCGCGGCGGCGGCGATGAAGGCAGGCTCGAAGGCATTCGGGAGAAGCAGCGCGAGGTCGAAACGGCGCGCTCGCCACTCTGCGATCTGTCGAAGCGACGCGCGCAGGCCGCGCCGCGTGTCGTCAATCAGCAACAGTTCGTCAACGATGTCCGTGCCCGCGAAGATGCCTTTCGCCCACGGGCGCGTGGCGAGCGTGATGTGCGCGGCGGGCAGCACGCGGCGCAGTTCGCGCAGCGCGGCGACGGTCATCACGGCGTCGCCCACCCAATTCGCGCCGCGCACCACCACGCGCTTGATCTGTTCCGGTTGAAGTGTTCGTGTCATCGGCTGTTCAGCATACTGAACGTTTCGTTCAATATACTAAATGTCTCACGCAAAGGCGCAAAGACGCAAAGGAAGACTGAGAAGGAACGTCGTCATGGGCTTCACTTTGCGTCTTTGCGCCTTTGCGCCTTTGCGTGAAATTATTGCTTGAGGATTTTTACAACAAACTTTTCAGCCCGTCTTCGACGCCGATGAGCGGTTGCCAGCCGAGTTCGGCGCGGACGCGCGAGAGATCGGAGACGTAGTTGAAGGGCACGGGCGCGGGCGGGCGTGTGGTTTCCTCGAACACGGGTTCGAGTTGAATCAGACGCCCGACCGTCTCGGCAATGCCGCGCAGAGTCGTCGCCTGCTCGCGCCCGCCGCCGAGGTTGTACGTGCCGCGCGCGAGGCCGGAGTCCATGAAGGCGTGGCAGGCGCGCGCGAAATCTTCGACGTGCAGGATGTCGCGCAAGGGGCGTCCGCCCGCGGGCAGACTGAGCGGCCAGCCGCGCTTGACCGCCTCGACGTAGTGCGTGACGAAGTTCGACTCGTTGCCCTCGGACGGCCGCGCGTAGACGGCCGACAACCGGAAGACGCAGGCGCGCAAGCCCCGCGCCGCCGCGTAATATTCGACGTAGCGTTCGCCCATCAACTTCGACCATTCGAGCGGCGACTGCCCGCAGTAATCCGTCGCGCAACTTTCGGGGACTTCCGCGTAAGCGTCGGCGTGCGCGCCGTACACATCCTTGGTCGAAGCGTAGATGAAGGTCGCGCCCTCGCGCATGTGCGCGAGCAGGTTGGCCGTGCCTTCGGCGTTGGTGCGGAAAGATTCGGCGGCCGCCGCGTGACTCTTGTCGAGGTGCGCGGCGAGGTGGATCACGGTGTCGTAATCGGCGACGCGCGAGGCGTCGTAGGGGTCGAGAATGTCGAAGCCCGCGCGACGCGAGAAATCGTCGGCGTCGAAGAAACGCCGCACGTGGATGCCGAGATAACCGCTGCCGCCCGTGACGAGAACTTTCATAAAGTGAGTTTCAGGTTTCAAGTTGAAAACGCATCACCTAACGTCGAGGGTCTCAACTCGGAGAGTCATGGAGTGTCAGACCTGAAACTTGAAACCTGAAACTTGAAACTATACGTTCCGTTGTGCGATGGCTTTCAGGCGCGCGAGGGAGTCGGCGCGGCCGATGGCGATCAGCATGTCGCCCGCTTCGATCTGCGAGTCGCCCGAAGGATTGAAGACCATCTCGCTGTTGCTGCGTCGGCGCACGGCGACGATCACGACGTCGAGTTCGGAGCGGATGTTGGTGAACTTCAACTTGTGCCCGACGTAGGAAGAACGGGGGGCGACGACGACTTCCTCGAAATCGAGGTCGAGGTCTTCGGCCGCGATGGAATCAATGAAGTCGGACACGGCGGGCTTGGTGAGAGCCTGCACCATGCGCTGGCCGCCGATGATGATCGGCGCGATGACGCGATTCGCCCCGGCGCGGATCAGCTTCGGCTCGGCCTGCGCCTCGATGGCGCGGGCGACGATGTGTAGATTGTCGTTCAAGCCGCGCGCCGTCAGGACGACGTAGACGTTGTCGGCGTCGTCGGGCAGACAGGCGGCGAGGGCGCGCGCGTGTTCGACGCCCGCGTCGCGCAAAGTCTCTTCGAGCGTCGCGTCGCGCACGAGCACGAGGATGTCCTGCTCGGTCAGACTGGCAACCTGTCGTTCGTCGCGTTCGATGACGATGAAGGGTTCTTCGCGGCGTTGCAGTTCGCGGATGATGCGCGAGCCGACGCGACCCGCGCCGCAGATGATGAAATGGTTTCGCAGTTTGCTTATCTCCCGGTAGCGTCGCCGCTGGCCGTAGGCCGCGACGATCTCTGATTGGACGAGGGCTTGAATGGCGGTGGAGAGCAGGAAGCCGACGACGGCGACGCTGACGAGCATGAAGACAGTCGCGAAGCCGCGCCCGCCGCGCGACGACGGATGCACGTCGCCGTAGCCGACGGTCGCCACGGTCATCACGGTCAGGTACAGGCTGTCGAGCAGCGTCAGCGGTTCGAGCAGCCGGAAGCCGATTGTGCCGAGCGCGATTAAACCGACGAGCGCGACGAGCGCATAGATCATGCGGCGGCGTGCGGCTTTCGTCAGGTGGAGGAAAGTTGGCGTCGAACTCATATCTCAACCGGCGCATCCAACGGGCGCGACTGTCGCCGCTGCTGCTGTCGTCGCCGTCCGGCGCGCGCCGCCGTCACGTTAGCGAAAACGCCCGCACGGTGTCAAACTATAGTAGACAGTTGCACGTATAGAGATTAGAGTTTTATGACAGCAGCCGAAGGGGCTTCGGATTTGATCTAACCTGTCACTTGTCACCAGTCACTTGTCACTGCTTCTATGCCCGTCCGTCATCCACCGAACAATCGCGTGCCGCCCCCAGCGGCCAGACGGCGCGCGGCGCGCGTCGTGCGTTACGACGAACCGGAGGAGGGCTTCTTCCGGCGTTGGCGGCGGCGCATCTTCCGCCCGCCCGTCGTCATCGCGCTGGTGCTTCTGACCACCTTCACCGTCGGCGTCCTCGGCTACTACTACTACATCTTCTCCGAGCGCGTTGACCGGCTCATCGGCGGCGAAATCTTCACGCGCTCGGCGGGCGTCTACACCGCGCCGAAGGACTTGCGCGTGGGCGCGCCCTTGTCGGCCGACGATCTGGTGAAGCGTCTGCAACGCGCGGGCTACGTCGAGCGCGCCGCGCAGGCCGACGACGCGCGCGGCCGTTACGCCTTGAACGGCGCGAGCGTGGATGTCGAGCCGGGGCAGAACGCCATCGTTGACGGTCAACGTCTCTTCCCGCGCGTGCGCGTCACGTTTGCGCGGACGGGGAAGGGCATCGCCGCGCTCAACGACCTCGACAGCAAAACGAAACTCGAACACGCGCTCATCGAACCCGAACAGATCAGTTTCGTCACGGGCAGCGACCGGCAGAAGCGGCGCATCATCAGCTTTCAAGACATCCCGCCGCACCTCGTTAAAGCCATCACGGTGACGGAGGATCGCACCTTCTTCGAGCACTACGGCATCAACATCCGCGGCATCGCACGCGCCCTCGTCCGGCGCTACGACGCCGACCCCAACTCGCCCATCGCCAGACAGGGCGGTTCGAGCATCACGCAGCAACTCGTCAAAAATCTCCTGCTCTCGCCCGAATACAGTCTCAAGCGCAAGCTCTCCGAAGCCTACATGTCCGTCATCCTTGAGACGCGTCTGTCGAAGCAGGAGATTTTCGCGCTCTACTGCAACGAGGCGTATCTCGGCCAGCACGGCGGCTTCTCGATCAACGGTTTCGGACAGGCGGCGCAGGTCTATTTCGGCAAAGACGTGACCGGCGTGACGCTACCCGAAGCGGCCTTCCTCGCCGCCATCATCCGCAGCCCCAACCGCTACAACCCCTATCGCAATCACGCGACGGCCACGGCGCGTCGCAATCAAGTGCTCGACTCGATGGCCGACGCCGGGGCGATCACGGCCGACGAGGCGGCACGCGCCAAGGCCACCGAGTTGAAGGTCGCGCCCGCGCGCGGTCGTCTCGACAACTCAGACGCGCCCTACTTCGTTGACTACGTGCAGACGCAGTTGGCAGACATCCTCGCCGACTCGCGCACGGCCGAACACCTGCGCATCTACACGACGATTGACATGGAGTTGCAGCGCGCGGCCTACGCGGCCGTGACGAAGCAACTCGCCTCGCTCGATAAGATTTACGCCAAGCGCGGGAAAAATTCGGTCGAGCCGGGGACGTTGCAGGCGTCGCTAGTCGCGATGAACGCGGAGACCGGCGAAGTGGTGGCGATGGTCGGCGGGCGCGACTACGAGCGCAGCCAACTCAACCGCGCGACCGACGCCATGCGCCAGCCCGGCTCGGTCTTCAAACCGTTCGTCTACGCCACCGCGCTCAACACGGCCTTCGACCCGATCCCGCGCGTCATCACGGCGGCGACCACCTACATGGATGAGCCGAAGACCTTCACCTTCGACAATCAGGAATACTCGCCCGGCAACTTCGGCGACTCCTACGCCAACGCTCCCGTCACCCTGCGCGACGCGCTCGTCCACAGCAAGAACGTCATCACGGTTGACGTGGCGATGGAGGTCACCATCGGCCGCGTGATGAGTCTCGCCACGCGCGCCGGGTTACCGAAACCCGCCCGCGCTTACCCCGCGATGGCGCTCGGCACGAACGAGGCGACGCCGCTGCAAGTCGCCTCCGCTTACACCACCTTCGCCAATCACGGCACGCGCGCCACGCCGATTGGGATCAACCGCGTCACCACCGGGCGCGGCGCGACCATCGCCGCGCCCGTCACGCAAAAGAGCGAAGTGCTGCGCCCCGAAGTCGCCTACCTGATGACCTCGATGATGAAAGATGTCGTCAACCGCGGCACGGCGGCGCGCGTGCGTGCGCGCGGCTTCAAGTACAACGTCGCGGGCAAGACCGGCACGTCGCGCGACGGCTGGTTCGCAGGCTACACGCCGAACCTCGTCTGCGTCGTCTACGTCGGCTTCGACGACGGCTCGCCTTTGAATTTGACGGGCGCGGATTCCGCCCTGCCCATCTGGGCTGATTTCATGTCGGCCGCGCTCGCCGCGCACCCCGAATGGACGGGCGACTGGCAGATGCCTTCAGGGATCGAACAGGCTTCGATTGACCCGCGCACCGGACTGCTCGCCGCCGCCGACAGCCCGACCAAACGCGTCGAACTCTTCATCAGCGGAACTGCGCCCACGCAGGAGAGCACCGCGCCGCTCGACGAGGTGCTGCCGGAGTTGCTTGACGGCACGGGCGAAGACGGCGGCGAGTTCGACTACGCGCCCGCGCCCGTCGTGCCTTCCGACGGCAGCGACCCGCCGCCTCCCGCCGACACGCAGCAACGCCCGCGCACGACCACCCCGCGGCTCGAAGGGCGCGGCGTCACGCAGGGCGACGGCACGTCGCGCCTGATGGGCACGATCACGCTCGACATAGACCCGTCCACAGGTCTGCTCGCCGCGCCGACGTGTCCCGTCATCCGCTCGAAGACGTTCCCCATCGGGCAAGAGCCGCGCCGCTACTGCGGCCCCGAATATCACAACGGCCAGACGATCATGCCTTCGGGCACGCGCCCCCGCCTCGTCTCGCCCTGAACTTTTGCGGGAGATCAAATGAAACCTTCGCCGCCGCGCGCTCGTCCTCCTGACGGACGGCGAAGACCGCTCCAGTTATCACAAGTTCTCCGAGTTGGAGAAACTTCTGGCGGAAGCCGACGTTCAGTTGTTCGTCATCGGCATCATCGAGAATCTGGACAGCGAAGGCGGCATCACCCGTCCAAGCCCGAAAGCAAAAGCCGTCAAACTAATCAACACGCTGGCGCAGAAGACGGGCGGGCGCGCCTTCTACGCGAAGGACGTGCCGGAAATGATCTCCGTCGTCAACGAGATCGTGCGCGACCTGCGGACGCAATACGTCGTCGGCTATCAAACGTCGAACGCGAACCACGACGGCAAATTTCGCAAAGTCGAAGTCAAGCTGAGCGAGAGTGCGAAGGCGGGCGGCAAGCGCACCGTCCACGCGCGCCCCGGTTATTTCGCGCCGGGCGGCAAGGCCGCGGAGAAAGACGAGTCGCGGGACAGGAGCCGACGGCAAACGTCGCCTTAACCGGCGAACGCCCGCCGGATGTCGCAGGCAGGAACGCTATGAAACTATTTCGTCAACTACTGAACGGCGCGTCGCTGGCGTTGCTGCTTGCACTCAGCCCGTGCGCTTCGGCTCAGACCGCGAGCGCGCCGGGGCAAGTCGCGGCGGCGCAGGCGGGCGGCGGGGCGGCGAAGTTGATTAAGGTGGAAGCCGCGGTGTTGGAGCGCGACGGTAAGCCGGTGGAGAACCTCAGCGCCGAAGATTTCCGCGTGGAACTGGACGGCGTGCCACAGGCGATCACGTTCTTCGCGCGCGAGTCGCCGCCGCTCAGTTACAGCCTGCTGGTTGACAACACGGGTTCGCTCCGCACGTTGATCGATCCGATGATCAGAGTGGGCGAGGCCATCGTGGCGGCGCGCGGCGAGCGCGATGAAATGTCGGTGGTGCGTTTCGTCAGCCGCGACCGGATCGAGTTGATGCAGGACTTCACGCGCAACCGCAACGCGCTCGTCGCCGCGCTCGAAGGGATGTACGTGGAGGGCGGGGAGACGGCGTTGCTCGAAGCGTTGTACGTCGCGGCCGAAGCGGTCGTGGCGCGTGCCCCGGGCGACGAACGTCGCCGCGCGCTCGTCGTCATCACGGACGGCGGCGAGCGCGACGCACGCGCGAAGCTCGACGAGGTGTTGGACTATTCGCGCCTGCACAACGTGCCGATCTACGTCTTCGGGCTGACCGACGCGCTCGGCGACGACGCCTTCAGTCAGGTGAAGGGCGGCCGGCGCAAGTCGCGCGAGTTGCTCGACACGCTCGCGCGCGAGACGGGCGGCTACGCGGTCTTCCCGAAAAAGACCTCGGAGTTCGCCGCCGCCGCCCAAGCCCTCAACGCGCGGCTACAGACGCCCCGCTACACGCTCGGCTTCGCCTCAAGCACCGACCCCTCGAACCGGAAGCCCAACATCACGATCAAACTCGCCGACCCCGCGCGGCAAGACGGGCGGCAGTTGCTCTCCATCACCAACCTTCGTGCGCGCGGCGGGGCAGCCGCGCCCGTCAAGAAATAGAGTTGACGGGCGGCGTCACGTGACTCTTGACGCTGCAAAGTTCTTCCGCGCCGTAAAAGTCTCGATTTACGGTACGAAAGACCCCATTCACAACGCAAAAGTGTGAATTTGCAGCCTCAAACTCCGTTTCAACTCTTTGGAAGGACGGATTTTCAGCGTGAAAGTGTGCGTTTGCACGGCGAAAGTATGAATTAACAACGCGGAAGGGTGAATTCGCAGAGTGAAACTATGAATCCGCACCGTGAAAGTTCACATTCGCAGAGTGAAACCATGAATTCGCACTGCGAAAGTGTGAATCCGCACCGTGAAAGTGTGAATCCGCAGCGCGAAAGTATGAATCCGCAGAGTAAAAGTTCAAATTCCCACCATGAAAGTATCAATTCCCACCGTGAAAGTATCAATTCCCATTGTGAAAGTATCAATTCCCATCGTGAAAGTATGAATTCACAGCGTGAAAGTTCAAATTTGCAGTGCGAAACTATGAATTTACGCGGTGAAAGTGTGAATTTACAGTGCAGAAGTGCCAATTTACAGCGCGGAAGTGTGGATTCGCAGCGTAAAAGCCGCGCCCTGGCAGTTTGTGGAACTTTCCGGGCGGGCGGGGCGAATTAGGTGTGTCGGGCATTGACCGCACGCGAAGATGAGAGCCTCTCCTGAGCACAGCGATGAAGAACTGTTGCGGCTGACGGTCGCCGGTGACGCCGACGCGTTCGCCGCGCTCTACCGCCGGAGACAGGCGGGCATCTACCGCTTCGCGCTCCAGATGTGCGGCTCGGAAGGCATCGCGGAAGACGTGACGCAGGAAGTTTTTATGACGCTCGTCCGCGAGTCGCAGTTGTTCGATCCCACGCGCGGCGCGCTCGCCTCGTACCTCTACGGCGTGGCGCGCAATCAGGTGTTGCGGCGTCTGGAGAAGGAGAGGCATTTCGTGGCGTTGGCGGACGAGGAGACGACGGAAGACGGGCGCGCGGGCGCGTCTAACGTCTCCGCGCACACGGCCGACGCGGCCGACGACCCGCTGGCCGAACTCGCGCGCAGCGAGTTGATCGAAACAGTGAGGGGCGCGGTCTTGGCGCTGCCCGCGCATTACCGAGAGGTCGTCGTGTTGTGCGAGTTGCACGAGTTGAGTTACGCAGAGGCGGCGTCGGTGCTCGGCTGCGCCGTCGGCACGGTGCGCTCGCGCCTGCACCGCGCGCGCGCCCTGCTCGTCGAGCGTTTGCGCGAGGTGCGCCCGCACGGCGACGCACGCGGCGCGGCCACGGACTTTGATCCCTTAAGGTGTTTCGCATGAACTGTCGGCAATTCACATCTCTCATCGTTGAAGCGGCGCGCGGGCGGATGATGGACGCCGCGGCGCGCGACGGCGCGCTGCGCCACGCCGAAACTTGCGCGGCCTGCGCGGCGCGTCTCGCGCGTGAGCAGCATTTGACGACCGCGCTCCGCACCATCGCCACTGACATGGCAGACCTGAGCGCGCCCGCACGCGTCGAAGCCAAACTCCTCGCAGCCTTCCTTGAGACGCGCGCGAACGCTCAAGCGGCGACGACGACAGACGCACACGACGCGTCGCACGCGCCCATTGCTACGCCCGCACACGGGGCGGCAGTCGCGCCCGTCGAGTTGTCGGCGCAGGATGAAGTGGCCGCCCGTCGTGCGTCGTCGCGGCGTCAAACGTGGCGCGCGGCGTCAGTCGCAACGGCCATCGCGGCCTCGCTCGCGCTCGTCGCGCTCGTCACGCTGTACAAGCAGTTCACGCGAACTGTGCCGTCGTCACAGACGACGAACGTCGCGCCGCAGCAGGGCGGCAGAGAGTCAACGCCCGTCGCACCTGTGGTTGCCACCTTGTCGCCGCCTCCGAATTCCGCCGGTTCGACAGGACAGGCAAAACCGGAACGGCCGCAGCCGATTGAGCACGCCGCTTCCGCACGTACGCACGCGAAACTCGCGCGCCCGTTTGTGCCCAGAATGATCGAGTCGCGGCAGGTGATTGACGGCGGCAGCGCGATCTTCGCGGCGGGCGAGGGCGAGTCTGCGGCGAACCACGCGGGCGGCGCGTCGAAGCCCAACGAGACGGAGAGCGTGACGGAGTTTATTTCGCTCGTCGCCGGTGCGCCCGCCGCGACGCCGCTTGAGAGCGGGCAGTTGGTGCGCGTGCAGTTGCCGCGCGCCGCGCTCGCCTCGCTCGGACTGCCCTTGAACGCCGAGCGCGACAACGAGCCGGTGAAGGCCGACGTGCTGCTCGGCAACGACGGGCTGGCGCGCGCCATCCGCTTCGTGCGCTGACGGGCAAGCGTGGAAGTTTCAGCCGACAGTTTCGATCAACAGTTGAGAGGCGCGTGGTCAGTTGTTTGACGCGTGCGAGTCTTGCCGAAGTTAAAGCCCGGTTATGTTCGTAGAAAGGATGAGGATAAAAATATGAAGAGACGTTTACTCACCGCCACGCTGTGCGCGCTCGCCCTGCTGGTGAACGGCACGGGCGCGCTGTTCGCGCAGACCCAACAGCAGAAGACGCAACAGGCCGCCCCTCCGCCGCCCCCGCCCGCACACGACGTTTTGATCGAGCGGCACGGCGAGGGGATGCCGCGCGTTCACATGATGCCGGGACACGAGGGCGTGTTCGAGATGCAGATCGCGCCGGGCGCACCGGGCGCGTCGGGCGATGCTTACAGTTTCAGCATCGTGTCGTCTGACATGCATTTCGACAGCAAGGTTGTGAAGGGCGCGCCCTACTCGGCCGAGTCCGTCAACGAATCCGTGCAGGTGCTCGCCGACGGCAACCGCATCACGCGCACCTCGAAGGCCAGCCTCTACCGCGACAGCGAGGGGCGCACGCGCCGCGACGAGACGCTCAACCACATCGGCCCGTGGGCGACCTCCGAAGAACCCGCGCAGTCCATCCTGATCAACGATCCGGTCTCCGGGTCGCGTTACGTCTTGAACCCGCGCACGCGCACGGCGCAGAAGATGTCGAACGTGATGAGGTTCAAACGCATGCAGGGTGAGGGCGCGCAGGTGTCCGGCGACGAACCCCGCACGCAGGTCTTCGTGCGCAGCGGGGACGGGAGCATAGGCAGTGGCGGCGGCGCGGTGGTGGTGTCGCAGGATGCGCCGAAGACCATCAACGGCGGCGGGCTGTCGGGCAAAGCCGTCAAGAAAGTGCCGCCGACCTACCCGCCGATTGCGAAGGCCGCGCGGGCAGAAGGGCCTGTGACGGTGCAGATCGTCGTGGGCGAGTCGGGCGCGGTCGAATCGGCGAAGGCGACGGCCGGTCACCCGCTCTTGCAGCAGGCGGCCGTTGACGCCGCGAAGGAGTGGCAGTTCAGCCCTACGAAATTGTCGGGCAACGCCGTGAAAGTCTCAGGCACGATCTCCTTCGTCTTCACGCTGCCGAAGGAAGAAGAGGCGGGGTCGGGCGGCGGCGTGACCTTCATGCGGACGCCCGCGCCGGGGAACGCCCCGGAAGGCGAGCGCGTGAAGCCGGTCAAGGAGTCGCTCGGCAAGCAGTTGGTCGAGGGCGTCGAAGCCGAAGGCACGCGCACGACGATCACGTTCCCCGCCGGGATGATGGGCAACGAACGGCCGATCAACATCGTCTCCGAGCGTTGGTATTCTTCGGAACTGCAAACGGTCGTGATGAGCAAGCACAGCGACCCGCGCTTCGGCGAAACGACCTACCGCCTGACCAACATCAACCGCAGCGAACCGGCGCGCACGCTCTTTGAAGTGCCCTCCGACTACGCCGTCAAGGAAGGGCCGCAGTCGTTCCCCCGTACCATGCAGCGCATGCGTCAACCGGAGCAGAAGTAAAAGCAATCCCACAGCGGAAGTAGAACAACTTACGCTTCACACGAAACGGGCGACGCGATCATTTCGCGTCGCCCGTTTCAATAAGTGGTGGACGATGAGCGTCAATTACTTCTTGATTGCGTTGACGAATACGCGGAAGCCGACGCGTGAAGATTAGTCGAGACCGACCCGGTCGTAGACTTCACTGAGGGCGAGTGTACACCCGACGGACGCCAATTCGACGCGGCTCTCAAGTCCGCGTATGTCCGCCAGCAGCCAGCGGCTATCCGCTTGCTTGGCGTAATGCTCGACGTGATAGTCGTTCTGTGCGACGAGCAGATATTCGGTCACCGATGCAAGCGTGCGGTAGTAACCGAACTTCGCCGTGCGATCATAAGACGCAGTTGATTTCGACAGCACTTCGACGATGAGCGTCGGGTTGAGCAAGGTGTCAACCGCCTCATCTTCAAATTGCGACTCGCCGCAGACCACCGCGACATCGGGATAGGTATAGACGTTAGCGGCCGGAATCCTCACCCGCATGTCGCTGATGTAGGTTTCGCACGGCTTGTCTCTCAAGAGTTGCTTGAGCGAGGCGAAAACATTTCCGGCAATGAGGTTGTGCTTTCTGCTCGCGCCGACCATCGCGAAGATTTCGCCGTCAAGGTATTCGCTCTTGTATTCGGCGGCGCGTTCGAGCGTCAAGTATTCTTCGGGCGTGACGTGAGTTGTTTTGGCCTGACGAGACATGTTGCACCTCTGACCGTTCAGGTTTGTTCGGCCTCATCATAACATTTCAAGCGGGGCGGCGGGGGAGAACTTACGCCCGTGCGCCGTTGACGCCCGCGGTGTGCGAGAGCAAGGCCGCGTGGAGCGTCTCGATGGCGAGGGCGGCGGCGTGGTTTTTGCGCGCGGGCAGGCCGTCGAGCGCGCGTATGAGTTGTTGGCGGGTGATGAGCGTGGCGTCGGTGGTGGTGATGCCTTCGAGCATGGCGGTGAGCGCCGAGCCGCAGGCGAGCGTGGGCGGGCAGCCGTAGGCGAGGAAGCGCGCGGCGGCGATGCGGCCGTCGCGGATGCGCAGCATGAGACGGAGGCGGTCGCCGCAGGCGGGGTTGGTCAACTCGGCCACGGCGTCGGCGTCGGCGAGTTCGCCCGCGTTGCGGGGGTGTGCGAGATGATCTTTGACGGTCTCGGAGTAACTCATCGGGGTTTCAAGTTTCAGGTTTCAAATTTCAAGTTGAAGAAGGGAGAACTTGTCAGTCCTGAAACTTGAAACTTGAAACTTGAAACTCATACCTCATGCGGGCGTGGTTTCGCAGGCGCGTCCGGCGAGCGACTTCTGGTAGAGGGGCGAGAGGCGGCGCAAATTTTCGACGGCGCGGGGCAGCACTTCGAGAACGTAGACGATGTCCTCGGGCGTCGTGTCTTTGCCGAGGCTGAAACGGATCGAGCCGCGCGCGAGTTCGTCGTCGCGGCCGAGGGCGCGGATGACGGGCGAGGGTTCGAGCGAGCCGGAGGAGCAGGCCGACCCGGTGGAGACGGCGACGCCTTGCATGTCCAGATTGATGAGCAAGCCCTCGCCTTCGATGAAGCGGAACGAGATGTTCGACAGGTGCGGCAGACGCCGCTCACGGTCGCCGTTGAACACGATGTCTGAGACGCGCGCTTCGACGCCGGTCTCGAACTCGTCGCGCAGGCGTCTGAGGTGCTCGATGCGTTGGAGCAGTTCTTCGCGCGCGAGCGCGGCGGCACTGCCGAAGGCGACGATGAGCGGGACGGACTCTGTGCCCGCGCGGCGTTCGCGTTCCTGATGGCCGCCGATTGACTGCGGCGTGAGCCGGACGCTGCGCCGCACGTAGAGCGCGCCCGCGCCTTTCGGGGCGTTGAGCTTGTGCGCGGAGAGCGAGAGCAGGTCGCAGCCGAGCGCGTCCACGTCAACCGTCATGCGCCCGGCCGCCTGCACGGCGTCCGTGTGCAGCCAGAGGTACTTGCGCCCGCGCGCCTCTCGTTCCTCGCGCACGAGCGCGCCGATCTCTGCGACGGGTTGAATCGTGCCGATCTCGTTGTTGGCGAGCATCACGGTGATGAGCACGGTGTCAGGCCGGAGCGCGGCGCGCACGTCGGCGGCGCGCACGATGCCGTCCGTATAGACGGGCAGGCGCGTCACTTCCCAACCGCGTTTCTCCAACGCATCGCAGACGCCGCGCACGGCCGAGTGTTCGATCTGCGAAGTGATGATGTGGCGGCCGTGTTCGGCGTTTGATTCGGCGATGCCGCGGATGGCGAGGTTGTTGGCCTCCGTGCCGCCGGAGAGGAAGACCAACTCGTTCGGGCGCGCGTTGATGAGCGCGGCCACTTCGCGACGCGCGCGGTCGAGCGCAACGCGCGCCTCCTGCCCGTAGAAGTGGACGCTCGAAGCATTGCCGAACTTCTCCGTCAAATAAGGCAGCATCGCCTCGACCACACGCGGGTCAACCGGCGTCGTCGCACTGTTGTCTAAATAAACTCTCCGCATAAGAAGTACTCTGTCAGTTGTCCGTGGTCAGTTGTCAGTTGTTCAATCCAAATTTCAGTAACTCGCGCGATGATAACGAAACAACGGACAACTGACCACGGACAACTGATGAAGATAACGGACAACGGACGGTCGGCCGTCTTACATCACAAGCAACTGACAGCTTTCCGCGTCGGCGGCGACACTCTCTCCCGCAGTCGTCCGGCGCATGTTGTGTCGCGGCGCTTTCAAAGTCTAGCGGCGCAGGGGGGCGCGGTCAAGCGGCCTCAAAAGCCGATTCACGACGGCGGAGCGAAGTGTTAGCATAGGCCGTCGTGAGAACCCCGGACGCTCCTGATTCACACGCGACGCGCGCACTTTCGACGAGCCGCCATCCTTTTGCCGGAAGATTTTTAAGGAGAGAAAATATGCAGACCCGCACACGATTTTTGCCCGCCGCCATGTCGCTCGCGCTGGCCGTCGTCGTCCTCCCCGCGACACACGTCTCACGCGCCGCCGCGAGTCCCGACGACGCGAACGCCGCCACGACGGCGACGCAACAGGCGGGCGCGCTCGAACGCGGCTATCGCACCGGCTATTCCGACGGCTATCAGGCGGGCTACCGCGACTCCATCGAACGCGCCGCGCGCGATTATCGCAACAAGGAAGAGTACGCCCGCGCCGACCGCGCCTACATCCCCGCCTACGGCGCGCACGAAGTTTATCGCGACGGCTACCAGCAAGGGTTCGAGGTCGGCTACGAGGCCGGGTTTGACCGGCGCGGCTTCGACTCCATCGTCCCGGCGGGTCTCTCGCGGCGCGGCGCGTCTTCGGCGCAGGCGAGCACGCAACCCGTGAACGACACGCGCGGCACGTCCGACTCGACGGGCGACTCTCGCGCGAGCGATTCCGACAATCGCAGCGGCAACGCGCCGCAACGCCAGATCGGCTCGCTCGACATCCCTCTGGACACGACGATGCGCGTCGAACTTTTAACCAACCTCTCGACCGACGCGACGCAGCGCGGCGACCGCTTCGAGGCGCGCGTCATCGAACCGGCCGAGTATGCGGGCGCGCAGGTGACGGGTCGCGTCAAGAACGTGAAGCGCGCGGGCAAGGTGCGCGGCACGGCCGAATTGCAACTCGACTTCGAGCAGATCAGTCTGCCCGACGGCCGCTACACGAACTTCAACGCGCAGGTCATCGAAGTGGTCGGCCGCTCGACCGGCAACGTCGCCGACGTTGACGAAGAGGGCGGCGTGCGCGGCCAGAGCACGACGAAGGACGACGCGGCGAAGGTCGGCGCGGGCGCAGGCATCGGCGCGATCATCGGCGCGATTGCGGGCGGCGGCAAAGGCGCGGCCATCGGCGCGGTCATCGGCGGCAGCATCGGCGCGGGCGGCGCGATCACCTCGCGCGGCAAAGACGAGCGGCTCGAACGCGGCCAGGAGTTGCTGATCCGCACCTCGACCGAAACCCGGATTCAATAATTGTTTCAAGTTTCAGGTTTCAAGTTTCAGGACTGAAAAGTTGCAGGTTTCAAGTTTCAAGTTTCAGGACTGAGGTTCAAGGTTCTTTGCCTTGAACTTGAAACCTGCAACTTGAAACCTTTGATTTGAAGCCTGAAACTTTATGATCATCACGCTCCTGACCGACTTCGGCGCGACCGACTATTTCGTCGGGGCATTGAAGGGCGCGATCCTGTCGGTCAACGCGCACGCTCGGATCGTTGACATCACACACGAGATTCCCGCGCACGACGTGCAGGCGGGCGCGTTCACGCTGCTCGCCGCCTACGATAGTTTTCCACGGGGGACGATCCACGTCGCGGTGGTTGACCCCGGCGTCGGCTCGACGCGCCGCCCGCTCCTCATCGCCACCGATAGCTACTTCTTCGTCGGCCCAGACAACGGTCTCTTCAGTTACGTCTGCGAACGCGAGCGCGACGTGCGCGTCTATCAATTGACGAACGAGAAATATTTTCGCGCGCACGTGAGCGCGACCTTTCACGGGCGCGACATCTTCGCGCCGGTCGCGGGCGCGCTGTCGAAGGGTGTCGCGCCGGAAGCGTTCGGCGAGTTGGTTGACGACTACGTGCGGCTCGCGCCGCTTGCGCCGGTGCGCGACGACGGCGACGAGGACGCGGCGGTGTGGTCGGCCACGATCATTCACATAGATCGTTTCGGCAACATCGTCACGAACATCACGCGGCAGGAGTTGGCTGGGGCAGAGTTCGCGCGCGGCGCGAAGTTGGAGATCGGCGGGCGGGAGATCAGTTCGTTTCGACAATTCTACGCGGACGCGTTGGGCGACGGCGGGGCGGACGCGGCTGGCGGCGCGGAAGCGGGGTGTGAATTGTTTGCCATCTGGGGCAGCGCGGGCTTTCTTGAGATCGCCGCGAATAGGGCGTCCGCTGCTCAACTACTGCGCGCAGAACGCGGCCAACCAGTGCGTCTGACGAGCCTCGAATCTTAAGAAAACCGGTGAGCCGTCCGGCGTCGGCAAAGGAGTCGCGGCTTAGTTTCTATTCACGATTTACGATTTACTATTTACCGCTTTCCTCCCGTCACCCGTCGCTTGTCACTTGTCACCCCATTTGTTATCTTCGACTCAACTTAAACAACTTCAAGGATACCCATCATGGAAAACGCGAAGGAAGCTGCAACCGCGCCTGCGACGGACACACCGAAGGAAGCGAGCGCGCCTGCCGCCGCCGCTACTGCAACTACCGCCGCGGCGGGCGGCGCGGGCTTGCGCGGCGTCGTGGCCGCGAGTTCGTCAATCGGCGACGTGAACGGCGAGCAGGGCATACTCATTTATCAGGGCTACGACATACACGATCTGGCCGCGCATTCGACTTTTGAAGAGACCGTCTACCTGCTCTGGCACGGGCGTCTGCCGAAGCAGCCGGAACTCGACGCGTTCAAACAGGACATCGGCGCGCACTACGAGTTGCCGCCGCAAATAGTCGAACTGATCCGCGCCTTCCCGCGCGACGCCGAGCCGATGGACATGCTGCGCACGGCCGTATCCGCGCTCGACTTTTACGACAAGGAGTGCTGCGACATCTCGCGCGAGGGCGCGCTCCGCACGGCGACGCGTTTGACCGCGCAGTTTCCCGTCCTCGTCGCCGCCATCGAACGCATCCGCAACGGCCAAGACCCGATTCCGGCGAAACCCGAACTCGACATCGCCACCAACTTTCTCTACATGCTCAAGGGCGAGATGCCTTCCGAGCGCGAGGCGCGCATCTTCGACATCTGCCTCATACTGCACGCCGACCACGAACTGAACGCCTCGACCTTCACGGCGCGCGTCGTCGCGGGCACGCTCGCGGACGTGTACGGCGCGGTGACGGCGGCCATCGCCGCGCTCTCCGGCCCGTTACACGGCGGCGCGAACACTAATGTGATGAAGATGCTGCTGGAGATCGGCGAAGTTGACAAAGCCGAGGAGTTCGTCAAAAACGCGCTCGCGCAGAAGAAGAAGATCATGGGCATCGGCCACGCCGTCTACAAGACGGAAGACCCGCGCGCCACGCACCTGCGCAAGTTCTCGCAGGAGGTCGGCGCGTCGAAGGGCGAGACGAAGTGGTACGAGATTTCGCGCAAGATCGAGGATTACATCCACCGCGAGAAGGGCATGTACCCGAACGTGGATTTCTACTCGGCCTCGACCTATTACATGATGGGCATCCCGCTCGAACTCTACACGCCCATCTTCGCCGTCTCGCGCATCTCCGGCTGGACGGCGCACGTGCTCGAACAGTACGCCAACAACAAACTCATCCGCCCCCGCGCCGAATACATCGGCCCGCGCGACTTGGAGTATGTGCCGATTAGCGAGAGATAGTAAGACAGTGACGAGTGACAAGTGACGGGTGACGAGTTAGAAAGCTAAGCTGCTTTAACTTGTCACCCGTCACTTGTCACTCGTCACTTGTCACCCGTCACTTGTCATTCTCTCCGGCGTCTCTCCATCGGTAAACTGCTTCAACTCTACGTCCGCCTTCAGCAGATTCGTCTTCCAGATAAAGATCGTCGAGATAACGAGCGCGACGGTGCAGGCCACGCCGCCTTCGATGCCGTATGCGCCGCCGGTGAGCCACGCGGGGCCGGTGTCGGTGGCGTGCAGCAGCGGCGCGCGCGTCAGGCTCGTGATGCCGCTGACGGGCAGGCCGAGCAGCG
>JAUZFQ010000256.1 GCA_030838445.1 Pyrinomonadaceae bacterium | reverse complement strand
CTGCCATAATCAGGCAGGTTCAAACCTAATAAAGAAGCCCCCAATTGTGGTTTCGCGCACCGTCGCCCACTTCGGATGACAGTGACTTTCGCGCTCATCTGCGCTGTTCCCTGTGTGTTTTACGCGCAGATTAGTGATAAAGGAGCACATTCTCCCGATGACCAGAGACGACCGTCTTTACGCTTTTATCGTCGCCCGCACTTCGCGCTCACGTTCTAAAATCCGCCGCATCAGCATTCATAAACGCTGGCTCAAAGCCGCGACCGCGCTCCTGTGCCTCGTCTTGTGCGCCGCGCTCTACGGCCTCTACGGCATGTTCCGCGCTGCGCAGCACTTGAAGATCGAACAGGAGAATTCGCGCCTGCGCGTGGAGAACGAAAAGCAGCGGCAGCAACTCGAAAAACTGGAAAACCGCGTGGACGCCATCGAGGACACTTCGCGCCGCATCGCGGAAATTTCCGGCACGACGCCCGTGCCTGAGGGCGAGAGCAAGCAAGAAGGCAACGGGCGCGGCGCGGGCGGCCCGCTCGTCGAGATGGACGCACAGGCCATCGCCGCCGTCGAGACGCGCGCCGTCCAACTCGAACAGGAATTGCGCACCTACGAGTCGGCCTTGCGCGAACGCGCGCGCATCCCTTCGATCTGGCCGGTCGCGGGCGGCGAGACGACCGACAGTTTCGGCGGGCGTCGCGATCCGTTCGGCGGCTCGTCGTCGGAGTTTCATTCCGGGCAAGACATTTCCGCCGAGCGCGGCACGCCCGTCTACGCCGCCGGGGTCGCCACGGTGAAGTTCGCGGGCACGCAGAGCGGCTACGGGCAGATCATCATCCTCGACCACGGCGAGGGCATCACGACGCGCTACGGTCACCTCTCGAAGCTCGAAGTCGTGGCCGGGCAGCAACTCGCGCGCGGCGAAATGATCGGGCGCGTCGGCTCGACCGGACGCTCCACGGGGCCGCACTTGCACTACGAAGTGCGCATCAACGAAGAGCCGGTGAACCCGCGCGCTTACCTGCCCGCGCCCCGCGAGCAGCACGACCGGGTGACGTGCGCGCAGCCCTAAGGTGCGTTGATTCCGAAGTTTTTTATGCTTGACAGTTCTGGCGGGTTCGCTTAGTATGCGCCGTCGTTATACGCAGAACGAGTGGCAAACTCGTTTATCCGGTTAGTGTTAGAAGTAATACAGAAATGATTTGTGTAGTCTCCCGCTCCGTCCGTATGTGGTGAAGAACGCGCGCTCAACGCTAGTTCGCCACGTGCGGATTTTTTTGTCTTCATGCAGTTCCGAAGGGGGCGTTCGCTCAAACGCTTCCGGCTCATGAGAGTGTTAACCCCACCGGCACGAGAACGACCTAAAATTGTTTTTGTACCGATTCACCGAATCGTTAGGAGGATTCGTTAGCTATGCCTAGAATTACCGGTAAGGTCAAGTGGTTCAACAACGCGAAGGGCTACGGTTTCATCGAACAGCCCGGCTCGTCAGACATCTTCGTTCACTACAGCGCCATTCAGGGCGACGGCTTCAAGACGCTCGAAGAAGGCCAAGAGGTCGAGTTCGAGGTGACGCAAGGCCCCAAAGGCCCGCAAGCCGAAAAAGTGACGAAGGCGTAATCTCCCCCCAGCAGCTTCCGCTTAGGAAAGCCACTGACCGCTTCCGGTCTCTAGAGAGCCGGTAAGCGTAAGACTAGCCCGAAAGGACTCGACCGAAGCTCCCCACGGCACAAATTGACGGCGCGCTCAACGGATAATTCCGAGAGCGCGCCGTCAATTTTTTTAGTTGGTTTGAAGAGTGACCCAATCCGGGTTAACTACTGCCCCGCCTACTTGTCGGCCTTCGCCTTGAACTGCACGCGCCCGCCTTCCAACTGCACCGAGTAGCGCACGCGCTCGCAGCCGAGCCGCTCCTTCAGCGTCTCTGTCTTCTGCGTCAGCATGCGGTGAAACTGCGCGAACGAAAAATCGTCAACGTTCTCGCCGCAACGCCGCTTCGCTTCGACGAGCGTGTCGTAAAGGCTCTTCACGGTCGGCACTTCCGAGCGCGCGTCGGCGCAGACGAACGTCGTGCACTGCGGCGCGGGCGCGGCTTCCTGTTCCCGCTTCGCCTTCTCGCGCTGCGCGTAAGCCCCGCGCCCTTCCTCGCGCTCCTGAACGGTGCGCCGCCAGAGGTCGCGGAACGAGGTGTAGCGGGCGACAATCGAGTTGTACTGGTAGCGTTGGGCGTAGGTGAGTTGGCGTTCGTCGGCGAGACGTTTGATGAGCGTCTCGACGCGCCCCTTCGTGTCGTAGGGCGGCCGCTTCGACGAGCCGTTGAAGTAGATGTCGAACTCGACTTTCAACTTGCGCACGTCGTCTTCGAGCCTGACGAGTTGCTCGTCAATGGTCGGCTGCGCGTCGCGCTCGATGATCATTTTCCTGACCCCGCTCTGGGGCAACTGCTGATCTCTCATCCGGCGCGCGAACCTGTTTTGACGAATCGGCACGACTGTTTAACTCCCCTCTCAACCAGCGCCCTCACCGAAAGCGCGTCCATTTTCAACATAACGTTTGGCTCGCGGCGGTGTCAATGAAAATAGTCGTCCGTTGTCCGTGGTCAGTTGTCAGTTGTTCGCTACCGATACTTTATTGGTATCATTCACCGGCCGGTAGCCCTAAAATACTCAACCTTCGCCAGACGGAACAACTGACAACTGACAACTGACGACCGACAACTTCCTATGCCCGCCACACAACTTCTCCGCGCCCTGCCTTCCATTGACGCGCTGCTGCGCACGCGCGAGGCACGCGCGCTCGCCGAACGCACGGGCTTGCCGCGCCTGACCGCGCTCGCCAGAATCGTCACGGACGAACTGCGCGAGGAGTTGCAGCAGGCGCGCGACACGACGACCACGCCCGGCGCAAATGGGAAGCCTTCGCGCGCGGAGTTGCTCGCCGAGGCAGTCGGGCGTCTGGAACGCGCCGTCGCGCGCGTGGGCGCAAACGACGTGCGCCGCGTCGTCAACGCGACGGGCGTCATCCTGCACACGAATCTGGGGCGCGCGCCGCTCTCAGAGGCCGCGCGCCGCGCCGTCGCCGAAGAAGCGGCCGGCTATTGCACGCTCGAATACGACGTGGAGACGGGCGCGCGTGGCAGGCGCGGCGGGCGCGCCGAAGACTTGCTTGCGGAGTTGACCGGAGCGGAGGCCGCGCTCGTCGTCAACAACTGCGCCGCCGCCGCCCTGCTCGTCCTCTCGACGCTCGCGCGAGACGGCGAGACCATCGTCTCGCGCGGCGAACTCGTCGAGATCGGCGGCGACTTCCGCGTGCCCGACGTGATGGCCGAGTCGGGCACGCGCATGGTCGAAGTGGGCACGACCAACCGCACGAAACTCGCCGACTACGAGCGCGCCATCACGCCTGAGACGCGGCTCATCCTGCGCGTCCACCCGTCGAATTATCGCATCGTCGGTTTCACCGCCGCGCCCGCGCTCGCCGAACTCTGCGCGCTCGCGCACGCGCGCGACCTGCCCGTCTACGAGGACGCAGGTTCGGGCGCGCTCCTCGATCTCGGCGCGTACAACTTGGACGAACCCGTGATCCGCGAGTCCGTCCGGCAGGGCGCGGACATCGTGACGTTCAGCGGCGACAAGCTGCTCGGCGCGACGCAGGCCGGGCTGGTCGTCGGCCGTCGCGCCCTCGTCGAACGCTGCCGTCGCAACCCGCTCTACCGCGCTCTGCGCGCAGACAAACTCGCCCTCGCCGCCCTCGCCGCCACGCTCGACGCGCACGCGCGCGGCGCGACCTTCACGGAAGTGCCGGCTCTGCGCATGCTCGCAGCCACGCGCGACGACATCGAAAAACGCGCACGCGCCTTCGTGCGTCGCGCACGCGCACGTCTCGACGCGGATACGTTCGGGTTTGAGATCATCGCCGGACAGTCCGCCGTCGGCGGCGGTTCAGCGCCCACGACGCACCCGCCGACCGCACTCATCGCCGTCACGCATAAGCATGCTTCCGCGACCGCCCTCGAAGCCGGATTGCGGCAACGCGCGCGGCCGCCCGTCATCGCGCGCATCCTCGACGGGCGCGTCGTGCTCGACCTGCGCACGGTCGCCGCCGGAGAAGAACCGGAACTGCTCGACGCGCTCTCTGCGTTCAGCGACGATTGATGAAGAGGCCGCTGACCAAGCGTTTGCCCCGTCAATTGAAAACGGGGTGAAGAATTTGCTTGCCTCAGACCGTCCCGCCACGTCATACTGAATGCAGGCCGGGCGCGCTCCCGGCCGTAATTTTGAACGCCCGCCCCTTTTTGACTCCTCAGACTCCTCGGAAATCACATCTTGAAAAGTCCCAGCACGTATCTACTCAAGCTGCTCTACGTCTTCGTCGCGCTGTTCCTGCTGGCGGCGTTAGGGCTGCAAATCCTGTCGGGCACGGGACGGCTCCCCGCGACTCTCCCACCGGCCGTGCCGATGATCGTCTCGGTCGCCGCGCTCGTGCTCGCCCTCGGCGTCCTGTTGCGTCGCCTCTGGCTCATTGACCGCCTGCTCACGCGCCAGCAGCCGCAACGCGCGACGCAACTCTTCCCCGACCATCCCGTGCGCGAAGTGCTGCAAATGCAGGAGGCCGAACAGGAGCGCAGCGAACGCATCTCGCGCATGTCGCACGAACTACGCACGCCCATCACGAGCATCAACGGCTTCGCCGAATTGCTGATGGGCGACTCAAGCGTCTCCGGCGAGGCGCGCGAGTTCGCCGAAATCATCCACACCGAAGCCCAACGTCTCTCCCAGATGATCAACACCGTCCTCACCGAAGTCCAACTCGCTCATGACACAGTGACGAGTGACAAGTGATGGCTGGTAAATGGTGAACGGTAAATGGTGAATGGATGAAAACCGTCTCCAACCATTCACCATTTACCATTTACCGTTCACCGCTTCTACTGCTTGTTAATCGTTCCCCGGCAGGTGGGGGCTTTGCAGTGGCAACGCTTGTCGTTGGAGTGGAGGGTAGTTACGTAGTCGAGCGTGATCTCTTCGCCGGGGCGGATGTCTGTGAGCGCCATGAAGAGGATGTGGCCGTGCGTGATGCGCATGTAGGAGTTGGGCGCGCAGGAGTGGTTGATGTAGTGCGTGCCGTTGCCGCCGCGGCTGCCGTCCAGACTCCAGTAGGAATTGATGGCGCAGATGCGGAGCTTGCGCCGCCCGCCCGCGCGCCGCGCCACTTCCGCACGCGAAATCCGCTCGCCCGTGTACTCCGCGATCTTCCCCCCCTTCGGGAAGAAGACGGTCGCGAAGCAACCTCGGCCGTCAATCTGCGACGGCCTGACGGCGAGGCCGTGGGCGAGTTTCATAGGGAGACTGTCGTTGGTCAGTGGTCAGTAGTCAGTTGTCAGTTGTCAGTCGTCAGTAGTCAGTTGCATGTGGCAATCACGCGAGTTGCTAAAGACGGCTTTGAACAACTGACTACTGACTACTGACCACGGACAATTTACTTGAGTTGAAAACTGCGTGCGATGGAGTCGGTCTGGTTGCGCAGGAGCGAGAGTATGGAGCGTGCTCCGGTGAAGTGCAGGACGTAGATGGTGCGGTTGTCGGCTTGCAGGTAATAGATGCGCCCGATCATCGCCTTGCCGCCGCCCGTGTACTCGTATGAGGAAGTGATGCCGTTAACGCGCCCGGTGAACTTCTCTTCTTTGCCCTCGACGTAGCCGGGCTGGAAGCGCAGTTTCAGATCGTGATCGCGGCGGGCGAGGTCTGTGGCGGTCGTCCCGGCGTCAACCACTTCCTTGCGGACGCGCAGGAGTCCGTCGCTGCGGTCGCCGTAGATAAACTCGGTGTGATTGTGCACGCTGTCGGGTCGCGTCAGCGCGCGCCACTTCGCGTTCGGCAGTTCGAGCGTGTAGTCGAGCCGCTCGTTGGTGTACTTCTGCGCCCCTTCATCCTGCGCGAGCGCGGGGAGGACGAAGAGGAGCGCGCAGGTGATGAGAATGGTCAAGCGTCGCATAAATTGAAACTTCACTCCTGTCTATTCGGTTGCCGGTGTGCTACGTGCGATGTGCCCTGTTAACTGTTCGGAATAACGAACCGCCGGTCAAGGTTGACTGTTTGAAACGCGGAAACGCTGATCGTTAACGCCGGTCAATGGTCAGATGCCGACTGTCTCGCGCGGTGTTGCCCCGCGACGGCGCATGCTTCAAGGGGCGGTGGTCGCGGCCGTAATGGCGGCGCGCTGGGCGGCGAAAAGTTGTTCCAGACCGACGTTCGCCAGCGCGAGCAGTTCGTCCATCTCGGCGCGCGTGTACGGCTCGCCTTCGGCCGTGCCCTGCACTTCGATGAAGCGGTTGTCGCCCGTGCAGACGACGTTCATGTCAACGGCGGCGCGCGAGTCTTCGTCGTATTTCAGATCGAGCAGCGGCGTGCCGTCAACGATCCCGACGCTGACGGCGGCCACCTCGCCCTTGAACGGCGAGCGCGTGATCTTGCCCGCGCGCTGCAACTTGTGACACGCCAGCGCGCACGCGACATACGCGCCCGTGATCGAAGCGGTGCGCGTGCCGCCGTCGGCTTGCAGCACGTCGCAGTCAACCATCAAAGTGCGTTCGCCGAGGCGTGAGAGATCGACGATGGCGCGCAAACTGCGGCCGATGAGACGTTGAATTTCGTGTGTGCGCCCGGACGCGCCCCCGCGTCCCGACTCGCGTTGCGTGCGCTGCGTGGTGGCGCGCGGCAGCATCGCGTACTCGGCCGTCAACCAACCCTGCCCGCTGTTGCGGCGGAAGCGCGGCACGCTCTCTTCGAGCGTCGCGGTGCAGATGACGCGCGTCGCGCCCATCTCGATGAGCGCCGAGCCTTCGGCGTAGGGCATGAAGTGCGGCGTGATGCGCAGGGCGCGCAACTCGTCGGCGGCGCGCCCGTCCGTGCGCGCGTACGTAGCTTTAAGCGGGGTGAAGCTCATCGTGTCCCCAAACCTCCACGGCCTCTAAGCGCGTCGGCGCGCTGCCTAAGAATCGCTCGGCGACGCGCGCGAAACGTTCCTCGGCGTCCGTCACGTAAAAGTGATCGAGATCATCGCACAAACGACGTTCACGCGCACGCTCTATGAGCAGGCGACCCGTCGCCGTGTCGAAACTGCGACGCCGCAACTGTTCGCGTTCGAGCGCAGCCTCGACGCTCTTGGCCGTCGCCTCGCCCGAATCAATCAGACGCACCTCCGCGCCCACCGTCTCCTGAATCACGCGCCGCAAGATCGGGTAGTGCGTGCAGCCCAGGACGAGCGCGTCCACGCGACCGCCGATCAAATCCATCAAATATTCCGCGGCCACCTTGCGCGCCACGTCCGTCTCAGCCCAGCCCTCTTCGGCCAGCGAGACGAAGAGCGGGCAGGCGCGCTCCAACACTTCCGCCGTCGGCGCGAGTTCGCGTATGGCGCGCGCATACGCGCCGCTACGCACCGTGGCCTCCGTCGCGATCACGCCGATGCGTTTGCCCGCTGACGACGCGACGGCCGCACGCGCGCCCGGCTCGATCACGCCGACGACGGGAACGCTCACGCTCGCGCGAATCGCGGGCAACGCCAGAGCAGACGCCGTGTTGCACGCCACCACCAGCAACTTCACGCCGTGCGCTTCGAGGAAACGCGCGTTCTCCACCGCGTAACGCTCGACGGTCGCCAGCGACTTCGTGCCGTAGGGGACGCGCGCCGTGTCGCCGAGGTAAACGAAACGCTCCTGCGGCAACTGTTCGTGCAGCGCGCGGTAGACCGTCAGCCCGCCCACGCCGCTGTCGAATATTCCGATTGGCAGATCAGGGTTCAAACGACTTACCAAGTGCGCCCGCTCGCCATGCCGCTATGCATGCGTGGGTTGCGGCGCAACAGTCTGTCCAGACTCCACTCGCCGCCGCCCGCGACCGCGAGAAAGAGGAACACGAAGCAGTAGAGCACGGCCAGTTCGCCCTTGTTTTGCAGCGGCCAGAAACCGCCGGGCGCGTGCATCTGGAAGTAGGCCACCGCCATCATCCCCGACAGGATGAAGGCCACGGGGCGCGTGAACAGTCCGAGCATCAAGAGCAGCCCGCCGACGAATTCGAGCACGCCGCCGATCCCGATCTGCGACATCAGCGGGGGCGTGGGCGCGCCCGGTGGGGCGAGGAAGCCGAACATTTTCTGCGCGCCGTGCGCCATGAAGAGGAAGCCTACGATGATGCGCAGGACGCTCAAGAGGCGAGGCGTCCAGTTGGCGAAAAACGAGTCTGAGTTAGTCGTGTTCATGTCCCAAGTTTTCTCCTTAGCTGTTTCAACGGAACGCCCGCACACGCGACGTGCGAGGCGACCGTGCCGGGTGCGCTCTACGCGGCGACGGCCGTTGCCTCTCCGAAACGGAAACTCGAAACGGTGATGCCGCCGAAGAACGCGTCCTCGTGATAGACGCGCACACCAGCCTCCGCTTCGGCCGCCCCGGCAGCGACCATCAGAGGGATCAGGTGATCCTCCGACGGGTGCGCCGCGCGCGCCGAAGGGGCGTTGCGCCAGTCGCGCAGCAGACGGTTTCTCTCCTCCGCACGCGCCCCGCACACGGCAGCGGTCAGCCACGCGTCGAACTCGCGCGAAGGCACTCTCGCCCGCGCGTCAAACTGTCGCAGGTTGTGATAACTCAGCCCGCTCCCCAAGATCAGCACGCCCTCGTCGCGCAGCGGGGCGAGCGCGCGCCCGGCGGCGAGGTGCGCCTCCGGGTCGTAGTCTCTGCGGATGGACAGTTGCACGACGGGCACGTCGGCCGCCGGGTAGGCCACGGCGAGCGGAGCGAAGACGCCGTGGTCGAAGCCGCGCGTGGCGTCGGCGCGCGTGTCGAACCCGGCGGCGGCGAGTAGTTCCTGCGCGCGCCGCGCCACCGCGGGCGACCCCGGCGCGCCGTACTTGATGCGGTAAGTGTGTTCGGGAAAGCCGCTGTAGTCGTAGAGCATGCCGGGGCGTTCGCCCGTCATCAAAGTGAAGTCGCGTTCCTCCCAGTGGCCGGAGACGGCGAGGATCGCCTTCGGCGTCACACCGATCTCGCGCGGCAACTCGCCGAGCGACGCTTCGAGTTTGTCGTAGACGCCCGGCATCTGATCCTTCAACCACGGCCAAGGCCCGCCGCCGTGCGAGATGAAGTAGGTCGGGAGTCGCATTTTATGATCGGCGGTTGACATCAAACTTTCCCCTCGCCCGTTCGCGCGGCGCGGTTCGGCGCAAATCGAATCGCGCGTCGCCGCAAAAAAAAATCACGAGCCGGCGGCCTACCGCCAACTCGTGATCCCCGTAACAACTGCTGCGCGTCGTGCGGTAAAAATTTAAAGTGGAGGCGCCGAGAGTCGAACTCGGGTCCAAAGGCCGACACCGTCGGAATCTACATGCTTAGACGCTTCTCTGTTGCCGGTCTCGCTCCGGCGCGTTCGCTGCGTGCGGGTTAGTGAAGCGACGAAGACCCCGCCCGCGGCTAGCCCAGTTTTATCTCGCCCGCTCCCCCTGAGCACAAGGAGCAGGCCAGCTCAACTAAGTGACATCTCGCTCCGCGCGCTTGAGCAACTTGCGGCGAGACGCTTACTGGCTAAGGTTAATTAGGCAGCAAGAGCCAACTCATTGTTATTGGCAATTGTTTTTTCTCAGTGCTTGTTAACGAGCTGCAAAGAGTAAGCCCGGCATGCATCCGCTCGGTGACCAAAACCCCTGTCGAAAGCCTTTCGCCCCCAAACGTGCGAATCGAGTATAGTCCGTAAATCGTGAATCGTAAATCGCGAACGGAAACTACCCTCGTCTATTGACGATTTACGGTTCACGATGCACGACATTTAGACGTTCGCGTGGAGGCAAAGGTTGCGTTATAATTGCGTCCGGTCGGTCTCTCCTGACTTTTGACTTGATTGTTTTCGGCATGCGCTCTTGAGCCTGTTTGGCGCGTGTCGTCCGGCAACGAGGATCATCTTTCATGTCCGCTAAAAATCCGAATATCGCTGTTCCGTCGAAACGTGTGCGCGCAAACTTGCCTCCGGCAGCGAATCGCCGCGGCTACCTGCGCCGCTTCTGGCTGCCCGCAGTCCTCCTGCTGGCCATCGCCGCCGGGGGACTGACCGGCATCGTCGTCGCCTACCAGTTGAACTACTCGAAGGCGGCGGGCGAGGTCGCGTCGCTGGCGACTTACAGGCCGAGCCAGGTCACGCGCGTCTATGCGGACGACGGCGAGACAGTCATCGGCGAGTTTGCGTTGGAGCGACGCATCCCGCTCAAGTTTGAAGAGATTCCGCCGGTGTTGAAAAACGCGATCCTCGCCGTCGAAGACTCGCGTTTTTACGACCACGTCGGCATCGACCCAATACGCATCATCGGCGCGGCGTGGAAAAATTTGAAGGACGACCGCCGCGAAGGCGGCTCGACCCTCACACAGCAACTCGCCAAAAATCTCTTCCTCTCGCGCGAGCAGACCTACACCCGCAAAATCAATGAATGGATGATCGCACTCCAGATCGAGCGTTACTACACGAAGAACCAGATCATGGAGATGTACGTCAACCACGTCTTTCTCGGCGCGCGCGCCTACGGCTTCGAGGCCGCCGCGCAGACTTACTTCAACAAGCACGCCAAAGATTTGACGCTCGATGAAGCCGCGCTTCTCGCGGGCATTCCGCGCTCGACCGCGCAATACTCTCCGACCGTCAACCCCAAAGCGGCGAAAGAGCGGCGCGACCTCGTGCTCGAACTCATGGCGCGCAACGGTTTCGTCTCGCAATCGGAGGCCGACGCCGCCAAGTCGAAGCCGATCAAGATCGCCGATACGGCCTATTACCCGCCGCCTTCGGCCTCGCACGCCTGGTTCGAATATCCCGTGGAAGAGATCAGGCAGCACATCGAAGAGAAGTACACGACGCGCGTCGCGCTCGGCGGACTCTCCGTCTATTCCACGATCAACGCCGCCGCGCAGAAGAAGGCTTACGAGGCCGTGCGCACGGGCTTGCGCGTCTATGACCGTGGACATCGCGGCTGGCGCTCGGCCTATATCAACATCACGACGGAGAACAACAACGGCGCGGGCAAAGCCACGCCGCAGCAACTCGCCTCCTTCGTCCTGCCCGAATGGTACGGCAGCAACTACACGCCGGACACCTACGCGCGCGGCCTCGTCATGGCAATCGACCCGGCGAGAAACGAAGCGACCGTCCGCTTCGGCGGCTACACGGCGACCGTCACGGCGCAGGATATGGGATGGTCCGGCCGCCAGCCGAAGAGCGAGTTTACGGTGGGCGACGTGGCCGAGTTCAAGATCAAAGAAGTTGACAAGGACGAGCGCCGCCTCGAAGTCGAGCTGACGCAAATCCCCGACATCCAGAGCGCGCTCTACACCGTCAACGCGAAGAACGGCGAAGTCGTCGCCATGATCGGCGGCTACGATTTCTACACCAACAAATTCAACAACGCGACGCAGGCCTACCGGCAGACCGGCTCGTGCTTCAAACCCTTCATCTACACCGCCGCCGTCGAATGGGGCCTCACGCCCGACTCGACCGTCTCGGGCGCGCC
>JAUZFQ010000240.1 GCA_030838445.1 Pyrinomonadaceae bacterium | reverse complement strand
GCGCGAACGCAGCGGCACGTAGTCGAAGAACTCCATCTCGAACGTCTCGCGCCCGTAGTCGAGATAAGCCTTGCGCTCGTCATTCGCGTCAATGAAAGTTTGTTTCCACGGTGGCGGCTCTGCGTTGATGCGCGTCGCGCCCGCGCCGCCCATCGCAAGCGTGATCGGGTAGGGCAACAAACTTCCGTAGTGACGCGCCATGCGGCGCACCGCCTGCGGCTTGAAATACTGTTCGCTCCCCGCCTTGCACAACAGGCGCACGCGCGTGCCCGGTTCGATCTGCTCGTCGAGCATCTTGATCGAGTAAGTGCCGTCGGCGCGACCGCGCCACTCGATGGTCGGCGACGACTCGTGCTTAGCCGAGCGCGTGACGACGACGATCTCGTCGCTCACGACGAAGCAGGAGAGAAGGCCGATGCCGAACTGCCCGATGTAGTCGGTGCGCTCGGCGGGTAAGCTGCCGCGCTTCGAGGTCTGGCCGATGGTGGCGAGGAAGCGGTGTATCTCCTCCTCGTCAAGACCGATGCCGTCGTCCTCGAAGACGAGCGAGGGCTGCCCGCGTTCGCCCTCGCCGGACACTTCGATGCGGATCGCGCCCGCGTGTTCGGGCTGGACGTGGCGACGCGCGAGGATGGCGTCCACGCCGTTTTGCAGCAACTCGCGGACGTAGATTTGCGGGCTGCTGTAGATGTGGTTCGACAGCAGATCGATGATGCCGCCCAGATTGATTTGAAACTTGTAATCCATAAAGCCCCTCGAAAATCTTGCCGGATAAGCGGTGACAACTTGCCTGATATTACTTTCAGTTTTCTTTGCGCCTTTGCGAGAAAATTTATTCTCACGCAAAGGCACAAAGACGCAAAGGAAGCAAGGCCGCTAGTTGATCTGATAAGGTCTGATCGCGAAATCGCGCAGCGTGATCGTGTGGCTGCGACGCGCGCCCGTGGCGACGAACTCGACGATTGATTCGCAGGCGACCCCGACGGCGAGCGTTACGAGATTGCGCGCCAGCGGATAGTCGCACACGTCGTCCTGCGCCGCCGACGGCACGCGGTAAATTTCGTTCCAGACGACTTCCGCGTAATCGCCCGCCAGCCCCGCGTGCAGGCACGCGACATTTGCGCTCAACGCATATTCCTTCAATACCCGCCGCGACGCGCTGTTGTCAAACGCGTCAACAACGAGCGCGCACTCCGCCAGCAACGCCGGCGCGTTCGCCTCAGTCAACGTTTCCGTCCGCGCGTCCAACTCGACGCCGACGGCGCGGTAGAGCGCGTTCGCCAGCACCCGCGCCTTGAACGCGCCCGCGTCCGCGCGGTAGTAGGGCTGCGTCGAAAGGTTGCGCGCCTCCACGCGGTCGCGGTCAATCAAGCGCAGCCGCGCGAAGCCCATGCGCGCCAGACTCTCCGCGATGTTTGCGCCGAGCGCGCCCGCCCCGCACACCGCCAACGGAAACTCGCGCAGCCGCGACATCACCTCCGGCGTGCGATAAAGTTGTTCGTGATAGAGACTGCTCATCATCGCACCGCCCCTTTCGCTTCATGCGACGCACTTCTTCACATAAACAGTGCGTATCAGATCAATCATCCCATGCGTGTCACTCATCCCACGCGTGTTCGACCACGCCGACGAGCGATTGCAGATCGAAGTCGCGGTCGTAGCCGCTCAGGCAGATGCCCGCGTCGAAGATGGTCAGATCGCGCCGGGCAACGGTCGAGACGTGAGTGTCGCCGCCGCGCGTCTGCCAAGTGACGCGCCAGTGCGCGCTGCCCTCGTCTTCATAGTCAACGAGCGTGCCGCCGCCGAGCGCGAGCGCGTCGCCGAGACGTGCCTCTTCGAGTTGCTTCAAGCGGTCGGCCGCGCGCCCCTTGCGCCCGCGACCACGCGCAGGCGCGAACTCCGACGCGAGCGCATAGGCCGCGCGCGTCTCAGGCGTGATGCCCTTCCAGGTGATGTAGCGCGGGGCGACGCCCTGCCACAAAAGTTTCCGCAGGCGTTCGGCGACGCGCGCGTCGGCGCGCCGGTCGAGTTCGCCGCCGAGCCAGTGGCAGCCGTCCGTGTAGGCCGTCAACACCTCGAAGCGCGCGCCATCCGAGACGAGATGCACTTGCAACCCGCCGCCCACAACGTCGAACTGCCGCCGCGCGTCCTCCGCGTTCAACGGAGACGCGAGCCACGTCCGGCCGCGCAGGCGTGCGGCGAGACGCACGGGCAGAGGCTTCAACAATTTCAAATAACTCTCGACCTGCGCGAGCGTCGCCTCGGAGACGACCCGCGCCGCCCGATCATCAATCGCCTCTAAGACGCCCCAGCCCTCGAAGTCGCGCGGCTCCGGGCGAAACCTCTGCACCAGCCCGTCGAGCGACACGCGCACCCACCCGCCGCCGACGCACGGCGCGAGAAACTGCACGCCCCGCCGCGCTTCCTCCCGCGCCGCGAGCGTCTCGATGAGTCTGCGAACATCCACAATACGAAGTAATGAATGGTAAATGGTGAATGGTGAATGGATGAAAACTGGTTTGTCTCCATTTACCATTTACCATTCACCATTTACTTGTCTTAGTTCATCCCTGCCTTTCCGGCAGCGGCGTCTCCAGAATCTCCAGGAGCAACTCAAGCCGCGAGGGGCGGCTGAGGAGCGGCACGAGGTTCGGGAGCGCGTAGTAGTCGCCCGCGAAGGTGAACGTGTCGAACGCCACCTTGCTCTGGCGCATCCGTTGTTCGAGCAGGTCAATATGTTGGCCGACCTTGACCACGACGACGTTCGGCGCGACCTTCAAGTCCGCGCAGTAGCGCGCGTACACACCGTCGAAGTACGGCGCGGTGTTCTCGCCCTCGTCCGTCACGATAATGACCTGCTCGACCGCCTGACGGCGCAGGCGCATCGTCTCCAAAGGCGCGCCGATGCTCGTGCCGCCGTCGGCGCGCAGGTGTCGGAAGGCGCGCTCCCAGTCGGCCAACTCGTGGCCTGCGCCCGCGCACGCGACCGGGTAGGCCATCGTGTCGAAGGCGTAGACGTACAGTTCCGACGCGCTCACGCCGGAGACGAGCGCGGCAATCTGCTTGCCGACTTCGAGCGCGAGCGTCATGCTTCCGCTCTTGTCCACGAACAACGCCGTCCGTTTAGTGATGCGGCCACGCCGTTTCAACTGCTCGCCCGCCGCGTGTTCGAGCCGCGCTGCCGTCCCGCGGTCAACGCACGCGACCTCCGCCGCGCGCACCGCCTTGAACGCAGAGACGCGCCCGTCGGTCGCCGCCCCGGCGAGTTTCTCGTCAACCAAAGACTTGACCTCGGCGTGCGCGAGCGCGCCGCGCGCCTTCAGCGACTTCAAGTTGTTGATCGTCTCCTGCGGTGACATCGCGTTGACGAGCGCGGCGAGGACGGCGGGCGTCAACGTCCGCACCGCACCCACGGCGACCGTGTAAGGGATGTTGTGCTCCGCGATCAGCAACGCCTGAGCCGCCGACGTTTCGGCGCGCGCCAACTGCTTCAACGAGTAGGCGAGACTGTCGGCGGGCGGCGCGTTCTTGAACAGGATCGCGTCGGCGCGCGCCCCCGGCTTGAGGTGCAAGCCCGCGTAGAGACGCTTCATGCTCCGGCGCGCGCGCACGGCCGCGCCGTCGAACTGGCGCGGGTTCTCCTCGCGCTCGCGCAGGTAGCGCGCCACCGCCGTGCGCGCCGAACGCGGCAAGCCGCCGCGCGCACGCTTCACGAAGTCAACCACGCGCGCCACCTGATACGGCGGCAACTCCTGCAACAGCACGTAGCCCGCGCCGCGATGCCCCGCGATGGTGCTCGCCAGCAAGTTGCCCGTGAACACTTCCTTGTGGTCGCGCACGTCGCCGTGGCGCGCGTACCACACGGCGAGGTGGCCGTAGAACAGCGGGTCGCGATCCAACATCTCGCGGTGCAACCCCGCCACCTCTTCGAGACGGCGGTGCGGCGTCGTCAACAAACTATTCAACATCTCAAGTCGCGCGTCGCGCTCCACTGTTTCCATCACACACCTCGAAACAGTGACAAGTGACAGGTGACAAGTGACAAGTTAAAACCAGAAACCTACTCCGATAACACTCGTTTAACTTGTCACTCGTCACCTGTCACTTGTCACTGTCTTTATCCCCCGCGCAAGTCGTGGAAGCGTCTTACACATAGCGGGACTCGAACCCGCAACCACACGTTCCCAGAACGTATGCTCTACCGATTGAGCTAGTATGTATGCTTCCCCGGTCAGGGCGCGGGGCGATAAACACAGTGACGAGTGACAAGTGACGAGTGACAAGTCAGAACAAGTTTCTTTGCTTAAACTTGTCACTCGTCACTTGTCACTCGTCACTGTTTTTCAATTGTCCCCGCGCAAGTCCGTAAAGCGTTTTCACAGCGGTGCTCTGCCAGTGAGCTACAGGAGCACAAATGCTCCCGACGGGAATCGAACCCGCTTCCCCCCACTTGATAAGTGTAGTGTGTAATGCTTCGCGCGTTAGGGCGCGGGGACGCGCCGAATCTCTTACCCGTAGACGGCCTCCGGCCGGATGATCAGATCGCCGAGTTGCGTGCGCTCGATGACGTAAGCCTCAAGGCGATCCGTGCTCGCGTCGAGAAACCGCGCGAGCTGCGCCTTGATCTCGCGATCCGTCATGCACGCCTCGACGCGCAACTCGCGCTCGGCGTAATCGAAAGAACGACCCTCAAAACGAACGTGAACCATCGCTGCACCTCCTCATTCAAACCCAAATCTCACCTTCGACAAATAAAAAGAGCGGGTGTCCGGCTTCCTCTTGGAAGACCGTCCCGCTCCTTCAATTCGCTGAAAACTTTTCAGTCCGAGATTTCGGGAGCGGGAGGCCGCTCCCGCAAAATCACAACGGCTCTTGACGAATGGCGAGGGTCGGCCAGACCCCCGGCACAACCGTCCGCCTATCACTACCACTCGCGCCACACAGAGACGCCGACGCCGCCCCGCGCCGATTGCGCGCTTCAGACTCACACGAACGGACGACGACGCCGACGCGCAGCGTCCATTCGAGCACCCGGCCGGACGCCGCCTCAACGCCGCCCGCCGTCGCTCCCTGTTTCCGAATCCTGATCATTCTCATTCAACTCTTTCATCGCACGCGCGCAGTCGCGCTGTCGCGTCGCGCCGGTAATATATAACTCCGGCGCGAACTTCTGTCAACACTTTTCTCTGTCAACAGCAAATTCAGTTATGGTCTGTCTCGTGAGTCGCACCCCCGGCATATGGGGGGTTTTTGCTGCTACTGCTTGAGAGCCGGGAGCGGAAGCGTGATGCGGAACGTCGTGCCGCGGCCTTCGCCCTCGCTTTCGGCCGTGACCGTGCCGCCGTGGAGTTCGACGATGTGAAGCACGATTGACAGCCCCAGTCCGAGTCCGCTGTGCTCGCGCGTCGTCGAGCCGTCGGCCTGCCGGAAGCGGTCGAAGATGTAAGGGAGAAACTCCTGTCTGATGCCCTGCCCCGTGTCCTCCACCACGATCTCGGCGTGCGACCCGGCGCGGCACAGTTGGACGGAGATGCGCCCCTCATTCGGCGTGAACTTGATGGCGTTCGAGACGAGATTCCAGATCACTTGCTGCAAGCGGTCGGCGTCGCCTAAGACTTGACCGGCCGCATCGTCGAGCCGCACGTCGAGTCGCACGCCGCGCGCGTCGGCGGCGGGGCGCAGCGAGTCAACGGCGGCGGCGATGACGGGCGCGAGTTCGACCGGCTGCGCGACGAGACGCAGCTTGCCCGTGATGATGCGCGACACGTCGAGCAAGTCGTTGATCAGTTGCGACTGCGCGACGGCGCTGCGTTCGATGATTTCCAGAGCGCGGCCGGACATCTGCGGGTCGAAACTTTCGGAGCGCATCAACTTCGCCCAGCCGAGGATGGCGGTCAGAGGCGTGCGCAGTTCGTGCGAGAGCGTGGCGAGAAACTCGTCCTTGACGCGGTTGGCTTCGGTGAGTTGTTCGGCGCGGCGGTGCAGTTGTTCTTCGAGGCGTGCGCGCGCCTCCTCGGCGCGTTTGCGCTCCACGATGTCGTGCGCGGCGAGCACCGCGCCGGTCACTTTGCCGTCCACCACAATCGGCGCGCACGAACAGAAGATCGGGAGCAGCGTGCCGTCACGGCGCACCCACACGTCTTCGCAGTTTGCGACCGTCTCACTCCGGTTGAGCACGCCGACGAGCGGGCACTCGGAGAGGGGGAAGGGCGAGCCGTCGGGCTTGAGGTAGTGAACCGCCTCGTGCAGGACGCGCCCTTTGAGTTCCGCCTCCGTCCAACCGAGCATCGCCTCGGCCGCGGGGTTCATCAGCGTGAGTCGCCCTTCGGCGTCGAGCAGGCAGAGACCTTCGGCCGTGTGCGTCGTGATCGCGCTCGTCAGGTTGAGTTGATAACGCAGCGTCTCTTCGACGCGCTTGCGCTCGGTGATGTCTTCGTGGACGAGGACGACTTCGCGAATCTCGCCCGCCGCGTCTCTCACCGGGTAGATGATCGCCTGCACCCAGCGTTGCGGGTTCTCGTTTGTGGTGATGTGCGGGATGCTCGCTTCCGGGTCGTAGAGGATAGCGGGGACTTGCGTGGGCGTGCCTGCGAAGCCGCGTTCGAGGTAAGGCATGATGCCCTTCTCGGCGAGTTGCTCGTCCTTGAGCACGTTGTAGTCGCCGAGCGTTTCGAGCGTCACGCCCCAGAGTTGCTCCCACGCGCGGTTGACTTGAAGCGTGCGCCCGTCGGGCGAGAAGATTTGCGTGCTCAGCGGCGACTGCTCGATGAGCGTGCGAAAGCGCACTTCGGATTGGCCGAGTTTCGCGGCCGCACGCTCGGCGGCCGCGCGCGCACGCGCCTGAGAGCGCGCCAGCCAGAACAGGACTAAGCTTACGATCAGGCCGCCCGCCAACACGTAGGGCATGTGGTTGGTCGCCACGTCCTCACGCGCGACGAAGTACACGGCGACGGCCGTCAGCAGCAGCGTCACGGCGAGGACGAAATACGGAATCCACGCGCGCCCGGTCTCTTCGTGTTCGGCGGAGAACTCCGGTCTCATCTCTCGCTTCCAACTCCCGCGCCCGCTTGCGCCCTTCGGTTAAACTCGCTCGCCCTTCGGTTAAATTTCAGACGACCGCTCCTCCGGCGCGTCACACGCCGCCACTCATTCGCCACCAGCCGACATCTCTCGCGGACGCGCGCCGGAAGTTGAGAGCGATGCTATCACAGGCGTCTTGATTATTAACCGCGCGCCGTCTCGTTTATTAACCGCGAGTCGCTTTGACTACTAACCGCGCGCCGCTTTGATTATTAACCGTGAGTCGCTTGAATTGTGCGGGCGCACAAACGAGCGACGGGCGACATTGAAAGAGCGACGGGCGACACTTGGGTGTCGCCCGTCGCTCGTCTTTGCAGGTGGCTCAAGTTAAAGACGGCTCGAAGTTGTCGTCCGCGCCGCTGCGGTGTGCGCTCAGGCGTGGCGGTGGCTGCGTCGCAAAGTCCGCGCCTCGTGGCGGCGGCGCGTGATGCGGCTGGCGGCTGGAATCTGCGGCGCGGCGACTTTGCCGCCGGACGTAGAAGTCGCGGAGGGCGAGAACCTTTCGGCCGTCAACGGCGACGATGGCGACGACGAGACGGCGGCCGTCGCGGTGCGTTCCGGCCGTTGATGACGAAGCGAGCGGGCGCGCAGTTCCTCCCAGTCCGACGGCGGGATGCGCAGGAAGGCCGCGACGACCGCCGGGTCGAACTGCCGCCCCGCGTGCCGCTCCAACTCTTCGGCGGCGGCCGCGTAAGGTTTCCCGGCGCGGTAGACGCGCGTGCTGACCATCGCGTCGAAGGCGTCGGCGACGGCGAAGATGCGCGCGTTCAGATCGATCTCTTCGGCGCGCAAGCCGAGCGGGTAGCCCGTCCCGTCCCATTTCTCGTGGTGCTGCCCGACGACGCGCGCCGCGCCTTCCAAGAATTCGATGCCGCGCAAAATCTGCTGGCCGAGCGCGGGGTGTCGCCGCATCGTCAGCCACTCCTCGTCGGAGAGCGCGGCGGGCTTGCGCAGGATCATGTCGGGGATGCCGATCTTGCCGATGTCGTGCAGGAGCGCGCCGAACTCAAGCGAACGCAAGCCCTCCTCGTCCAACTTCAACTCGCGCCCCAGACGCAGACTGAAACTGACGACGCGCTCCGAGTGGCCGTGCGTGTCCGTGTCGCGTGTCTCCAACGCGGCGGCGAGGGCTTTCAGAGTGGTGCGATAGGCGTCTTCGAGCGAGGCGAGGGCGTGCGCCAGTTCCTTCGTGCGTAGTTTGATGGACTCTTCGAGGAAGGTTTCGTAACGGCGTTTGCTGCGCAGCAGTTCGTGATGCTGGCGCGCGCGTTCGACGGCCACCTCGACGTGGCGCAAATCGAAAGGTTTCGTCACGTAGTCGAACGCCCCTGCGCGCAGGGCTTCGATGGCGTACTCGATGGTCTGCGCGCCGCTGACCATAATGATCACGGTCTCCGGCGCGATCTCGCGCACGTGCGGGATCATCTCAAGGCCGCTCATCCCTTCCATGTTGATGTCGCTGATGACGAGATCAAACTTCGACGCGCGGAGCAGCGCGAGCGCCTCTTCGGCCGAACCGACCGCGCGACAGTCGTAGTTGTAGTTGCCGCACAAAAGTTCCTGCAAGATGTTCCTGATCTCCGGGTCGTCGTCGGCGATGAGGAGACGCCCTCTGTTGTGTGTGTGTTCGGTCATGTCAGGCCGCCCTTCGAGAGAAACTACCGCCCCCGGCAGTCGCGCCGCCCGCGAATGGGGGCGCGCTTCCGGCCAAAAATCCGGTTGACTTAAAGAGATCGGGTTGAACGAAATCTATTCAAGCGGGGAGGGTCGCACGCCTCTCGTTCGCAAGAGTCGTGCCAAGTTTTGGCCACCGTGCAAAGCGTGCGCGGCCAGCGGCGCAAACGTGCGTCCCGAACGCGCGCCCCCGCCGCCGGAGTTAATGCTTTGACGCAACTCAAAGGTCGCAAGCCTTGAACGCAAACTTCCTTATTCGTCACGCGCCAAGGGACGGCGACGCGCAACCGCTTGCGCGCACGTTTGCCGTCGCAGCGAAGACGGAAAAATAGCGTCCGTCATCACGCCGCAAATCGCCACGGCATGATCCGCGCCGACGCCGCATTTTGCGTCTCATTTTCCGCGCCGACTTTGTTGTCCTTGTAATGAATCGAGTCGAGCCTTTTTGCATGCCAAACGATGTTCAGGCGGCGTGCTGTCAGACGCCGTTTCACACACGCGCCGTCCTTCCTCTTCCACATCAGCAACATACGCCGGTCGCCGTCCGGCGCGCGGCGCGTCACCTCAGAAGTCGCTTTAAGTCTTGTCGTGCGCGGCGCATGCGGTTTCGCCGCTGCCGGAAAAACGCGCACCGCGAGGTACGCCTATTGCACAGATGCAGAGGACGCCAGCACTAAAGAGAACGCCGCCCCGGCTAGAGCCACACCGACCAGCGAACCGTTGACGCATCCGGCAGAGGAGGAGCAGGTGACAATCGTTAAGCATTTCCGCACGGTCTCCATGTGGCTCACCCTCTGCGCGCTCATGCTCGCGCCGTGTGCAGGGCTGCGCTCGCCCGCCGTCGTGGCGAACGCACACACGCGCTCTTCTTCTGCGTCCGTGCCGCCCGCCGAGAAGATGTCTTCCGACCTGCGCGAAGCGCTCCGCACGACGGGGGATCGCACGCACCTGCGCGTCATCGTCCAGTTTAACGAGGACGCGGGCGGCGGCGGTCTGCTCGGCTCGCTGTTGCAGG
This sequence comes from Pyrinomonadaceae bacterium, assembly GCA_030838445.1. GTDB lineage: Bacteria > Acidobacteriota > Blastocatellia > Pyrinomonadales > Pyrinomonadaceae > JAIVJZ01. The sequence goes on along the minus strand of JAUZFQ010000240.1, from coordinate 8,540 downwards.
ACGTGGGCGGCGTCGCCCTCAAAAAGTTTTTGAAATTGAACGCGCGCCTCGTCACCCTGCCGCCGCGCGCCGCCGAACTTCTGGCCGCGCGCAAAGAGGTGCGCTACGTCTCGCTCGACCGCCGCATCGCCTCCTCCGGCCACGTCGCGGCGACGACCGGCGCGGACGACGTGCGCACGCAAACTTCAACCGCGCTCTTCGGCCTGACGACAACCACCACCACGCTCGACGGCTCGAACGTCGGCATCGCCGTCCTCGATTCCGGCCTCGACGCGAATCACGTCTCGTTCAGGGACGCGCTCGGCTTCAGCCGCATCTCCGCCAGCCGCGACTTCACGGGCGAGGGGCGCACCGATGATCCTTACGGCCACGGCACGCACGTCGCTTCGGCCGCCGCAGGCAACGGCCTCGTCGCGCAGGGCGCGTATCAGGGACTCGCCCCGAACGCCGACATCATCAACCTGCGCGTGCTCGGCTCGGACGGCACGGGCACGACCTCCGGCCTGCTCGCCGCGCTCGATTGGGTCTTGAACAACCGCACGCTTTACAACATCCGCGTCGTCAATTTGAGCCTCGGCGGCGTGGCCGTTGATTCTTACGTGAACGATCCGGTGTGTCAGGCCGTGCGTCGTCTGGTGGACGCGGGCGTCGTGGTGGTCGCCGCCGCGGGCAACGACGGGAAGGCCGACGACGGCACGAAAATTTACGGCCGCATCCATTCGCCCGGCAATGAGCCTTCGGCTATCACCGTCGGCGCGTCGAACAGCTACGGCACGGACGCGCGCGGCGACGACACGGTGACGACCTACAGTTCGCGCGGCCCGACGCGCAGTTCGTGGACGGACGCGAGCGGTGTGCGCCACTACGACAACCTCGTCAAGCCCGATCTGGTCGCGCCCGGCAACCGCGTCGTCTGGGCGGAAGCCCTGAACAACCGCATCGTGACGGATCACCCGGAACTAGACGCGGGCGTCAGCGCAAACGCCGCGCGCCGGATGATGTACATGAGCGGGACTTCGATGGCGACACCCGTGGCCGCCGGTGCTGCTGCCCTGCTCTTGCAAGCCAACCCGCGCTTGACGCCCAACCTCGTCAAGCTGCTGTTGATGTACACCGCCCAACCGCTCTCCGGCTTCAACATGTTGGAGCAGGGCGCGGGTCAACTCAACGTCGAGGGCGCTGTCCGTCTCGCGAGAGCCGTTCGCACAGACCTCTCCGTCTTCACCCCGCTCGGCGCGCCGCTCCTCGTGTCTAACGAGTCGCCCGCGCCCTTCGACGAGATCGCGGGCGGGCGCGTCAACTGGTCGCAAGGTCTGATCCTCAATCGCACTTACGCGACGGGTCTCGATCTGATCGAGCGGTATCAAAAAGTTTACGGCGCGGGCGCGCTGCTCGGCGACGCCGTGACCGAGACGGCGAACGAGCAGTTCGTCAACGCGTCGAAGATGTCGGGCGCGTTCACGCTCGGAGAAAACATTTTAACGAGCAGCGGCGGCACGTCGCTGGCGGACGGGACGATCTTTCTGAGCACGGGATTGTTGCTCGGCGACGGCATCGTCATCGGAGACGGAATCATCGTCGGCGACGGGATTATTGTCGGCGACGGCATTGTCATCGGCGACGGAATCATCGTCGGCGATGCGCGCCTGCGGGCGCAGTCGGTGAGAGTGAACGGCGACGACACGCCTGCGATGCGTTGAGAAAAGTCGCCGTCCGACGTTGACAACGGCGCTGGAAGTTTGAGATAGTGCCGCGCAGTCAGTCACGTCGCTTCTCATCCTTATCAATTTTCCCTCGCGATTTGTCTGGCCGGCTCTCTCTCCGAGAGTCGAACGCGGAGCTATATCTTTCCATGCTCGAAGGGTTTTAGAGCGATCCACATTGAGTGAGAGACGAGGAGCGGCGACTCCCGATACAGTTCGCTGCCGCTCTCTGCCTTGCCTCAAAGGAGGAGTCAGGTGAACTACTCGCAATCTTCCCTTGCCATCAAGCGGCTCGCATTACCGCTGCTGCTGATCGCATTGCTAGTTAACCAACTGCCAACTGCGCCCGTCGTTGCCGCTGCCCCGGCGTCACGCGCGAACGCGGGGGCTAGCGCACCGGCCGTCGAGCACGACGCCGAGCGCGTCGCCGACAAGGTCTCGTCGGAGTTGCTCGACGCGACGCGCACCAAGCGCAAGCTGAACGAGCGCGTGAAGGTGATCGTGCAACTGAACGAGCAGGCGGGCGCGGCCTTCGACCTGTTCCTGCAAGGCTCCGGCGCGCGCACGACGCGCAAATTCGCGAAGCTCAACGCGCGCGCCGTCGAACTGCCCGCGCGCTCGATCAAGGCACTGGCCGCGCGCGGCGAACTGCGCTATGTCTCGCCCGATCTGGAAACTTTCCCGGCCGGGCACGTCTCCGAGACGACCGGCACGGACGCGGCGCGCGACTCGCACAGCTCGAACAATTCGGGGCTGGACGGCACGGGCGTCGGCATCGCCGTGCTCGATTCCGGACTCGACCTCGACCACCGCTCGTTTCTGGACAAGAAGAACAAACTGCGCGTCGTCCTCAGCCGCGACTTCACGGGCGAGGGGCGCACAGACGATCCTTACGGCCACGGCACGCACGTCGCTTCGGCCGCCGCCGGTAACGGCCGCATCTCGCGTGCGCAGTACGTCGGCATCGCGCCGAACGCGCAACTCATCAACCTGCGCGTGCTCAACTCGCGCGGGCAAGGCACGACTTCCGGCCTGCTCGCCGCGCTCGACTGGGTGCTGCTCAACCGCGCGTTCTACAACATCCGCGTCGTCAATCTGAGCCTCGGCTCGCCCGCCGTCGAATCCTATAAGAACGATCCCGTCTGCCGCGCCGTGCGTCGTCTGGTGGACGCGGGCGTGGTGGTGGTCGCCGCCGCGGGCAACAACGGGCGGAACAATTCTGGTCAAAAAATCTACGGCCAGATTCACTCGCCGGGCAACGAGCCTTCGGCGCTGACGGTCGGTGCGTCGAACAGCTACGGCACGGACGCGCGCGGCGACGACACGGTGGCGACCTACAGTTCGCGTGGCCCGACGCGCAGTTCGTGGACTGACGCGAGCGGCGTGAGACGCTACGACAGCCTGATCAAGCCCGACGTGGTTGCGCCCGGCAACCGTGTCATCTTCGCCGAGTCGGACTACAACTATCTCGTGCGGCAGAACCCGGAGTTGGACGCCGATGTCAGCACCGCCGACAACCGCCGGATGATGTACATGAGCGGGACTTCGATGGCGACGCCGGTCGCCGCCGGTGCTGCTGCCCTCTTGTTGCAAGCTAACCCGCGCTTGACGCCCAACCTCGTCAAGCTGCTGTTGATGTACACCGCACAGCCCCTTTCCGGCTTCAACATGTTGGAGCAGGGCGCGGGTCAACTCAACGTCGAGGGCGCAGTCCGTCTCGCGAGAGCCGTTCGCACAGACCTCTCCGTCTTCACCCCGCTCGGCGCGCCGCTCCTGACTTCGGGCGCGCAACTCGCGCCGCAGACGACCATCGCGGGACACACCTTCAACTGGTCGCAAGGTCTGATCATGGGTCGCACCTATGCCACCGGCGCAAACCTCGTTCTCAAGTATCAGAAGCTTTACGGCATCGGTGTCGTCTACGGCGACGGCGTGGTCTACGGCGACGGCGTCGTCTACGGCGATTCGCTCCTGCTCACGGACGGCGTCGTCTACGGCGACAGCGTGTTGACGAGCGACGGCGGCGTCCTCGGAAACGGCAGCCCGTTCCTCGGCGTCAACACGTTATTCGGCGACGGCGTGGTCTACGGCGACGGTGTGGTCTATGGCGACGGCGTGGTCTATGGCGACGGCGTGGTCTATGGCGATAACATCCTGCGCGGCGATGCCCTCGCGCAGGCGCAATCAGCAAGAGCCAGCGGGGATTTAACTTCGGCGATGCAGTCGGAAGTGGACACGGGCGTTGACTGCACTGACTACTGACTACTTTGAATTACTGAGTGACTATTATTGCACGGCCTCGCACCGCCTCTCAGCCGTAACAAAGGATTAGACTCAAAGGAGATTCGATATGCCCCATTCAGCCAGCTTAGAAAAAGCCGCCGCCGTCGAGACCCCCATCTCCACGGCCTACGTGCCGCCCCCCAGCGTCCAACCGCTCGCGGCAGCGCACACGCAGGAAGTTCTCGACTTCCTCGCGCCGCGCTCGGTTGACACCATTTTCCTGTGCGGTCTGATCAACGATAACGGCATCGAGAGTCCCTTGAACCGCGGCACGCTCTACGGCTGCCGCGACGCCGACGGTCAACTCGAAGGCGTCGCGCTCATCGGCCACGCGATGGTCGTCGAAGCGCGCACTGACCGCGCCTCAGCGGCCTTCGCGCGGCTCGCACGCGAAGTGCGCGCCCACCTCATCCTCGGCGATCAAGAGAAGATCGAAAACTTCTGGGCGCACTACGAACAGGGCGGTCAGCAGCCGCGCCGCATCTGCCGCGAACTCTTCCTCGAACTGCGTTGGCCGGTCGAGACCGTGGCCGGGGCGACCGTCTTGCGCCCGGCGACGGCGGGCGACCTCGAAGAGTTGGCCGTCATCAACGCGGCGATGGCCTGCGAAGAGAGCGGCGTCAACCCGCTGGAAGTTGACCCCGAAGGTTTCCGGGCGCGGCTCGCGCGGCGCATCGAGATGGGGCGCGTCTGGGTGTGGCTCGAAGAGGGGCGTTTGATCTTCAAGGCCGACATCATGGCGGAAGTGCCCGGCTACATCTACCTCGAAGCCGTCTACGTCAACCCCGGCGAACGCCGCAAGGGCTACGGCCGTCGCGCGATGTCCGAACTTGCCCAACTCCTGCTCGCGCGCACCGCGACGCTGTGCCTGCTCGTCAACGAACAGAACAAAGACGCTCAAGCATTCTTCTTCAACGCCGGCTACAAACTGCGCGCCTGCTACGACACCATCTTCTTGCAGCCCAAGGCGGGAGAGAGCAACTGACGGCAACCGGAGCGCGGCGCGATGAACAGACAGCGGTTCGCTAAATTCTTCATGTGGTCGGTCATCGTCGTGGGCGCGGCCGTGTGCGCTTACTCGGCCTCCCATCTGCCGCTCGCGCAACTCGATCTGCTCTTCATCCTGCTCGCCATTGCCACCGTCATTACGTCGAACATCGCCGTGCCGCTGCCGGGCGTCAACGGGCGCATGACCGTCTCCGAGACGTTCATCTTCCTCGCGATGCTCCTCTACGGCGGCGAGACCGCCATCCTGCTCGCCGCGATTGACGGCTTCTGGTCGTCGCGCCTGATCAGCCGCAAGCCGCTCACGCTCGCTTACAACACCGCGCAACTCGCCGTCTCGACCTTCGTCACCTTCTACGTCCTGCGCCTCTACTTCGGCGACGTGATCAACCTGACGCACGGCGACTTTTCGATCAACTTCCTCGTCGCCGTCTGCATCATGGGTTTCGTCCAGCACGTTTGCAACTCGCTGTTCGCCGCGACGGCGCAGGGGTTGAAACACGACCAGTCCATCTGGCAGGTCTGGAGCAGCAACTGCCTGTGGCCTTCGATCACATATTTCGCGGGCGCGTCCGTCGCCGTCATCACGGCGAAGCTCATCGGCATGTTCGGCCCTTACGCCATCGTCGCCACGACGCCCATCGTCGCCAGCATCTACCTGACCTATCGCACTTATCTCAAGAACCTCGAAGTGACGGCGGCCTCGGCGAAGGCGGAGGCGGAGGCGGCGTCGCGCGCCGAGGCCGCGAAGGCGCAGACCGAGCAGGCCGAGCGCCACGTCGAAGAACTCTCGCACTACATCGCCGAACAGGAGCGCATCCGCGAGCAGTATTCACAAATTGAAAAACTCTCTGCGCTCGGCGAACTCGCTTCCGGCGTCGCGCACGACTTCAACAACACGCTCGCGGGCATCCTCGGCCGCGCGCAGTTGCTTTTGAACACCAGCGACCCGTCCAAGATCGAGAGCGGCTTACAGATCATCATCAAGACCGCGAAGGACGGCGCGAAGACCATCAAGCGCATACAGGACTTCGCGCGCCAGCGGCGCGACCACGCCTTCTCGCCCGTCGCCGTGGATCAACTGCTCCTCGACGTGAGCGAGATCACGCGCCCGCGCTGGAAGGATCACGCAGAGGCCGCGAGCGTCCACATCAACCTCGAACTCAAGATCAGCTCGAAGGCTCTGGTGCTCGGCGACGAGTCGGAGTTGCGCGAAGTTTTAGTCAACATGGTCTTCAACGCCGTTGACGCGATGCCCGCGGGCGGTACGCTCACGCTGGCGACGCGCGAGGCGGGCGAGGCGGTGGAAATTTCCGTGACCGACACCGGCACGGGCATGAGCGACGACGTGCGCTCGCGCATCTTCGATCCGTTCTTCACGACGAAGGGCAAGACGGGCATGGGGCTTGGCCTCGCCGTCTCTTACGGCATCATCCGCCGCCACGAGGGGACGGTTGAGGTGGACTCCGAGACGGGGCACGGCACGAGTTTCCGCATCACGCTGCCGTCTGTGAAGAACGCCGCGAAGCCGCAGGCGAGTGCGACGCAGCCCGCGCCCGTGGCCGTCCCCGAATCGTTCCGCACGAAGTTTCTCGTCGTTGACGACGAGGAATCGGTGCGCGATCTGCTGCGCGACATACTGGAAGCGGAAGGGCACGAAGTGTCCGTGGCCGGGAGCGGGCGCGACGCGCTCGCGCTGTTCGCGGAGGGCGGGTTCGCCGCCGTCCTGATGGACGTGGGTTTGCCGGGCATGAGCGGTTGGGAACTGGCGCGGGCGGTGCGCGAGCGCGACGCGCGCATCCCGCTCGCGATCATCACGGGCTGGGGCGAGGCCGTCGGCTCGAACGCGCAGAAGGCGGCGGGGGTTGATTGGGTGGTGGCGAAGCCGTTCACCATCGAACAGATCGCGGCAATCGCGCGGGAAGTTTCCCGCCGTCAACAGGAGGCGAGCAATAGCAGTGGGCGCGACGAATCAACCGTGGCGGCTTAATCAGGCCGACCAGAGCGGCGAGCCGCGACGCGCCGCACGCCGCGACGCGCAACTCGACGCGCGCCTCTCATTCCTACTCCCCGCACGCGAACCCTCCGGCGCGAACCACGACCCCGCCTCCCCAACTGTCGCCCTCCACACGTCACGCACGCTCCGGCTCGTCGGCCGCACGCGCAACATCAGCGAAACCGGACTTGCCTTCGTCGTCCCCACGCTGCGCATCGGCGACGAGTTCGCGCGCGCCATCGGCAGCCCGTTGTTGGTCACGCTCTACCTGCCCTCCGGCCGCGTCGAGATACACGCCACGCCCGTCAGCTACGAACAACTCCCGCCGTCGCCCTCCGAACGCGGCTACCTCATCGGCGTCCGCGTCACCGAGATGGCCGACGACGAATGGGTGCGCCTCGTCAAATACGTCCGCACGCTGCATTGAAGAAACGATGAACGCGGAATGATGAACGCGGAGATGTTCTTTGTCCGTGGTCAGTTGTCAGTTGCATGTGACAATCACACAAGTTGCTAAAGACGGATCGGAACAACTGACAACGGACTACTGACAACGGACGCTTCCCCTTCATACCTCATCATTCCGTCTCTCCGCGCCGTCCGTTTTAACTTCGTCCAGATTGTGCCGCTTGATCATGCGTTGGAGGGTGCTGCGGTCAATGCCGAGAACGCGCGCGGCGGCCTGCTTGTTGCCGTGCGTGCGTTCGAGCACGCGGTGAATGTGGCGGCATTCGAGTTCGGAAAGCGAGAGCAACTCCTCTTCGCCGTCGCCCGCGTTGGCCGCCGTCGTCGGCGTCGGCACGGCTTCCTGAATTTGCGGCGACGGCGGCTCGGCTGATGAACTGCTGATGCGTTCGGGCAAGTCTTCGGGGCGCACGATGCCGTCGCAGAGCGCGGTCGCGCGCACGATGGAGTTTTCCAGTTCGCGTATGTTCCCCGGCCAGCGGTAGTTTTCCAGAATCGCCACGGCCTCGCGCGAGAAGCTGACGGGACGCTCGCCCGCGCGCTTCGACCGCTCGGCGAAGCGACGCGCGAGCGGCATGATGTCTTCGCTGCGCGCGCGCAAGGGGGGCAGGTGCAGCGTCACGGCGTTGAGCCGATAGAGCAAGTCCTGTCGGAAACGCCCATCGCGCATCTCGCCGTCCACGTCGCGGTTGGTGGCGGCGATCACGCGCACGTCAACTTGCAGCGTGTGGTTCGAGCCGACGCGGCGAATCTCGCCCTCCTGTAAGGCGCGCAAAAGTTTCACCTGAAAGGCGGGCGTTGTCTCGGTGATCTCGTCGAGGAAGATCGTGCCAAGGTGCGCTTCCTGCCACAGCCCGCGCCTGTCCATCGTCGCGCCCGTGAACGATCCGCGCACGTGCCCGAACAGTTCCGACTCGATCAACTCGGCCGGGATCGCGCCGCAGTTAACGGCGACGAACGCGCTCGCCGCGCGCTGGCTGCGACGGTGGATCGCGCGCGCCACCACCTCTTTGCCCGTCCCCGACTCGCCCGAGATCAGCACCGGCAAATTCGTCCCCGCCACGCGCCCCACGAGTTTCATTATCTCG
>JAUZFQ010000218.1 GCA_030838445.1 Pyrinomonadaceae bacterium | reverse complement strand
CGCGCCGTTGATGAAAGAGGCGGCGTCGGAACAGAGGAAGACCGCCGTCTGCTCGATGTCTCGGATTCGACCGAAGCGGCCGACCGGGATGCGCCGTTGCAGTTTCTCTTTGAGCGCGGGCGGCAGCAGGCGCTTCATCCCTTCCGTGTCTTCGATGGGGCCGGGCGCGATGGCGTTCGTGCGGATGCCGTAACGCCCCCACTCGACCGCGAGGTTTTGCGTCAGCGCGTCCACGCCCGCCTTCGCCGCCGAGACGTGGAGTTGGAACGGCGTCCCCACGTAATGCAGCGTCGCGCTGATGTTCAGAATCGAGCCGCCGCGCTTTTTCAACTCGCCGAACGCGGCGCGGCAGACGTTGAACGTGCCTTTCAGATCAATGTCAACGACCGTGCCGAAGCCGTTCGGCGAAAGCTCCTCGGCCGCGCAGAGGAAGTTTCCCGCCGCGCCGTTGACTACGATGTCCAACCCGCCGAAGCGTTCGACCGTGGCGGCGACGGCGCGCTCGACCTCTTCCGGCTGCCGCACGTCGCACGCGACGGCCAGAGCCTCGCCGCCCGCCGCGCGAATCAACTCGGCCGCCGGTTCAAGGTGCTCCAACTTCCGGCTGACGAGCGCGACCCGCGCCCCCGCCTCGGACAGAGCGCGCGCCACTCCGCCCGTGATGCCCGTCCCGCCGCCCGTCACAAACGCGACGCGCCCCGCCAGCAACCCGCCAACAAACACGCTCTCAGCCATTCACAGCACCTCTCGATTTCGGATTTCGGATTGCGGAATGCGGATTAAAAACAAGAGCTTCTTTCTGAAGCGTTTTGCTTTTCAATCCGCATTCCGCAATCCGAAATCCGCATTAATTTTCATTTCCCGGTTTGGCCGGGACGGCGACGGGCTTGCCGTCTTCGGCGTGCGGCTCCGCCCCGATCTCCTGCGTGATCTGCGCGACGCGAAGGTTAGCCTCTTCGTGGTCGGGGCTGTACCGCAGCGCGCTCTGATAATCGCGCAGGGCGTCCGGCAAGCGCCGAGCTTCGTGCAGCGCGCGGCCGCGTTTGACGTAGGCATCGGCCAGCGCGCCGAGCGCCGTGTCGTCGTCCGGGTCTTTCTCCGCCTGCTGTTCGAGCCGCGCGATCTCCGCGTCCAGTTTCGACGTGTCCAACTCCTGCCCGCCCGCATTACCCGGCGCGTTGCCGCCCGGCGACGCCGCCGCATCGGTGTTGGCCGACGTCGCTCCGCCGTTCACGTTCACGCCCGGCGACGCGCTCTTACCGCACGCGCCGCACAGCAACAACATACACACCAAACTCGACAGACCCGCAAAGACTCGCATGTGATTCATCTTTATTTAAGTGACGAGTGACAAGTGACAAGAAAAGACAAGCGCTTGATTCTAACTTGTCACTTGTCACTCGTCACTGCCCTTTCAGCTTCCCGCGATGTATGGACGCGACTGCACGATGTAGACTTGGCCGCCGTAGAAGACCCACTCGATGTCCTGCTCGCGCCCGCGGAAGACGCGTTTGATCAAAGACGCGGCGCGGGCGAGGCGACGCACCGTCGCGTCCGTCAGGACGGCGCGCTCGCCGCTGATCGGAATCTCTTTGACGCCGCCCTCGCCGTCAAACGTCAAGAGGCTCTCTTCGTCCGAGCGCGTCAACACACGCACGGCCTGTGAACGCGGGCGGAAGATGATCTGCTCCGCGATCTTTTTGCCTTCGACCACTTTGATGCCGAGGCCGCGCTTCGCGCTGATGTAGATGCCTTCCGGGTTGGTGTCGTCGTAAGGGTCGGTCGTGATCATGACGCCCGCGCTGTCGGCGTTGATGCCTTCCTGTATGAGCACCGCCGGGTAAACTTTCAAGTGATCGATCCCCGCACGCTCGCGCGCCTCGTAGGCTTCAAAATTCCAGACCGACGCCCAGACCGTCTTGACGGCCTCGATCAACTTCTCCTCATCTTTCACGTTCGGCACGGTCGCATACAGCCCCGCGCCGTTGAACTTCGGCAAGTCTTCCGCGTTCGTCGAACTGCGCACGAACAAACCCTTGCCCGCATACTCCGCGCGCACGCGCTTCAAGATTTCGGCGCGCAACTTCGCGTCGAACGTCGCCGCCTGAATGCGCGCACGCATCTCCGCGAGGCGTTCGCGCCGGTAGGCCGGGTCGTGGACGAACTTCTGATCCTCCAACATCTCTGCGATGGGTTCTTCGAGCGCGTTCGCTTTGACGAACTCGTCGTAATAGTAGATCGGGATCGTGAAACCGTTCGGCACGGTGATGCCGCGCAGGCGCGCGTTGGCGACTTCGCCGAGGTTCGCAGACTTCGCGCCGTAGGCGTCGGCCATCCGCGCGCGCTGCTGCCGGAGATCGGCCAGCCGCCGCTCCGCGAGGTCGAAGCGCGGCGTCATGATGTCGCGACGCTCCTTGAGCCGCCGCTGGTATTCGCCGAGCGCGTTGTTGTCGGCGCGCTTGATCTCAAACTTGCCCGCCTTCGTCTCGAACGAGACCCACCAGCCGTCATACTCCTTGAACAACTCGGCGGCGTTTTTCACGTAGGCGTTCGGCACGCCCCACGACTTGGCGAGCAGGTTGATGTGCGAGAGCGGCGTCGAAGGTTGGCTCGTGATGATCCCGGCGACGGGCGGCAGCGTCACCGGCACTTCGTCGAGCACGAGTATTTCGTTGAACCCGATCTCGACGTGCTCGTCCAGCTTCCTGATGATGTGGATGCGACCCAAGCCCCGCGCCACGTTGAGCGGTTGATACTCCTGCTCGCGCGCGATCTCGCTCTGGGAGACGCGTTCGAGTCCATTGATGTTGGCCGAGGCTTCGTCCTGCTTGATCGAGTTGGGCTTGAAAGCGACGCGCTCGTAAAAGGTGCGGTTGATCGTCTCGCCCACGAGTTTGATCTGCTCCGTGGGGATCAGGTCGCCTTCCCAGAACTCGAACGTCCAGCGCGCGAGCGGCGTCTGGTAGGCGAGCGTGCCGAGGATGAAGCGGCGGTTGGGCTTGAGATAGTTGTTCTCGAAAAACTCGCGCCCGCGTTCGAGCGAGAGGTACGTGCCGTTGACGAAATCTTTGTGGAAGCGGTAACGCTTCGAGTTGACGTAGTAAATTTTGTTCTTGTCTTTGCGATCAATAACGTACATGACGTGCGGCAGCGGGTAGCCCGCGTCCGTGTTGATGCGGGCGAGCGCGTCGAACTCCGCGCGCGACTTGATCTCCGGCCGCGAGCGCGCGTCGGCGTTCGCCTTCGCCGCCGTCGCTTTCAACGCGCCGCGTCGCACTTGCGCGCCGACCGCAGGACACAGGAGTGAACAGGCCAACGCACCCAATGCCAGCTTACTTACAAGGCTCAATTTTTTGCCAACTCTCACAACTCTCATAGAGTCTTTCTCGCTTTCAACACTTCTCTGCTTTCGCGGCGGAGCAATTCTAACAGATCATCCATGTGACGCCGCTCCGTCAGGAAGCTGTTGACGTTCACGCGTAGCGCGCGCCGCCCTTCGAGCACCGTGGTCGAAAACCACGCCTCGCCGCTACGTTCGATGCGCCCCTGCAATTCGCGTTGCAAGGCGTCGAGTTCTTCTCCTTTCGCATCACGCATCTCCTTGGGGACGAAGCGCAGGCAACACACAGCCGTCTCGACCTCGCCGACGCACTCAAACTCTTCGAGCGCGCCGATGCGCGCGGCGAAATACTCCGTGAGTTCGATCTGCCGTTCGATGATCTCTGCGTAACCGCGCGTGCCGAGCGTTTTCAATGCGAACCAGATTTTGAGCGCGTTGAAGCGGCGCGTGCCGAGTTGGCCGTAGCGGAAGAAGTCGAACGGCACGTCTTCGCCGCCGCCGCGCTCCTCGCTCAAATATTCCGGCGTGATGTCGAACGCGTCGCGCAGCACGCCGCCGCCCTCGCGCACGAGCACCGCGCCCGCCGCGAACGGCACGAACATCCACTTGTGCGGGTCAATCGTCACAGAATCCGCGCGCTCGATGCCGCGCAGCCGGTGTCTGTATTTTTCCGACATCGCGAGCGAGCCGCCGTATGCGCCGTCAACGTGAAACCAGAGTTTGTATTCGCGCGCGAGGTCTGCGAGTTCGTCGAGCGGGTCGATGACGCCGGTCGAGGTTGCGCCCGCCGCGCCCGCGATGCAGACGGGCAAGTTGCCCGCTTCCAGGTCGCGCTCGATCTCGCGGCGCAGCGCGTCCGTGCGAATGTGGAAGCGCGCGTCCGTCGCGACCTTCCGCAAGTTCTCGCGGCCGAGGCCGAGGATGTCTACGCTCTTGACGAATGAGTAGTGGCACTGATCCGACGCGTAGACGATCATGTTGCCCGCCGTCGCGTGCGCCGCGTTACTACTAATTTGACTATCAACTTGACCGTCATCCCGGCTCGCGTTCAAAGGCGCGGCGCGCAGGCCGTGGTCGCGCACGAAGTCTGCGGCGCGGTCGCGTGCGCACTTGAGCGCGATCAAGTTCGCCTCCGACCCGCCGCTCGTGAGCGTGCCGAAACTCCCCGCGCCGTAGCCGACGATTTCGCAGAGCCAGCCGAGCACGCGCGACTCGATGACGCTCGCCGAGGGCGAATTGCGCCACGCCGCGCCGTTCTGGTTGATGGCCGAAGCGAGCGCGTCAGCCCAGACGGCGACGGGCAGCGGCGTCGGGTTGAACAGGCCGTAGTAGCGTGGGCTGGGAATGTTCATCGCGTGCGGCACGACCTCGCGCTCGAAGCGTCGGAACAGTTCGGGCGCGTCCGTGCCTTCGAGTGGGAGCGGCTCGTCGAACATCTTTTCGAGGTCGGTGGGCGCGGCATCGGAACAGACGCGCGCCGCGTCGAGCGTGCGCGCGTAACGCGCGATGATCTCCGTCGCCAACTTGCCGAGTTGTTCGTGCTCTGCGCTTAAGCGTTCGCTCATTCTGATCTTTGATCCCGGTGCATGAAATTTGAAGTTCCGCTAAGCTAACCCAGGCGGCAGTATTTTATCCACCCGGTACGCGAGATGACGATGCCCCTCGAAACATTCAACGAGACACTTGAGACGCACGCCGCGCGCTACGGCGTCGCGCTCGGCGCGGCGGAGCGGGCGCGGCTCGGCGACTATTACGAGCACCTGTCGAAGTGGAACGCGCGGCTGCATCTGGTCGCGCCGTGTTCGCCCAACGAGTTTGCGACGCGGCACGTGCTCGAATCGCTCACGGCCGTCGAGCACATGCCGGACGGCGCGCGCGTGTGCGACGTGGGTTCGGGGGGCGGCCTGCCGATCATCCCCTGCCTCGTCGCACGCCCCGACGTGAGCGCGACGCTCGTCGAAGCCTCGACGAAGAAGGCCGTCTACCTGCGCGAAGCGATTAGTAAACTCGGACTTCAAGACAGGGCGCGCGTCGTCGCGCACAGGTTCGAGCAGACGAAAGCGCCCGCGTGTGAAGTCGTCACTTGCCGCGCGCTCGAATGTTTTATGGCGATGTACCCGCGCCTCGTCGAGTGGTCGCCGCCCGCCGCGCGACTGTTATTTTTCGGCGGCGACTCGCTTGACGCGCTGATGGACGCGGATCAAACCTTGCGCGGTTACATGGCCGTCAAGATGCCTGAGTCGGAGCGTCGTTTTCTGTTCATAGGCTGGAAGAAATAAAGCTGGTGGCAGTTTTCAACCTTGCGAAAAAGCAAAGAGGCGAGAGTGTCCGACTCTCGCCTCTTTCAACTTACCTTGCGCTTCGCCGTCAGCGGATAACGTTGATGGCGATCAGTTGTTGGCCTTCGATGACGAACTCGGCGGGCGGGAGTTCCTGCTCGGCCAGGGGCGAGAGCGCGGTCGGCGTGAAGCCGCCGGAGGTGCGGTCGCTGTTTAGCGTGGCGACGACGGAGGGCGGCAAATTCGGCATCTCGTCCGTGCCGATGACCGCCCCCGAAGTGACGCGGAAGAGTTTGACGTAGAGCCGGTCGTTCTTCTTGATCTTGTTGATTGCACCGACGAGTTGGGTCAAGTCGAGCGGCACGAAGTTCTGCGCGGCCGACGCCTGTTGCAGCGCGCCGCCGTCGCCGACGAAGAGGACGAGTTGGCCGCGCGGCACGTCCGCCGGAATCTTGACGGGGATGCGCTGCACGAACTGCTTGCCCGAATCGGTGCGGACGTAAGCCTGCACTTCCACCGTCTCGCCGCGGGTGACTTCGGTGCGGTCGAGCGCGATGCGGTCGAGCGTGCCCGACATGCGTTCGTCGGTCGAGGTGATGTCCAAGGTGATCTGGCCGACGTCAACGTTGTCGAAACCGCTGGAGAGCAGCGCGGACATCGGCACGGCGACGGAGGCGGCGGCCTGCGCGCCCGCGTTCATCGAAGAGAAGCGGCGCTCGATCTTGATCGGCTGCTGCCCGGCGACGTTGATCTGGCCGCGCAGCGAGATGGTTGATTCGCCGAGGGCGCGTTCGGTCGAGCCGATGGTGCTGAAGATGGTGATGTTCAAAAGGATCGGCGTCAGGAACTTGTCGTTCGCCACTTCGTAGGTGTAGGTCTCGGTGCGGTCGCGGCTGGTGTGCAAGTTGATCTTGACGGGGATCATCTTGGGCGCGCGGCCGAGCATGCCGTAGATGCCGGTCGCGCGATCCTGCGAGATCGAGCCGACCATCTGACCCGCCGAAGAGAGTTTGAAGGAATTGTTGACGCTCGAAATCACCGTCACGACGTTCGACTCGGACATCGGCATGTCGGCGACGCCGAGGCCGAGGAACGGGTGGCCGAAGGCGTAGATGCGATCATTGTCGCGCCACGTGACCGTGCCGAAGGCCGCGAGCGAATAGTCGCCGCGCACGAGTTGGACGCTGACGGACGAACCGGGCGGGAGCGTCTTGTCGGTCACTTTACCGAGCGGCGTGATCGAGGCCGCGCCGCCGACGCCCGCGACGGGCAAGAGGCCGTTCGCCTGAAGTTGCGGCGCGTAGAGCGAGAGGGCTTCCGAACTGATGCCGCTGAAGACGAGCGGCGTCGCAATCGGCGCGATGGTCTGACCGAGCAAAGCGTTCAGAGGCGACCCGGCCGCGACGGGCGCGGCGAACGTGCCGCCCGAGACGGCGGGTTTCGGCCAGTCGGTCTGCCAGTCGGTCGAGGCGAGTTTGGCGAAAGACATCGTGCGCGACGCGCCGCCGTTGCGTGCCGCGGTTCCCTGTTGCCGCTCGAAGATATCAATCATCTGCTTGATCGGCGTGATGCCGCAGATCGGCTCTTTCGAGAACGGGAAGCTGAACGCGATTGCGCCGACGAGTTTGCCGTCAATGTAGACGGGCGAGCCGGACATGCCTGCGAAGACGCCCGTCTTCTCTGCGTTCGCGCCCGTCAGGCGACCGATGATCGCGGACTGGCGCGGCGCGGGGAAACCCGGCAGCACGCCGATGATGTCCACGCCGAACTCCTGCGCCTCCGTCCCCGCGAAGACCGTCCACGCACGCGCCTTCATCCCGGCGCGCACGTCCTCAAGAGGAAACAGGCGCGCGTCCGGTTGAGCGGCAACACTCGCGGCTGTCGTCGCTTTGGCCGGAGTTTGCGCCGTGACGGCAGCGGCGGACAACATGAGCGCGAAGGCCAGAGCCAGCACGGGGCACAACAATTTTTTCATGTGAATACCTTTTGAAGCGGGGGGAAGCATGTTTGAGTACCTGCGGCAGAGTCTCGTCCGGGTGCGCCAAGACGCGTCGAACAACGCACCCGCGAAACAACCACTGCGACTATAGCGTCCGGTTTCTCAGATGGTCAAGGCAGGGGAAAGGTTGTTGAGGCTGACTAAAGTTTGGACTGAGGGAAGAGGACAGGCGTGGCGTCAGAAACATAAAAAGCGGGTGGCCTAGTCGTGCCGAACTAGGCCACCCGGTTAAAGGCTAATGCAGGGAATGCGAGCTGCAATCTAGCCTATTAAACCCTCTCGATGTGATCACTTGTAGCGACCGCGTTTATATAGCTCGCCGCCTAACTCACTAATTATTTGCACCGCCCCAACTCGAAAGGCGTCCCGCCTCTGGCCGACCCTGGCGTTTGGAAGGAAAAATTAGCCGCACCCAAGCTGGTTAGGCTGAAGTTTTCTCCATTTATGCACGCGCGTGCCGAGAAGGTACGGGTGGCTGACGGGTCGCTGCTTCCCGGCTCAGAGATTCTCACCACCACCGTCGTTTCGCCGCAGTTTGTCACCGCGTATAATTGACCACTGGCGGTGTTATTCGAGCCATCCTGCATTACCAGGTCGAATGTTTGGTCATCCTTGATTGTGAGTGTGGCACTGCCGTTTATCCTCTCCGAGTACCTCACGGTGCCCGTGTGGGTCTTCGTCGGCAGCGGTATCTGGAGGTTCATCAAACGCGCTATGCATTTCTTCGTGGGTGGAACACGCTGCGTGCGCTGCGCGCGGCGTGCCCAAGAGGAGTGGGCAGAGTTTTCTCCACCCGGCTTCGATCCGAGTTCCGCCACACCTGCTGCCCTTCGCCCGGCCCCGGAGGCAGGGCCTCCGAATAGGCAGAGCATAAGGCAGGCGGAAATTCCGAGCTTCTTCTTCATGTGCTAAATCCTCCGTTTGCCAATGGCGCTTGAAAGCAGAGTGAGAACCGCCGCATCATTCGGGCGCGAGCTACCTCTTGGCGCGCCTGCTCTTTCGTTTTACCTGCCTCTGCTTCGCCCGCGTCGCAGGTTGCCGGAGCGGTTTGCTACCGCAAGAGCCGACTTCCTTGCGAGCCTCTTTCATCGCTTCGGCTACGTCCTTGTTGTTTAGCTCCGTCGGCGGGGGTGTCTTGGCCCCGGCCGGGCAGACCCAGAGAATCGCGGTGAAGCAGTCTGGACTATCGCCCGCGTCCACACCATTCACACCGACATACTTTCTGGTCTCGGAAATGTAGTTTATTCCGCGCGTGTACCTGTCGAAAGCGGAGACTTTCTTGTCAACGCCGGTTGCGCCGAACCCGCTGAATGACATGTAGTAGCCAGTCTGGCCGGGATCCTTCTGCAACTCTACGACGAACAGATCGAGCCGGGCTTTCTCGTCGTTGAACGGTATGTCCACGAATTTGTCGTACACCCAACAGCCTACAGGCGGCGGCGGTACGGTGCATGAATCCGACCCCACCGGGCATTCGGGTCTTCCAGCGTATCCGACTCTCAAGGTCGCCCTGATTGGCAGGTTGACGCCCGTGGTATCCACGATGATCTGACTGGTGCCCTGTCCGCTCTTGATCCGACCGTTTTCGACTGACCATTCGTAAGTCAAAACCGCACCCGAATCGAGTCTCTGGATTTCACCGGAGTTAGTCACGCTCGAGGTGAAAGTCAGGTCTTCGCCCGGGGTGAAGTACCGATGTGGCGGGCATTCAATACTAGGCGCAGGAGTGGGCAGTGGGTAGGGCGGCGGCGGAGTCGGGCACCTGTCGACCGTGATGTCGATTGGCACGATGCAGGAGATGCCGCAGCCGTCGTCGGCCGTGAGCGTGACCGTGTAGTTGCCGGGCTTCGCGCCTGACAGGTCGAGCATGGCCTCAGCCGTGTGTGGGCCTTTGGGCGCAATCTTGATGGCTTCCGAAACGTTGGTGGTTCCGGCTTCGGTAACGACCCACGTGTAAGTGATGTCCTCCTGAGGCAAATCTCTCGCCTTCGTCGGGTCGTTTTCCGGGGCGACGAAGTAACGGACATTCGCGGTGATCTGCTCTCTGCCGTCAGAATTCGAGTCGCACGCCGGAGCCTCCGCCGAGATCTTAGCCGGGCAGGGGACGTTCGTGGGTTCAGGCACGTAAGGCAGCTTCACAGACCGCTTAGTGTCCAGCTTGGCCTCTAACGTAACCTTGTATCTAGGACGGTCGTTTCTGTGGCCGGCCCAGAACTGGAAGATGTAACCGTGCGGGTCTTGCGATTGCACGAAGCCGCGCGGGAAGTCCTCCAACCCGCGGTCGTTGAAGATCCGACCGCCCTGCTGATTCATGTGCGCGCGATAGGCCGCGCTGAAGCCCATCCAGCGGCGCGGGAAGATGCGCACGCCAGCCAGAAAATCAACCGGGTTGTTCTGGAACGCGTTCGGCGTCCGCCCGCCCACGTACTGCACCGACTTCACTTCGATGATCGGCTGGAAGTGCTCGTTGACCGGAAAGTCGATGCCCACGCCCCCGATCAGTTCATCAGGACGGTCGAGCAACACCGCATCGCCCAACAACTCGCTGCGCGGGTTGCTGTTCAGGATGTAGCCCAAGTTGGCCGAGACGTTGACGCTGCGGCTCAAACGGCCGTCGGCGAACAGCACGAGACCGAAGTCGCCCAGGCTGCTGCCGGGGCCTGCGCCGCGCTGCATCTGGTTGAAGCCGTTGCGGTCGTCAGGCGTGTCGGCGTAGAAGCGATAGAACGGAATCAAGCCGATGCCGAACGGGTTGTTCGGCCCGGTGAAACGATACTTCGCACCGATGGTGAACGTGCTGAAGGCCGACTCGCCGTAGAGACGGCTGATGAACGGCGCATCCGGCAAGTAAGTCGGAGCAAGGGTGAACGTCGCAGGGACGACTTGCGCGCTCGTCGTCAGCGTGGCCGGGACGAGTCTCTGGCTCAGCACGACGCCCGGCAGGATGCTGCCGAAGACCGAGCCGATGCCGGGAAAGTTAGCCGCCGCGCCGAAGTTGCTGCCGCCGGCGTTGTTGCCCGTCGGGCCGCCGAGCGTGAACGTGAAGCGCGGGTTGAACCCGGCAAAGCCGTTCTGGAAGTTACCGGCCGAACCACCGACGAACGGGAACTGCACGAAGGGCTGGTTGCCGACGGGGCGGAACAGCGCCGACGGGCCGATCACGACGTTGTTGATCGGCGCGAGCACGATGGCTCCGCCGCTCTGCAAGCGCGTGTCGAAAGTCGGAACGCCCGCCGTAACGGTGAGTAGCCGCGACGTAAAGATCGCGGTGTTCGGCAAATAGAAACTCGACAGGTTCTGCGGAGCATTAACTTTGACGCCGCGATAGCCGTCGGTATTGAAGAACAGTTCCAGGTGGTCTGACAGACCGATCTGGAAACTGAGCGGGACTTCCGTGATGTCCACGTTGCCCGGGTCGCGGTCAAAGTTGCTGTAGGCAATGCTGAAAGTGAATTCACCTTTACGCAGCGTCGAGCCGTCGTAGATGGTGAAGAGTCCGGTGGGGCCGCCAACGGGGCCGCCTGTGCCTACGGTCGGAGCGGTGTTTCTCGGATCATCCGCCGGCCGAAGTGTTTGAGCTGATACTGCGGCACACAGCACCAACAGGGTGAGCGCCAATGCTTGCGCTCTTCTCGCGAGTCTCATCGCATTCCTCCTGCGAAATGAGTAATGTAATTTTGCGGGAAGGGGCGACTGCACAGACCCTTCCTAAGAGATTAACGCTCTTAAGTGCTTACTTAGTGTGAAGTGTTGCAAGCTGCTGACGGTCAGGAAATTCATCAGACAGATATGCGGTAGTGCTACCGAAAAAATTCAAGGTGCGCAGAGTAGTTTGAAATTTATTTCCTGTCAACGAAAATCTTGAATACGGTCGTCGAGCAACGGATCGCAATTCCGTGCGTGACATTCACGTCAACACTTCAAGGGCGCGACGCGCGCAATCAACAACCGGATGGCGACGGATTGGGGATGGCTGGCTGCCTTTGCGCTCGCCCGCGCGGCGTGTTAATTTTCGCGTGCGATGCGTCCGCCATCCTCTCGATTTAACCCGTCTGTTATACACTCGCACGGGTTCGCGTCTCTTCCATCCCGACACGCTGGGACGCCAAGTATCAAACATGTCTGACGCAGAAGGGTTCATACTCGCCGGCGGCGCGTCGAGTCGCATGGGCACGGACAAAGCGCGCCTCACGCTCGGCGGGCGCACCTTCGCGGCACGCGTCGCCGACGCGCTCGGCGCGTTCGCGACGAAGGTCAGCGTCGTCAGCGCGCGGAAGGATGCGGCCGGATTGAACTTGCCCGTAGTCGAAGACGTTTATCGCGACTGCGGCGCGCTCGGCGGTTTGCACGCCGCGCTCTCGGCGTGTCGCGCGCCGTGGGCGGTCGTCGTCTCGTGCGATCTGCCGTTCGTGACGGGCGAACTGTTCGCGCGCCTCGGCGCGTTGCGAACGGAGGAAGCGGACGCCGTTGTCCCGCGACAACCAGACGGCCGCGCGCAACCGTTCTGCGCGCTCTACTCGCCCGCGCGCTGTCTCGAACTCGCCGCGCGACTGCTCGACGAAGGCGAGCGACGCCCGCGCGTCCTGCTGCAACAGGCGCGCACGCGCTGGGTCGCATCAGACGAGTTGGCCGACCTGCGCGACGCCGAACTATTTTTCCTGAACGTCAACACGCCGGAGGATTACGAGCGGGCGCGGGAGATGATGAAGATTGTCAGTAGTCAGTAGTCCGTTGTCAGTTGCATGTGGCTGTCACGCGAGTTGCTAAAGACGGTCTTGAACAACTGACCATGGACAACTGACAAAGAACAACTGACTACTGACAACGGACTACTGACGCCTTTTGGATTCCATGTCGCAACGCAGAAGACCGGGACGTAGATTATTGAAGGCGCTGCTGCCGGTGGCGTTGCTTTTGGTGTTGGGCGTCGGCGCGGGGCTGATGTTCATCGTCCACACGATTGCGCGCCCCGTCACGCACCCGTATCTCGTCACGCCGGAAACTTTCCCCGCCTACAGCGCGCGCGGCTTGCGCGTGAGCGAGGAGCGTTGGGCGAACGCCGACGGGACGGAAGCGCGCGGCTGGTTGCTGCGCGGCGCGGAGGGCGCGCCCGCCGTCGTGCTCCTGCACCGCTACGGCGCGGATCGTTCGTGGCTTCTGAACCTCGGCGTCAAGATTAACGAGGCGACCAACTGCACCGTCCTCTGGCCTGACCTGCGCGGCCACGGCGAGAAACCCAAAATCACCAGCACAACTTTCGGCGCGCGCGAAACGTCGGACGTGGCGTCGGCCGTCGCGTTCCTGCGCCAACTCAAGAGCACGCAGGGGCAGCGTCCGCTCGTCGGCGCACGCTTCGGCTTCTACGGCGTCGAACTCGGCGCGTATGCCGCGCTCGCCGCCACCGCCTCGGCGCGCCCTGCGGGGAACGCGCCGGAGGCGACGTCGGAAGTGCGCGCGCTCGTCCTTGATTCCATCCCCGCGTCGCCCGACGAACTGTTAGGCCACGCCACGCGCGACCGCCTCGGCTTCGACAACGGCCTGCTCAACCTGCTCACGCGCGGCGCGGCGCGGCTCTACTTTCTCGGCCGCTACGAGAACGAAGACTCCTGCACGCTCGCCTCGCGGCTGACGGGTCAACGCGTGCTGCTCCTCAGCGGTCAGGACGCGGGCAAGCTGCGCGAGTCCACGCGCGCGCTGGCGCAATGCTTTCCCGCGTCGCCGCCCGCCGGGCTGCAAGTTGATCTGCCCGTCACAGGCTTCACCGCCTCCTCCGCCACCGGCGAACAGGGCGAGACCTACGACCGCCTCGTCATCGAATTCTTCTCACAGGCTTTCAACGAAGACTCCACACCGCGACGTTAAGACACGACGATTAAGACACGACAATTAAGTTGCGACGTTAAGCCACGACAATTAAGTTGCGGTGACAAGCAGCGACTATTAAGTTGCGCCGGGTAAGTTGCGGTGATTAAGTTGCGAAGTTGCGTCGCCGTCAGTCGCTTTCAGCGCACGCGCGCGGCGATGAGCACGACCGTCCCGTTCTCGCCGATCACTTCAACCTCCAACGGCCGGAAGTCGAGCAACTGCCGTGCGTACTCCTCCGGCACGATGACGAGCAGCGTCCCGCCCCTCTGTCGCGCCACTTCCAACACCTCGCCCGCGCCTTCAAACTTCCAAGGCTCGCCCCGCTCCTCGTCGTAGATCAAACGCCCCGCCGCGTAAAACTGCGCCGTGCGCTCGACGGTGTGCAGATTCAAGACGGGCGACGCGCCGTAGCCGCGCGCGTCCGCCGCGCGCAACAAATCGCGCACCGACTCGCGCGCCGCCACGCGCTCCAACGCGCAACACACGATCAGCACCGTCGTCAAAAACGACGCGCCGACGACGACGAGCACGCTCCGCACGCGTCGCCGCGCCGCGAGCAACGAGACGTATGCGCCCGCGACGACCGCCGGGGCGGCGACGAGCGCGATTGAGCCGCGCGACAGTTCCGCCACCTTCAACTCGTGCAACGCCCCTGCGACGGCCAGCACGAGCATCAACGCGCCGGTCGCGCGCAACGCACGCGCGTTCCCTTCGCCACGGAGAAACGCTGCCAGCCGCTCGCCCGCGAGCAACGCCGCGCCCGGCAGCGCGGGCAAAATGTAGCCCGGCAGTTTCGACCCCGAAGCGGAAAAAAAGAGCAGCGGGAACAAGAGCCACGCGAGCGCGAAGAAGCGCAGTTTGCCGAGCGCGTCATTGTCGTCGCTGCCGCCGCGCCAGTCCCAACGCCGCGCGTGCGCGACGCCGACAGCGAGGAACGCGCTCCACGGCAACATCAACGCGGGGACGATGGCGAGATAGAACCAGAACGGCTGCGGGTGGTGGTACTTGTTCGAGAGGTAACGCGCGAAGTGGTGCTTGACGAAGAACTCTTCAACGAAAACCCAACCGTGGCGCGCGATGACCGGCGCGTACCAGAGCGCAGCCACGCCGAGCGTGAGAAAGAGTCCCCAGAAGACAGACTTCCACGCGTCAGGCCAGCGACGCCGCAACAGTTGATAGACCACGACCACGCCGACGGGGACGACCACGCCGATCAAACCTTTCGCCAGCAGTGCCGCGCCCATCCCCGCGTAAAATCCCGCGAGCAGAAGTTGTTTGCGTCGCCCGTTTGGTTCGAGTTCGGACGCGAAGAAAAAGGCGAGCGCGCACGCGGCCGTCATCGTCACGAAGACATCAAAATTCACCCCGCGCGAAAAGACGATCAGCCCCGCGCTCGTCGCCGCCGACGCGCCCGCCGCGAGTTGCAACCAGCCCGCGCGCTCTGCGCCTTCCCTCTCTTCCACGCGCCGCGCGATCCAGCCGACGAGGAACACCGTCAGCCAACCGGCCAAGGCCACGCCGAGCCGCGCCGTCCACTCCGCCACGCCGAACAATTTGAAACTGACGATGGCCGCCCAGTAGACGAGCGCGGGCTTCTCGAACCAAGTGTGGCCGCCGAGCGTCGGCGTCACGGCGTCGCCGCGCTCGAACATCTCGCGCGCCACCTGCGCGTAACGCGGCTCGTCCGCGCCGAGCAGCGGCGCGCGCCCCAACCCGTAAAAGTAGACGACGGCCGTGGCCGCCAACAGCAAAAGCCAGCCGCGCTTGGCAAGCGTCGAAGGTTGCAAGTATAGTCACCCCAAAGTAGTCAGCAGACAGTTGTCAGTTGTCCGTGGTCAGTTGTCCGTAGTTAAAAACCGACGGCGAGTATCGTGGAAGCCACGGTTTTGTTCAATCTACGAGACACGTCGTTAAGCCTTGAACGGGCACAAACCCTGTCGCTGATACTGTCTCGACAATCACAATAACGGACGACTGACCACAGACAACCGACAAAGAACAACTGACCACTGACAACGGACTACGGACTACGGACAGCCGACAACCGACCATGACCTTACGCACCGCCGCCATCGGCACAGGCCACCTCGGACGCCAGCACGCGCGCATCCACGCCGCGCTCGCCGCCGAGGGGCGCGCACACTTCGTCGCCGTCTGCGACGCGGACGAAGCGACCGCGCGCCGCGTCGCCGCGGAACGCGAAACCGAGTGGACGACCGACTGGCGCAGTCTCATCGGCCGCGTTGACGCTGTGAGCCTCGCCGTCCCCACCGAAGCGCACGCGGAGATCGCCTGCCCCCTGCTCGAAGCGGGCGTCCACGTGCTCGTCGAAAAACCCATCTCGCACACGCTGGCGGAAGCGGAGCGGATGACGACGGCGGCCGCGCGCGGCGGCGCGACACTCATGGTCGGCCACGTCGAACGCTTCAACCCCGCGCTCACCGCGCTCTACCCGCACGTCCGCAGCCCGCTCTATTTCGAGATCCACCGCGTCGGCGAGTTTACCGCGCGCTCGCTCGACATTGACGTGGTGCTCGACCTGATGATTCACGATCTCGACGTCGTGCAGTGGCTCGTCGGGAGCGACGTGGAGGTGACGGACGTGCGCGCCGTCGGGATTCCAGTCCTCACCGAACGCGTGGACGCCGCCAACGCGCGCATCGAATTCGCGTCGGGCGCGGTCGCCAACATCACCGCCTCGCGCGTCGGCATGGAGAAGATTCGCAAGATGCGTTTCTTCCAGCCGCACGATTACGTCGCCGTTGACTACGCCACGCGCCACGCTTCGATCAGCAGCCTCGCGCCGCCGCCCGACCCCGCGAGCGCGCGCCCCGGCGTCCAACTGCGCCGCCTCGACATCGCCGACGTCGAACCCCTGCGCGCCGAGATCGACGCGTTCCTCCGCGCGGCCGAGACGAACGAACCGCCGCCCGTCACCGGCGCGGACGGACAGCGCGCGCTCGCGCTCGCCCTGCGCGTCCTCGAACGCATCCACGAACACACGGCCAACGCGGGGCTGCACACGCTCGCCGCGCGCGCCTCTTTCAGACTGCCCGACAATTCTTAAACGCCGAGCACACGTTGACCTCCAAACGCAACACCCCGGACGAACAGATTGACGCGCTCCTCGCCGGACGCATCGCGGCGGGCGACTTCCCTTCCGCCGTCTACCTCGTCGCGGAAGGCGGCCGCGCACGCTTCTCCGGCGCGCAAGGTCTCGCCGTCAGCGAACCCGCGCGCCACGCGGCGACCGTCGAGACGATCTACGATCTCGCGTCGCTCACAAAGCCGCTCGTCACGGGTCTGCTCGCGGCGCGTCTGGTCGAGCGCGGCGCGTTGGAGTTGGAACAAACTGTCGGCGCGTACCTGCCGGAGTTCGCACGCAGCGCGCAGACGGCGGCGATCACCGTGCGTCACCTGTTGACGCACACTTCGGGACTCCCCGCGTGGCGGCCGCTCCGCATCGTGACCGGCAACCGACGCGAACGCGTCCTTGAAACCATCGCATCGGCGGGACTGGAATATGAAACGGGTTCGCGAGTCGTCTACAGCGACCTCGGTTTCATCGCGCTCGGCCTGTTGCTCGAAAGAATTTGCGACGCGCCGCTCGACGAGTTGGCCGCGCGCGAAATCTTCCGGCCGCTCAAACTCGAACGGACTTTCTTCCGTCCCGGACGCGCGTTCCTCACCGGGTTGGCCGCGTGCGAGATGACGGGCAACGCCTACGAGCGCGGGATGTGCGAGGCGGGCGGTTACGAGGCGAGCGCGGAAGCAGATGCGAGCGCGGAAGCGCGCGGCGCGTGGCGCGAGGGATTGATCTGGGGCGAGGTACACGACGGCAACGCCTATTTTCTCGGCGGGGCGGCGGGACACGCCGGTCTCTTCTCGAACGCGCGCGAGACTCTACGAATCGCAGAACAGTTCATCGCCGCGCGCACCGAGTTGCTTCGGCCGGAAACGTGCGCGCTCTTTCGCACGAACCTGACGCCCGCTCTCGACGAGGCGCGCTCCTTCGCGTGGCAACTCGCCGCAACGCCCGGCTCGACGGCGGGCGGCGCGCTCCCGCCGGACAGTTTCGGCCACCTCGGCTTCACCGGCACGAGTTGCTGGATTGACGCCGCGCGCGCACGCGTCTTTATCCTGCTCACCAACCGCACACACACGCGCACGCTCCCCTTCGTCAACATCAACGGCGTGCGCCGACAGTTTCACACGCTCGCCGTCGCCGCGCTCGAACGCGAAGGGGGCGGCGACGTAGCCACATGACAGGGGGCGGGAATGAAATGTCGCGACGCGCGTCGGAGTCGTCGCCGCTAGACGGGAACGCGCCGGAGTCGTCGCCGTCGTCGCGCGTCTCGTTCGGCGAGGCGTTTCGCTTCTGGGTCAAGTTGGGGTTCATCTCGTTCGGCGGCCCGGCCGGGCAGATCGCGATCATGCACCGCGAACTCGTCGAGCGCAGGCGTTGGCTCTCGGAAGAGCGTTTCCTGCACGCGCTCAACTACTGCATGCTCCTGCCCGGCCCCGAAGCGACGCAACTCGCCATCTACATCGGCTGGCTCATGCACCGCACCGCGGGCGGCATCGTGGCGGGCGCGTTCTTCGTCATCCCTTCGATCCTCATCCTGCTCGCACTCTCTTACGTCTACGCGCGATACGGGCAACTCGGCGCGGTCGCAGGGGTGCTCGGCGGCTTCAAGCCGGTGGTCGTGGCAATCGTCGTCGAGGCTCTCTTGAAACTCGGCGGTCGCGCGCTCAAACGACGCGCTCACTTCCTCATCGCGGTCGGCGCGTTCGTCGCGATCTTTTTCCTACACATTCCCTTCCCCGTCATCGTGCTCGCGGCGGGTCTCTGCGGCCTCGCGGGCGCGCGTCTCTGGCCGCACATTTTCAACCCGACTCAGGCCACAACGACGAAACCTGTCTCAACTTCAAACGGCGAAGAGTCACAAGTTGAAACGACGCGCGACGGAGTTTCAAACAACACACCATCCACGCCGTCTTACGTGATCGAAGACGACGCGCCGCAGCCCGCGCACACGCTGCCCTCGAAAAGCCGCACGCTCAAAATTCTCCTGACGGGATTTCTACTCTGGGCTGTGCCGTTCGCCGCGATCACTTTGTGGGGCGGCCGTGCGAGCCTGCACGCGCACGAGTATCGCTTCTTCACGCAGGCCGCGCTCGTCACGTTCGGCGGGGCTTACGCCGTGCTCGCATACGTGACGCAGGCGGCCGTCGGCTCTTACCAATGGCTGACCGGCGCGCAGGCCGTGGACGGTCTCGCGCTGGCCGAGACCACGCCGGGGCCGCTCATCATGGTGCTGCAATTCGTCGGCTTCATGGCCGGGTGGAACCACCCGCCGGGCGGGATGAGTCAAACCGCGAGCGCAGTTGCGGGCGCGCTCATCACCACCTACACCACGTTTCTCCCCTGCTTCCTTTTCATCTTCCTCGGCGCGCCACACATCGAGCGGCTGCGCGGCAACAAGAATTTGACGGGCGCGCTCTCCGGCATCACGGCGGCGGTCGTCGGCGTCATCCTCAACCTCGCGCTCGTCTTCGGCGCGGCGGTCATCTGGCCGCAGGGCTTCGCAGGCGCGACTAACTGGTTCGCCGCTGGCTTGAGCGTCGTCGCTTTCGTCGCCCTGTATCGTCTGAAACTCGACGTGCTGTGGGTCGTGCTGGCGGGCGGCGCGCTCGGCTTCCTGCACGGTTGGTTTATCGCTCGATGACTCCAACGCGCGCGAGTTGTAGTAGTATGAAGGCGCAGCGATTCGGAATGTGGAATCGCCCTTCAGGGAATTGCGTCTGATGTTGATCCCGCGTTTCAAACCGGCAAAGTTCATCGCGTTGTGCGTCGCGTTCGCGCTGCTCGCGCAGTCGTTCGCGCTCGGGCAGACGGACGCGACGCAGACCACGCGCCCGCGCCGCGTCGGGACGGACGCGCCGACCGCGACGCCGCCAACCGCAATAACGACGACGCCCACAGCTCAACCGTCGCGCAATTCTTTCCCAACGCGCGAGTCTTTCCCAACGCGCGACGAGTTCGCAGTCAAACGGCTCGACGCCGAGCCGGACATCCGCATCGGCCTCTCGACGAGCGCGCGCTCCGTCACCATCTCGACGAGCGGGCAGACGTTGAGTGTGTTGCAAATGCAGCCGGGCGAAACGAACGCGCCCGCCGCGCTCGCCGTCTCGCGCGTGCGTATCGAACCGCGCATGCTCACGCCGCTCCCCGCGCCCCGCACGGCGGACGAGGGCGGCCTGTTCCGCGTCGAGATCGCGGCGGTGACGAGCGAGGCGCAGGCCGCAGAGATCGCGCGCGAGGTGCGAGAGTCAACGGGCGAGACGCCGGAAGTTGTGCGCGACGCGACGGCCGCGACGTGGCGCGTGCGCGTCGGCCTCCCCGCCCTACGCGCAGAGGCCGAAGAACTCCGCACGCGGCTCGAAGAGGCGGGCGTCGCCGCCGTCTCACTCGTCGCCATGCAACCGCCCGCAGTCGGCTCGCAGGAAACAGCCGCTCGCCCTTCGTCGAACGCGAGACAGTCGGCCGCGACTCAAACGTCCAATCAAACGACGCGCATTCCGAATCAAACGACGCGCACGCCGGGTCAAACGACGCGCGCCACAAATCAAACGACGGTCGCGCGCACAGGTGCGAACTCAAACGGCGTGGCAAACGCGCGACAAGCGCCGTCGGGTTCCCCGGTAACTAAAGGCAACGGCATCCGGCTCGCCTCGCACTCGTCCTTCTTTGCGACGCGCGGCCTCGTCGTCTATGCGGGCGGCACGTCGCCGCTTTTGGATTCGCGCGCGCCCCTCACGTTCGCGCCGACGGACGCGAGCGCGCCGGTTCGCTTCAACGAGAAGCCCTATCGCGGTCGGCTCGAAGTGTTCACGAATTTGAACGGCTCGCTGACGGTCGTCAACGTCCTCAGTCTCGAAGACTACGTGCGCGGCGTCGTGCCGAACGAACTCTCGCCCGGCGGCTACGGCGCGCTCGAAGCGCTGAAAGCGCAGGCCGTCGCGGCGCGCACTTACGCCGTCAGCAACCGCGGCCAGTTCAACGCCGCCGGGTTCGATCTGCTGCCGACGATCCGCTCGCAGGTTTACGGCGGCCTCTCCACCGAGCACCCTCTCTCAACGCGCGCCGTCGAAGAGACGCGCGGCCTCGTCGCCACCTATCGCGGCGAGCCGATCAACGCGCTCTACACTTCCACCTGCGGCGGGCGCACCGAGCACGCCGAGAACATCTTCGACGGCGAGGCCGTTCCCTACCTGCGCGGGCGCGAATGCAGCGCGCACCTCGCGCACGCGTCGCTCGCGCAGACGCTCATCCAGACCGCGCGCGAGCCGGGGACGTTGCGCTCTGCCGAACACGCCGCGAGCGCGCGTGAAGCTGCGCTGCTTGCCGTCCACGGCTTCCGCCTCGCGCCGCGACTCTCAGACGAGTGGCTCGCCGCCGCCGTCTCCGCCGAAGAGGTGCGCGCCCTGCTCGAAGTCGTCGCCCGCCTCGCGCGTCGTGCGACGCCCGCCGTCGTCAACAACGACGCGACGCGCCCGCCCGGTTTCTCCACCGCCCTCATGCTCACGCTCGACGGCGAGAGCCGCGCCGACGTGTTGCTCGCCGCCGACGACATCAACTACCTGCTCGCCTTCCGCGACGCCGAAGACATCCCCGCGCAGAGCCGCGCCGACGTGGCGATGCTCCTGCGCGACGGACACCTTGCGCTCTACCCCGACGCGACGCTCCGGCCGCGCCAGTCCATGTCTCGCGCGCGTGCCATGCACACCGTCGTCCGGCTGCTCGAAGCGCGCGGGCTGTTAGCGTTGCAGAAAGCGACGGCGCGGCCTCCCGTCGGCGGTGCGCTCGTCGTGCGCGCGGGCAAAGCGCCGGAGCGTGCGCTCGCCCTCGCCACGGACGCTTACCTCTTCCGCGCCTTCGGCGAGGCGTTGTTCCAGTCGCGCACCTTGAAGGTCGTGGGCGGCGAACCCGTCACCTATCACACGGACGCGCGCGGCGCGGTTGACTACCTCGAAGTTTACGCCCCGCCGAAGGGCGCGTCGGCCGAGCGCGTCTCGCCCTACACGACCTGGACGACCACGCTGAGCGCGAACGAAGTCGCCGGACGGCTCGCGCGCCGCACGGGTCGCATCGGCACGCTCGTTGACTTGCGCGTCGTCGCGCGTGGGGTGTCGCGGCGCGCGCTCGATCTAGAGATCACCGGCACGAACGGCACGGCGCACGTGCGCGGCGGCCGCATCCGCTCCGCCCTCGGCCTGCGCGAGCAACTCTTCGTCATTGATCGCAAGTACGACGAGGCGGGGCGCGTCGCGAGTTTCGTCTTCACGGGGCGCGGCTGGGGTCACGGCGTCGGCATGTGCCAGGTGGGCGCTTACGGCATGGCGCGCGCCGGACTGAGTTACGAGCAGATACTCAAAAATTATTACACCGGGATCGAACTGACGAAGATGTACTGATGAAGATGGTAAATGGTAAATGGTAAATGGTGAAAGAAAGAACGGGTTCATCCATTCACCATTTACCATTTACCGTTCTCCATTTACCATTCACCAAACAATATGACGAAGACACCGACACCGACCGACGTCACGCTCTACGTCGTGCCGCAGTGCCCGCTCTGCGACGGCGCGCGGTCGTGGCTCGCACGCCACCGAATAACTTTCGTCGAACGCGACGTGCAGCGAGACTTCGGCGCGTTGCGCGCCATGTACCGGCTCACGAGACAAAACCTCGTGCCCGTCTTCGCCCGCGGCGAACGCGCCCTCGTCCGCCCGACCGACGAACAACTGGAAGAGTTTTTCGCGTGAACGATGAATGGTGTCTGGTGAACAGTGAATGGTAAATGGATAAAACCTGTTCTGACGCCATTCACCATCCATCATTCACCATTTACCATTCACCATTTACCATCTTATGCGTTTCTCTCGCGCACAACTTGTCGGCGCATTTCTGTTGCTCGCGATCATGTGGGTCGTGCTCATCTTCCGTCTCCTCTTCTCCGCCGCGTGAGTTCCGCATCGCCAACACAACCGATCATCGCCGTCGTCGGCCCGACGGCTTCGGGCAAGAGCGACCTCGGCATCGAGTTGGCCTTGCGCTTCGACGGTGAGATCATCAACTGTGACTCCGTGCAGGTCTATCAGGGCATCGAGATCGCCACCGCCAAAGTGCCGCTCGCAGAACGTCGCGGCGTGCCGCATCACCTGCTCGACTTCGTGCCGCCCGCAGTCAACTACACGGCGGGCGCGTGGGCAGTGGCGGCGGCCGAAAAGATCGCAGAGGTCGAAGCGCGCGGCCGTCTCGCGCTCCTCGTCGGCGGGACGGGCTTCTACCTGCGCGCGCTCCGCCAACCATTCTTTCCGAGTCCGCCGACCGACGAACAATTGCGCGCGCGCTTGACGAAGATCAGAGAGCGACGCGGCGCAGAACGTCTGCACGACATCCTGCGCCGCCTCGATCCCACGTCCGCGTCGCGCCTCCAGCCGCGCGATTGGTCGCGCGTGCAGCGCGCGCTCGAAGTGCGTTTGCAGACGGGCGCGCCGCTCTCGCTGCAACAGCCCGCGCGCCCCGCGCCGCCCGCGTGGGTCGCGCGCCTACGCGTCTACGCCCTCTCGCCGCCGCGCGCCGCGCTCTACGCGCGCATCAACGAACGCGCCGAACGCCACTTCGAGGCGGGCTTGATCGAAGAAGTCCGGCGACTGCTCGATGCGGGCGTGCCCGCCAACTCGAACGCGCTCGGCGCGCACGGCTACCGGCGCGTCGTCGAGTTCCTACGTGGCGAGCGCACGCGCGAAGGCGCAATCGAGCAGACCAAACTCGACGTGCGTCATTACGCGAAACGCCAGTTGACGTGGTTTCGCCGCGAGGCGGGCGTCGAGTGGTTTGAGGGCTTCGGCGACTCGCCGGAAGTGCAGCAACTCGTCGTCGCGCGCGTCGCGCAGTTGCTCGAAGAAGCGGGCGAGGCATGAAACAAATAACGACGTGTGTGAAGGACGATTACCGTGTCTCAGAGTAATGACGGTTCACCATCTGTCGGCGGCGCGGCCAGGGCGCGGGTCGCGATTATCGGCAGCGGCTTCGGCGGCCTTGGCGCAGCCATCCGTCTCAAGCAGCAGGGCGTCGAAGACTTCGTTATTTTCGAGCGCGCGGCTGATGTTGGCGGGACGTGGCGCGATAACACTTATCCGGGCTGCGCCTGCGACGTGGAATCACATCTCTATTCGTTCTCGTTCGCGCCGAACCCGGACTGGTCGCGCAGCTTCTCGCACCAACCCGAAATCTGGGACTACCTCAAACGCTGTGCGCGCGACTTCGGCCTGCTGCCGCACATACGTTTCCGGCACGAGGTGCGCGAAGCCGCGTGGGATGAGTCCGCGCAACACTGGCGCATCGAGACTTCGCAAGGGAGCTACACGGCCTCCATGCTCGTGATGGCTTCGGGCGCGCTCAGCGAACCCGCGATGCCGCGGATTCAGGGGTTAGAAAACTTTCGTGGCAAGACGTTCCACTCCGCGCGCTGGGATCACGATTACGACCTGACGAATCGCCGCGTGGCCGTCATCGGCACGGGCGCATCCGCCGTCCAGTTCGTCCCGGAGATTCAACCGTTGGTCGCCCGGCTGCATTTGTTCCAGCGCACGCCGCCGTGGATTTTGCCGCGACGCGACCGCGCGCTCGGCGCACGCGAGCGGCGTCTGTTCCGACGCTTCCCCGCCGCGCAGCGCGCCGAACGCGCCGCCATCTACCTGTTCCGCGAACTCTTCCTGCTGCCCTTTCGTCACTTCCGTCTGGCGGGTCTGGTCGAACGGATGGCGCGGCGTCACCTCGAACGTTCAGTGCCCGACCCGTCACTCCGCGCGAAACTCGTGCCCGACTATGCCATCGGCTGCAAGCGCGTTCTCATCTCGAACGACTACCTGCCGTCGCTCACGCGCCCCAACGTCGAGGTAGTGACCGAAGGGATCGCGGAAGTGAGGGCGCATTCGATTCTGGATCGCGCCGGGGTGGAGCGACCCGTGGACGCGATCATCCTCGGCACGGGCTTTCGTGTGACTGACCAGCCGTTCGCCAAACACGTCCGCGGCCGCGACGGGCGGACGCTCTCAGAGG
Organism: Pyrinomonadaceae bacterium; assembly: GCA_030838445.1. Taxonomy (GTDB): domain Bacteria; phylum Acidobacteriota; class Blastocatellia; order Pyrinomonadales; family Pyrinomonadaceae; genus JAIVJZ01. Next base: position 40,544 of record JAUZFQ010000218.1, on the reverse strand, counting down.
TGTGGGGCGGGAGTCCGCAGGCGTACCTCGGAACAACGGTGGCGGGCTTCCCGAACCTCTTCATCCTGCTCGGCCCCAACACCGGACTCGGGCACAACTCGGTCGTCTTTATGATCGAGGCGCAGATCGAACACGTGATGGCCGCGCTCGGCCACGCGTGGCGACACGGCGCGAGCGCCATCGAACCGCGCGCCGAAGCGCAGGCGGCTTTCGTCTCGGAAGTGCAAAGGAGGATGGAAGGGACGGTGTGGACTGCCGGCGGCTGCGCCAGTTGGTATCTCGATCCGACGGGGCGCAACTCCACGCTCTGGCCTGACTTTAGTTGGCGATTCAGTCGCCGCGCCGCGCGTCTCAACCCTGACGAGTACGTGTTGAGTTTTACGCCCAGCGCGACCCGGCAAGTTTTCAACCGCCACGAACCTGCACGTTACCGTGAGGAGACTGTCTAATGAAGCACGGCGTTTCCGATCAGGTGGTGCTCATCACCGGAGCGGCGCGCGGCATCGGCGCGGAGACGGCGCGCATGCTTGCGGCACGCGGCGCGCGGCTGTCGCTGGTCGGCCTTGAGCCGGCACGCCTCGCCGCGCTGGCGGCGGAGTTAGGGGGCGACGGCCGTCACGTCTGGTTCGAGTGCGACGTGACGGAGCAAGCGTCGCTTGAGCGCGCCGTCAACGCCACGTTGGAGGCGTTGGGAAGCATTGATGTCGTCGTCGCCAACGCGGGCATCGCGAGCAACTGCATGGTGGCGGCCGGTTCGGTGGACGCGCTCGTGCGAACCATCGAAGTGAACCTGAGCGGCGTGATACGCACCGTCAGCGCGACGCTGCCGCACGTGACGGCCGCACGCGGCTATTACCTGCTCGTCTCTTCGGCGGCGGCGCTCGCTCCGCTGCCCGGCCTCTCGGCCTACGCGGCCGCGAAGAGCGGGGTCGAGCAGTTCGGCAACGTGCTGCGCCTCGAAGTCGCGCACAAGGGAGTCGGCGTTGGCGTCGCTCACCCGTCATGGATTGACACGGACATGGTGCGCGACGCGCGGCACGACCTGAAAAGTTTCGACGAGATACTCGCCGCGCTCCCCTGGCCTTTCGGCTCCGTGACCCCGGTGAAGACTTGCGCCGCCGCCTTCGTCAAAGCGATTGCGGGGCGCAAGCGCAAGGTGTACGTGCCGGGGTCGCTCGCGCCGTTCTCTGCCCTGCGATATCTCTTCGCTAGCCCGCTCTCGGACTATGTCATCGGGCGACATGCGCGCCGCCTCGTCCCACAGGCCGAGCGCGAAGCACAGAGTCTCAAACGGGCTTTCGGTCTTAACAGTGTCGAGACCACGAGCAAGCCGGAGGCCGAAGACGACACGGACTCGTCCGCCTGAGCAAGATTACTCCGCTGCGCGTCACGGCGACGGGCAGCGGAAGTGATTAAACGTTTCTTTCATTATGACCGCCGCCCAATTCAAACTAAGTTGAGCCGGTCAATCTGGCGCACAAAATTTTTCCCCGCCCGCGCGTCGTCTCTCGAAACTCACAGTATTCTCGAAACTCCCACGCCGCCATTCCACAGGCATACTCCTTGCTAATAGCGGGACGACTCAGTTCGTTTTGAGTTGTTCTTTCAACGATCAATAGTCACCGATAAGAGCCTACTCTCTGTGAAAACGGGAGGTGGCACGCACTTACCAGCCTACATCCCCGCCCCGGCAGGGACACGGCAGTGGGAGTTACCGAAGGACGAAAAAATGAATAAGGGAAACTACCGCCTGCGCCTGCGGCGCGCGGCAGCACTCGCTCTACTGCTGGCGACGTGCGCGGGACTCGGACTCATCCGACATGTGCCCGGCGGCTTCGCCAAAGAAGCCAACATCGAAGCCAAAGCGGGTAAAATCTCACCTGAGATTAAGTCTCTGGACAAGGATTTTAAAGCCGACGCCATCCTCCAACTCAACGGGATGATGAGTCCCGCCTTAAGCGACTTCATCAACAAGAACCTCTCGCTGAAAGAAACCTTCGAGTACTTCGAGACTTACGCCGTTAAGGGCAAGGTCTCCGTGCTCATGGAACTGGCTTCATTCCCCGAAGTCTCTTCTGTGACCATTGACAAAAAGGTCAAGAAGTTAGGACACGTGTCGCTCACGACCGGCGCGCAGGCCGCGCGCTCGCTCGGAGGCAGCCAGCCCTACAGCGGCGCGGGCGTCGGCGTCGCGGTGCTCGACTCCGGCGTTGACACGACCCACCAATCGTTCCTCGACACCAAAGCCAAGAAAATTTCCTTCAGTAAAGACTTCACGGGTGAGGGTCGGACGGACGATCCCTTCGGCCACGGCACACACGTCGCCTCGTCCATCGTGGGCGGCAATCATATCAACCGTGGCGCTTACGGCGGCATCGCTCCCAAGGCCGCTATCGTCAACCTCCGCGTGCTCGACGCGCAGGGCACCGGTTCGATCTCGTCCGTGCTGCGCGGCTTGATGTGGGTGGCCTCGAACCGCGCGACCTACAAGATTCGCGTCGTCAACATGAGCCTCGGCGGAGTCGCCGTGGACTCGTATAAAAAAGACCCGCTGTGTCGCGCCGTGCGCCGCCTCGTCAACAGCGGCACCGTCGTCATCGCGGCCGCCGGAAACAGCGGCAAGAATTTAGACGGCAACAAGGTGTACGGCGCGGTGCACACGCCGGGCATCGAGCCTTCGGCCATCACGGTCGGCGCGACCAACACCTTCGGCACCGACTCGCGTTCGGACGATGCCGTCACCAGCTACAGTTCGCGCGGGCCGACGCGTAGCTACTGGTTGGACGACGATCAAATCCGCCACTACGACAACGTGATCAAGCCGAATCTGGTCGCCCCCGGCAACCGGCTCATCTGGGCGCAGGCGAAGAATAATTACATCGTCACGAACCACCCAGAACTGGCCGTCAACGCGCAGGGGGCTGAGATGATGTATCTGAGCGGCACATCAATGGCCGCGCCACTCGTCAGCGGCACGGTGGCCTTGATGCTGCAAGCCAACCCGAAGCTGACGCCGAATTTGGTCAGGATGATCTTGGAGTACACAGCTCAAACTCTGCCGGGTCACAACGTCGTCGAGCAGGGCGCGGGTCAGCTCAACGTCGAAGGCGCGGTCAGGCTGGCGCGGTCAGTCCGTACCGACCTTAACTCGACGACGCCCGTCGGCGACGCGCTGCTGACAAATAACGCGACGCTTGAGCCATACACCACGCTCGACTCCGAAACGTTCGGCTGGTCGCAACGCTTTCTCACAGCCCCGGCCTACATCATTTCCGGTTACAACCTGATCGGCAAGTACCAGCGCATCTATGACGAGGGGGCTTGCGTCTCGGACGGCATCATGGTCTCGGACGGCACGGTTGGCTTTGACGGGATCATGGTCTCGGACGGGATCATGGTTTCCGACGGCATCATGGTCTCCGACGGCATTATGGTTTCCGACGGAGCCGTGATCTCGGACGGGATCATGGTTTCGGACGGCATCATGGTTTCGGACAGCACGGGCGGCGACGCAACCGCCAGCATGCATGTGGAACGCGGCATGAGAAACGTGAAAATGAAAAACGCGGGGGTGACAAAATGAACATCAACAGACTGACTATTACGCTCGCCCTCGCAGTTCTGATCTTAATCACCGCACCGCCCTACGACCCGGCCGCAGCCCAATCCGGGCGCGGCAACGGACAGGCGCGGCAACAGGAAAAAGTTTCGCCCGATCTGCGCGAGCGCACCAGGCGTAACGCCGACGAGCGCGTCACGGTCATCCTGCAATCGGCGGGAGCGTGGAACGCCGCGCACGATGGACTCGTGCGCGCCTTCGGAGCGGGCGTCAAGGGCGATTTCCGAAACTTCGACATGCGCGCCGTCGTAGTGCCCGCCCGCGTCGCCGAACTGCTGGCGATGCAGAGCGAGTTCGCCTACGCCTCGCTGGATCGTGAAGTCAAATTTCTAGGACACCTCTCGCTCACCACCGGGGCTGACGCCGCCCGCAAGATGACCGGCACGACGAGCAACTACGACGGCACGGGCGTCGGCATCGCCGTCATTGATTCCGGCATTTATCAAGATCACAAGGCATTCACGCAGGCTTCCGGCACCGGCACACGCATCAACGTCAACGTAGATTTCACCGGCTCAGGCGCGACCTCCGACCCTTACGGCCACGGCACGCACGTCGCTTCCATCGCCGCCGGTAACGGGTTGATCGCGTCGGGCGCATACACCGGCATCGCGTCGAACGCCAACATCCTGAACCTGCGCGTGCTCGACGGCGCGGGCAGAGGCAAAGCGTCTGCGCTGCTCGCCGCGCTCGACTGGGTTTACACGAACCGTGTCGCGCACAACATCCGCGTCGTCAACTTGAGCCTCGGCACGGTGGCGATTGACTCCTACCGCAACGATCCGATCTGCCTTGCCGCGCGCAAACTCGTTGACGCCGGGATCGTCGTCGTCGCCGCCGCGGGCAACGAGGGTAAAGCCCTGCTCGGCGGCAAGATTTACGGCCAGATTCACTCGCCCGGTAACGAACCCTCGGTCATCACGGTCGGCGCGTCGAACAGCTTCGGCACGGACGCCCGCGCCGACGACGTGGTCACGACCTACAGTTCGCGCGGCCCCACCCGCAGCTACTACACAGACCTCGCCGGTCTGCGTCACTACGACAACCTGCTCAAGCCCGATTTGGTTGCGCCCGGCAACAGGATCATTGACGCGCAGGCGGCCGGTAACTACCTCGTCATGACCAACCCGCAACTCGACGCCAACGTCAGCGGGAGTTCCACCAAAGAGCAGATGTACCTTTCCGGCACTTCGATGGCAACGCCGGTCGTGTCGGGCGCGGCCGCGCTCCTCCTGCAAGCCAACCCTAGCCTGACGCCCAACCTCGTCAAGGCGATTCTCCAGTACACCGCCCAACCGCTCGCAGGCTTCAACAACTTCGAGCAGGGCGCGGGACAACTCAACCTCGAAGGCGCGATGCGTCTCGCGAAACTCGTCCGCACAGACCTTTCGGCCGCGACCCCGCTCGGCGCGGCGTTGTTGACCACGGCCACACCCCCGACGCAAAACTCGACCATCGCCGGGACGACATTCAACTGGGGCGGCGCTGTCATCATGAAGCAGACGTTCGTCACGGGCTTGAATCTCATCACCAAGTACCAGAAGGTCTACGCCCTCGGCGTGCTCGTCTCCGACGGCGTACTCGTCTCGGATGGCGTGCTCGTTTCTGACGGCGTACTCGTCAGCGACGGCGTGCTCGTCAGCGACAGCATCATCACCAGCAGCGGCGTGCTCGTCTCCGACGGCATCGTCTTTTGCGGCACGGGGGTGCTCGTCTCCGACGGCGTGCTCGTGAGCGACAACGTGGTGTTCGGCGACGGCGTACTCGTCGGCGACGGTGTGCTCGTCGGCGACGGTGTGCTCGTCGGCGACGTTTCCGACACGACCGACACGGTGATGATCAACGGCGACCCCACCACTTCGATGGCGGCCATCCCGGACGTTGCGGTCGCCGCGCCCGTTGCGCCCACGACGCTCGCGGCGACGGCGGCTTCGACCACGCAGATTAACGTCTCCTGGAAAGACACGTCCGCGAACGAAGACGGCTTCGTCGTCGAGCGGTGCGTCGGCGCAACCTGCATCAACTTCGCGCCGGTCATTCAGATCAAAGCGAACGGCACCACGTTTTCCGACACGGGTCTGACGAAGGCAACCACCTACCGCTTCCGCGTGAGGGCGGTCAACGCGGGTGGCTATTCGGCTTACACGTCCGTCGTCAACGTGACGACCAAGAGCCGCTAACATTCGGGAAGGAGCAGCTAGCATGTCACTCGTGTTGTTACAGCAACAAGTGATGGCTGAGACGCCGTACCTCCCTGAGGCGGACGTCAAGGTCTCGACCGAGCAACTCACGGAAGGCGAGCGCGAGGAAGTCCTCGGCTTCCTCTCCGAAAATCCCGTCCACACCGTCGTGATGGCCGGGTTCATCAGGGACAACGGTCTGTGCAGCGAACACAACCGCGGCACGTTCTGGGGCTGCCGCAACTCGGAAGGTCGGCTCGAAGGCGTGGCGCTGATCGGCCACGTCACGCTCGTCGAGGCGCGCACCCGTCGCGCCGCGCGCGAGTTCGCCCTCGCGGCGCAAGCCAGCGTGCGCAAGCACATGATTCTCGGCGAGCGCGGGATGGTGGAAGCGTTCTGGACTTTTTACGCCGACGAGGGACAGCCGATGCGTCGCGCCTGCCGCGAGCGACTCTTCGGCCTGCGCCGCGCGGTCGAGATCACCAGAGAGGTCGGGGGCTTGCGCCCGGCCACCCGCGCCGACATTGATCTCATCGCGCCCGCGCATGCCGCCATGGCCGAGGCCGAGAGCGGCGTCAACCCTCTCAACACAGACCCGGAAGGTTTCATCGCACGTTGCTTGAGGCGGATCGAGGCGGGGCGCGTCTGGGTCGTTATCGAGAACGGCAGGCTGCTCTTTAAGGCTGACGTGCAGGCGGACACGCCCGACGTTATCTACCTAGAGGGCGTCTGGGTCGCCCCTTCGGAGCGCAATACGGGCTTCGGCCGACGCTGCCTGACGCAGGTGTGCCGCGACCTGCTCGCGCGGACGAAGGCCGTGTGTCTACTCGCCAACGACGAGAACGAACGAGCACACGCCTTCTACCGCATGTGCGGCTTCAAGTGTGAAGGCGTGTTCGACACCATCTTTCTCCGGCGCGACTGAGCCGGGTTGAGAAGCTACACAAGAAGGCCGGAGACCGTGCTTGACTGGCACAGTCTACGGCCTTCCTGCGTAGCGCGTTCGATGGCCGGATGCGGCCGTTGACATTTACTAGCGAAGGGTTGGGTGGGCTGACCGCATTTCCGTCAATCTGACGAGAGCACTACATCAACCCACCTCAACCATGCAAATTGAACGTCACACTTTCGATCTCACACTCACCATATACCCTGTTTTCACTGGCAACACGGCAATGTCACGCCCTGCCCCTTCTGGCACGCGCTTCGCTAAAGGATTCTGTTGGGTAGGTTCTTCCACCGTCCTCCTAAGGTATAAAAAGTCCTGAACAAACAAATTTACAACAAGCCATTTATGCGCGTCGTGATTGCAGCGGGCGCGGCGGCCTGTCTCTATAGCCTCGCGCATCTGCCATACGCGAAAATTGACTTGCAGTTAGTCTTCATTTCGGCCGTCACCATCATCCTCGGCTCTCGCATCGGCATCGAGTTCTCACGCCTCAAAGTTCAGATCACCGTTTCCGACACCTTCATCTTTCTCTCACTGCTCCTCTACGGCGGCGAGGTCGCCGTCCTGCTCGCCACGGTCGAAGCCCTCTGCTCGTCCTTCCGCTTCACGAAGCTCTGGCTCACACGGTTCTTTAACGCCGCGCTGCTCGGCTGCTCGACACTCCTGAGCGCGTTGGTGGTCGAGCGCGTCTTCGGCTCTCTGCCCGAACTCTCGCGCGGCCCGCTCTCCTCAAACTTCATCGCGGCCGTCGGGCTGATGGCCTTCGTCCAGTATGTCGCCAACTCAGGCATCGCCGCCTTCAGGGAGTCTTTAAAGATTGACCGCCCCTTCCCGGAGGTCTGGCGTGAGTATTACCTCTGGACTTCGGTCACTTACTTCGCAGGCGGCTCGGCGTCCGCGCTGACCGCGCAGTTAATCACCGGGAGCGGGTTCTACGCCTTCGCCATCACGATCCCGATCATCTGGATCATCTACTTCACCTACCAGTCTTACCGCAAACAACTAGAGGCGACGGCGGCGCAGGCCGCGCAGGCCGGGCTGCACGCAGAGGAGCAGACGCGCATCAGCCGTGCGCTCCGCGAGAGCGAAGAACATTTCCGCAGCGCGTTCGATCACGCCGCCACGGGCATGGCGCTGGTGGCGACGGACGGGCGTTGGCTGAGCGTCAACCGCTCGCTCTGCGGCCTGTTGGGCTACGACGAGGCGGAGTTGCTCCTAACGAATTTTCAGTCGGTCACGCACCCGGACGATCTGGGCGAGAGCCTGACGGACATGTACGGGATGTTGGAGGGGAAGGTAGTCACCTGCACCAAGGAGAGGCGTTACCTGCACAAGCAGGGGCAGGAGGTGTGGGCGACGGTGAGCACCTCGACGGTAGCCGACTCGCAGGGCAAGCCGATGCACTTCATCGTGCAGGCGCAGGACATCACCGAACGCAAGCGCGCCGAAGATCACCTGCACCACGCAGCCTTTTACGACGGCCTCACGGGCTTACCGAACCGCGCCCTCTTCACAGACCACCTGCAAGTCGCCGTCAAGCGGGCGCAGCAACACCCGGAACACCTGTACGCCGTCCTGTTCCTCGATGTTGACCGCTTCAAGACCATCAACGACTCGCTCGGCCACCTGCTCGGAGATCACTTGCTGCGCGACGTGGCGCGGCGTCTCGAAGCCTGCATCCGCCCCGAAGATGTCGTGGCGCGTTTCGGCGGCGACGAGTTTGCCATCCTGCTGAACGGGCTGGCGCACTCGGCCGACGCCATCGCCGTCGCGGAAAGAATCGGCAGAGAGTTGTTGACCCCGTTCGACCTCGGCGGCCACGAACTGTTTGCGAGCGCGAGCGTCGGCATCGCGCTCTCGACCATCGGCTATAACAGTTCCGAAGAGATACTGCGCGACGCAGACACGGCCATGTACCGCGCCAAGGCGCAGGGCAACGGCTGCTATGAGGTGTTCGACAAGTTGATGCACGCGCGCGCGCTGTCGCTTCTCAAATTGGAGAACGATCTGCGGCGTGCGGTCGAGCGCGGCGAGTTTGAAGTCTTCTACCAGCCGATCATCCGGCTCAAGACCGGAATGATCTCCGGCTTCGAGGCGCTGGTGCGTTGGCGTCACCCCGAACGCGGGATCGTTTCTCCTCTGGAGTTCATCCCCGCAGCGGAAGAGACTGGACTCATCATCCCGATGGGTTCATGGGTGTTGCGCCAAGCGTGCCGCCAGTTGAGCCGTTGGCAAACTGAGTACCCGGCCGAAGCCCCGCTGACGATGAGCGTCAACTTGTCGGGCAAGCAGTTCAGACAGTCCGATCTGGTGGATCAGGTCAAACGCATCCTGAACGAGACCAAGCTGCCCCCGCAATGCCTGCGACTTGAGATCACCGAGAGCGTGGTGATGGAGGACGCAGAGGTGGCGACGGCGATGCTCCGCCAGTTGCGCTCGCTGAACGTCCAACTCAGCATTGACGATTTCGGGACGGGCTATTCCAGCTTGAGCTACCTGCACAGGTTTCCCATCAACATCCTGAAAATTGACCGCTCGTTCGTCGGGCGGATGTGCCTTGAAGAAGAGAGCCTCGGCATCGTGGAGACGATTGTCATTCTGGCCTCGAAACTCAAGATGAACGTGGTCGCCGAGGGCATCGAGACCGAGGAGCAATGTGACGGGCTGAGAGACTTGGGGTGCGAGTACGGGCAGGGCTTTATCTTCGCGGAGCCGGTCACGCAGGAAGAGGCCACGCAGTTGCTCGCGCAGGAGGAGAGCGCGCGGCAGCCCGCCGTGGTGGCCTTGGTCGCGCGAGAGAATAGCGTCCACGAGGTGGAACTCGTCGGGGGCGCGCTCTCGATGTGAGGTCTCCCCTTTCGTTCGCGGCGGACGCCCGCCGCCGTCCCGTCCCGGCGCACCACGCCCCGGTTAATGACGAGAATCGTCACCCTCCTGCTAAGCAAAGTCCCGTCTGATCACTCACTCCGCCGCACAAATTTGTAACCGCGCGACGGTCTGCGCCGTTTTAAGTGGCGTTCGACAACATTCGCTTGTCACGCGTGACAGCGTGTTGTAATCTGATCGCACTACTGATTACCAGTTGAAACGGTGTGGAGTGTTGCAGTGGACACGAAGCCTTCTCCCCAAAATATTCAGGACGCGTTCCTGAACACGGTGCGGCGTGAAAAAGACCCCGTCACGATCTACCTGATGAACGGCGCGAAGCTCACGGGTCGCATCAAGAGCTTCGACAAATTCTCGGTGCTGCTGGAAGCAGGCGTGCAGGAACAGTTGATCTTCAAGCACGCGATCTCGACCATCTCACACGCCCGCCGCCAGACGAGCGGCGAACTGCGTGGCGCGCAATCTCTCGACCCGGCCGCGGGCGAGGGCGCGGCAGGCAGCGGCAGTGGCGGCGGCGGCGACGCCCCCGACCGCTCCGACGCGTAAACTCCCCAAGCCACCTCGACAACCCGACACGGAGTCCCACTTTCTTGACCGGCGCATTCATCACCTTTGAAGGCATTGACGGTTCGGGCAAATCCACGCAGGTGCGTATGCTGGCGAGCGTGCTCCGGCTGCGCGGCATGGACGTGGTGCAGACGCGTGAACCCGGCGGGACGCCGCTCGGCGCGCGCCTGCGCGAAGCATTGCTCGACGCGCAGGAACAGGTCGACCCGCTCGCCGAACTGCTGCTCTACGCCGCCGACCGCGCCCAGCACGTCCGCGTGATGCTGCGCCCCGCGCTCGACGCCGGACGCGTCGTGCTCTCGGATCGCTACGCCGACGCCACCGTCGCCTATCAGGGCGCGGGGCGCGGCTTCGAGCCTTCGCTCGTCGCGGAAGTCGTCGCGCTCGCCACCGGCGGACTCAAGCCCGACCTGACGCTTCTCTTCGATCTCTCCGTCGCCCAGAGCGGCGAACGCTCGCGCCAGCGCACGACCGCCGCCGACGAAGGCGCGCCCGGCCACGACCGGCTCGAACTCGAAGCCGAACATTTTCACGCGCGCGTGCGCGACGCCTATTTGCAGATCGCCGCCGCCGAACCCGAACGCGTGCGGATCGTTGACGCGAGTCTCTCGGTCGAAGAAATCCACGCCCACGTGCTCGAAATCGTCGTCCCGTTTCTTGAAAACAGAGGCCAGTGGTCGCAAGTCAAAACTCAATGACACCCCGGCTGCTGCTCGCTAACCTCCGACCTCTAATCTCTGATCTCTACTCTTATGTTTGATCGCCTCGTCGGAAACCAGCGCGCCAAAGAGACGCTGCGGCGCATGCTCGCGGGGCGACGCGTCCCCGGCGCGCTCCTCTTCGCGGGCGAGGATGCGGTCGGCAAAAAACTCTTCGCACTCGAACTCGCCAAAGCCCTCAACTGTCTCGCGCCTGCGGGCGTCGAGGCGTGCGACAAGTGCTCTTCGTGCGTCCGCATCACGCACTTCGCCGACGCCCCGGCCGACAACAAGAGCGACGACGCCAAACATATCATCTGGAGCGAGCACAGGGATGTCGGTCTGGTGCGGGCGGAGAAGAACGTCATCAAAGTTGATCAGGCGCGCGAACTCGAACGCGAGACCAACTACCGGCCGCACGAGGGGCGCGCGCGCGTCTTCATCGTCGAAGAGGCCGACCGGCTGAACCCGCAGGCGTCGAACGCGCTGCTCAAGACGCTCGAAGAAGTCGCGCCCACGTCGCACCTGATTCTCTTGAGCGCGCGCCCCGCCAACCTGCTCACGACCATCCGCTCGCGCTGCCAGACGATTCGCTTCGCGCCGCTCGCGGCCGACGAGATCGAAAACTATCTGGTGCGCCACAAGCGGCGCGCGGGCGAAGAGGCGCGTCTGGCCGCACACCTCGCGCGCGGCCGACTCGGCCTCGCCCTCAGTCTCAACCTCGACGCCTACCGCGAAGCGCGCGAGGCGATGCTCTCCGTCCTCGACGCGCTCGCCGGGCAGACGGATCGCGCGCGCCTGCTGCGTGCCGCCGAAGACCTGAGCGACGCGAAGCGCAAGGACGAGTTCGAGCCGCGCCTCGACGTGCTCGAAACGCTCGTCCGCGACGCGTGGCTGCTCTCGCTCGACCCCGCGTCGAAGATCGTCAACGAAGACATCCGCGCACGCCTCGCGCGCCTCGGCGCGGGACTCAAGAGCCGCCACGCCGCCGACTGGATGGCGCGCATCCAAGAACTGCGCGGCCAACTCGCCGTCAACATCAACCGCCGCGTCGCCACCGACGCGCTCTTCCTCTCGATGGCCGCCGCGACGGCCAAGTAAGGCGCACGGTCAAGGCACACGGTCAGGGCGCGCGGCGGCTCTATATTGTGTCGGCGATCACGACGCGATAAAACAGGAGAGACGTGTACGACGCGATAAAACAGGAGAGGCCGCCTGTAACTCAGACGGCCTCTCCTGTTGTTTAATTAAGCGCGCCTTACGGCTGGCCGAACCTCAGACGATACTCCGGCGAGTTCATAAAGCCGTCAACCATGAGCCGCACGTTGTTCGGGTCTCGGTTGATGACTCTGAGCCACGCCTGATAGCCGTCCTCTTCGGGCGTGCGGCGCAGGTAGCCGTAATACTGCATCGCCACGAACGCGCCGTTGTACTCCGCCGCCGCCACCTCGTCGCTCTGCACGACGGCGCGCAAGACTTGCGCCCGCGAAAGCGTGCCCGCCGACATTTGAGCGAACAGTTGCGCGCTTGTGAGCGTCAACTTCCGCCCCGCTTCCGGCGCGGCCGGGTCGTGCGTCGTGATGGCCGTCAGGTGGTAACGGCTCAAGAGCGTGTTGACGAACAACTGGTCGGAGAGCGAATCGTACCGCTCGCGGAAGGCCGCGCGCCCTGCGAACGCTTCGGCAAACTCGGCGCGCTTGCGGTAAACCTCTCCCTCGGTCTGGCCGCTGACGCTGCGCATGTCGGGCGTGATCTCTGCGTACAGCGGCAGACGCCCGAACGCGACCTTGTAGAACAGGTAGGCGAACAAGCCCTTCAACTGAAACTCCGGCGCGCGGAAGAAACTGGACGAGACCGTGTTGCGATCACAGGTCGGGTCGGCATTTACGTCCGCGCAGTTAGAGAGGACGCGCATCCACGCCGCCATGCCATCGGCGTCCGGCTCGCGGTTGAGGAAGTCGAGATACTGCATGCGGACGAAAAACTCGTTGCCGTCAATCGGGTTCGGCGCGTTCGGCGCGTCGTTGTCCGTGATCGTCACGCGCGTCGTGGTCTGGCCGCTGAGCGTCACACCCGTCGGGTCTGTGAGCACGACCTCGACCCACTCGTCCGTCTCCGCGTGCGCGTCGTCAATTAGCGGGATCGAGAAACTCACGCTCGTCTCGCCGGGGGCGAAGGTGATGCGGTCAACGCTCGTCGCGTAGTCGCAGCGCGCGAAGGCCGCGCCGGGAAGCGTCGTCGTGTCGTCGCAGCGAACGGCCGCCGGGTTGTCGGTCGTGCGGTAGTTAACGGTCGCAGTGCTCGCCGTGTTGCCGCTACGCGTAACGGTCAGACTGATCCGCCCGCCGCCCTCGCTCGCTGTAAAGTTGGCCGCGCCGAATTGCACCGTGGCCGTGTCCGGGATGGCAACGAAATTGGCAACCTGATCCGTCTCCGGGTTTTTGAATACCAGTTGGGAAGGGTTAAAGGTGAAGCCCTCCTTGAACGGGGTCAGAGTGTAATCCCCCCCGGACAGGACATCGCGCAGCACGAACTGGCCGCTCGCGTCCGTCTCATACCCCACGTTGCGCTCGCCGCTGACGGAGATGTGAACCCCGTCAACCACGTTGCCGTTCGCGTCGCTCACGCGACCGCTGATCGTGACGTGCAACGGCGTGCCCACGAAGCTGGCTACACGGTCGCCGCTCAAATTATTGAAGACGGCCGACGGCGGGTTGAAACTGTAATAGTCCCTGAGCGGCGTCACCGTGTAATTGCCGCCGGGGGCGAGTCCGTCGAAGGTGTAAACGCCGTTCCAGTCCGTGTAGATCGTGAGCGACTGCGGCGCACCATCGAGTCTCACCCGCGCGCCGGCCATGCTCGCGCCGTACCACTCTGTCAACTGGCCGGTAATGGTGTAGGTGACGGGTTCGGTTTGAACCGCGCCGCGATGGTAGATGCCGCTGTAGCTCGCCGCCTGCCCGTTGCGAGCGGCGGCGAACGAAACATCGTTGAGTGATTCTCCCACAGAGTTCGGCGACAAGGTTTCGATGGTCGGCATCTGATCCGCGACAGTCTCTTGCGCGACGCCGGTCGCGTCCCGCGCGACAGTTCGGCTCGTCGCGGAAGCGGCGAATTGAAAGGGAGAGGCCAGCGCGAGCGTGGCCGCCAACAGCGAAAAGAACAGAACGAAGTGGCGCGGGCTGTAGGCACACTTCGAGGGGGAATAAAGGCGCGAGGGTGACATGATGACTATGAATCCTAAAATGCTAAGATTGAAATATTATTTAACTTCAAGGAGGGGGTGCTTGTAGCCGCCTTTGGATGCGTTTTACGGGCGGAAAGTTGCAGTCAAACCCCTGCTTTTTCAAGCGGCCGTTTCGGGCAGACACGGGTCGCCCGAAATGAACGCGAAAGTTCAAACATCAAACTCCGTTTGGCAACGCCCGTGCCAAGTGGCGCGGCCTCAAAACGGGCGGGGACACCGCGTTTGGCCGGGATAAGGATGTTTCAGGTGCGCGTCATGACTCGCGCGGGTGTGAACGGAATATGCAAATCGTGTGTGAGACAGGAACAAGTTGTGTCTAACCCTAATTTAGCCGGAGGTGCGAATGCACTACCATGTGCGAACGTGCTATACAGACTAAGACCCGAAGCAGCCATGTCAATAAAAGGGGGGAAACTGTAGATGAGTGTCAAAGAGAAATTCACGCCTGACGAATGGAAGAGTTTAATCAAAGCGCCGCTGCTGGCGGCCTACGCCGTGGCGGGAGCCGCTCCGAGCAAGCAGGACGACTTCGTGCGGGAGATGGCCGCCGTCGCCGACGGCATCGTCGAAGGCGAACAACGCGCGGCGCAAGACTCTCTGCTCGGAACGGTCGTGGCCGAGATCATCGCCAACTCAGGGGACGAGGCGCGCGGTCAGACCGAGAAGCTCTCGCTCGATGAAGTCAAAGTCAGGGCGCTCGACACCTGTCGCGCGGCAGCCGCGGCGTTGACGACGAAGGTCAGCGCAGAGGAAGCGTACGAGTACAAAAGGTGGGTCTTGGTGGTGGCCGAAAAAGTCGCGTCGGCCGCTAAAGAAGGCGGCCTCTTCGGGTACGGAGGCGAGCAGATCAGTGGCAGCGAGATCGCCACCATCAACGAGATCGGCGAGGCGATAAGCATCTGAGAGTGCGCGCGTCGAGTCACGGATAAAGAAAAGGTCGCCCACGCGCGGGCGACCTTTTCTTGTTCAGGAAACTTACTCCGGCTCGAAGTTTAAAGCGCGCGTCGCTTACTGTGCGCGCCCGAAACGAAGTCTGTACTCGGTCGAGTTCATGAAACCGTTGACCATGAGACGGACGTTGTTCGGGTCTTGGTTAATGACCCGCAGCCAATTCTGATAGCCCTCCGGCTCCGGCGGCCGCCGCAGGTAACCGTAATACTGCATCGCCACGAACGCCTGATTGTATTCAAGCGCGGATACCTCGTCGGACTCCGCGATGGCGCGGACGACTTGCGCCCGCGTCAGTCTCCGGCTCAACAGGAGATCGTTTAAGTCGGCGCGGGTGTAGGTCACTTTCGCCGCGCCGTCGGGACTCGCGGCGTCGGGCGTGGTGATCTGGCTCAAGGCGTAACGATCCATCAGCGTGTCCACGAACCTTGAGATTTCGAGGTGATCGTATTGGCTCACGAATGCGGCGCGCTGCACCCACTGGTTGGAGAACAGGGTGCGCTTGGCGTAGACCTCTTCGGGGGTCGCGCCGGTGATGCCGCGCATGTCTGCGATGATCTCATGGTAGAGCGGCAACCTGCCGAACGAGAGCTTGTAGAAGCGATAGACGTAGTAGCCTTTGAGTTGAAATTCCTGCGAACGGAAGAAGGCCGCGCTCACCGCGATGCGATCACACGCGGGGTTGTTGTTCACGTCCGAGCAACGATTGAGCACGCCCGTCCACGCGTCGAAGCCTGCTGGTTCGGGTTCACGCGAGAGGAAGTCTAGATACTGCTGACGCACGAAGAACGAAGTGTCGTCAACCGGGTTGGGCTGCCCGGCGACGTCGTTGTCGGTGATGGTCAGGGTGGCGACGCTGCGCTCGCCGAGCGCGCCGCCAAGCGGTTCGGCGAGTTGCAGTTGAACACGCTCGCTGCCTTCGACATGCGCGTCGTCAATCAGGGAAACCTCGAACGTCTTTTGCGCTTCGCCCGCGGCGAAGTTCAGCGTGTCAACGGTGGTGGCGTAATCGCAACGGGCGAAGGCCACTTCCGGCATCGTCTCCGCGTCGTCGCAGCGCACGGCCGCCTGATTGTCGTTCGTCGAATACCTGACGCTGGCCTGACCGGAGATGTCGCCCGAACGGGAGACGGTGATCAACGCGCGGCCGTCGCCTTCGGCGGCGTTGAAATTCGCGGCGCTGAACTGGATGGTGTTCGACGTGGGCGGCGCTTGCTCGCTCTGAAAGCCGGAGAACTTGACGACGAAGCTGTCGCTCTCGCCGCCGCGATAAGCCCTCTGAAAAGCACCTTGCGTGGTCGGGAAGTTGATGGAGTTCGTGTAGCCGGTGGCGTAGGCGTTGCCGCCGCCGTCCACGGCGACGCCCGAGAATCTCGTCGCGCCGTCGCTGCCGAAGCGCGTCGAGTGGATGCCCGCGCCGGATGGACTCAACTGCGTTAAGAACGCCCCGCCGTTGGTAGAGACGGCATCGCCCGTCAACGGAAAGTTTGTAGAGCCGGTAAGCCCTGCGACGTAGGCGTTGCCCGCCGGGTCGGCCGCGATGGCGAGACCGAGGTCGCCGCCGCTGCCGCCGAGGTAAGTTCCGTAGACGAGGTTGCTGCCCGCCGGGTTCAACTTCGCGGCGAAGGCGTCGTAGCCGATGCCCGGCTCGCCGCCCGTGGCCGGTTGGAAACTGCCGGGCGTCGTGGGGAAGGCTCTGGACGAGGTGTAGCCGGTGACGTAGGCGTGACCCGCCGCGTCAATCGCGATGTCCTGCCCGCGATCCTCTTCCGCGCCGCCGAGCAGCGTGGAATAGACGAGGCCGCTCCCCGTCGCATTGATCTTGGTGACGAAGGCTTCGGTGCTGCCGCCCGTCGTGCGGAACGCGCCCGCCGTCACGGGAAAGGTGATGGACTCGGTGTAGCCCGTCACGAACGCGTTGCCGGAAGCGTCAACGGCGATCCCGTAAGGCACGTCGTAATGGTTGCCGCCGAGCAGCGTGGAATAGACCAGACTCGAACCGGACGAATTGAGCTTCGACACGAACGCGTCGGTCGAGAAACGTCCGCCCTCCTGCGTCTGGAACGCGCCGGGGGTCGTGGGAAAGTTTTGAAAATCCTGCCCGGAAGCGTTCGTGCCCGTGTCGCCGGTCACATAGGCGTTGCCCGCCGCGTCTAAGGCGATAGCGCTCGCTCCGTCGTTGTCGCCGCCGCCGATGTAAGTCGAGTAGAGCAAACTGCTGCCGCTCGCGTTCAGCTTCGACACGAACGCGTCGGAGTTGTTCCCCGCCCCGCGCGTGGTTTGGAACGCGCCCGGCGTGGTCGGGAAGTTGTCCGACGACGTTTGACCCGCCACGTGAACCTGTCCCAACGCATCCACGGCGAGACTAAAACTCAACTCGGTGCTGCTGCCGCCGAGATACGTCGCGTAGACGAGCGCCGTGCCCGCCGGGTTCAGCTTCGCGACAAACGCGTCGTAGTTGCCTTTATTGATCGTGGCATACGCGCCCGCCGTCGTGGGAAAGTTAACTGAGGTGGTGTAGCCGGAGACGTATGCGCTGCCGTTGGCGTCAACGACGACGGCCTCGCTGTAGTCGCTGCCGCCGCCGCCGAGGTAGGTCGAATAACTGAGCACTGGATCAATGATCAAGGGGCGTGTGCGGTCGTAAGTTCCCACGCGGAAGCCGACGCGGTTTCGGCCTTTCAACACGTAGCCGCCCGCCACCTCTCGCCTGCTCCCGTCAATCTCCTGATAGATGATTGGCCGTCGCTGCCGCACTTCCCCGTCGCCCACGCGCCCGTCGCCCACGCGCATGACGAGATCGCCGCTCGCGTCAATGCGTAAGCCGCGCCCGCCACTCAGCGCGAAGTTGATCCGCGCGGGGTTCGCATGCGGCGCGACGATGAAGTCGTATTCGAGTTGGCGTTGATTGCCGTAATAGACCACATCAACGCCGGGATAGACTTCCTCGTAATGAACCTTCGCGTAAGTCGAAACATTCGTGCGCCACTTCGCAGGGTCGTCGCCGACGAGATAGTTGGCCTTGCCCGTCTGCTCGTCCTGCCCCGTGATGCGCGGCCGCGGGTTGGCCCCTTCGAGTCTCATCCGCAACACCGCGCCGTTGCGCGCGGAGTCGCCTTCAAGTTCGAGGGCTTTGACGCCGGGGCGCGTGTGACGCCCGGCAGCCGCGA
The DNA here is from genome assembly GCA_030838445.1 of Pyrinomonadaceae bacterium. GTDB lineage: Bacteria > Acidobacteriota > Blastocatellia > Pyrinomonadales > Pyrinomonadaceae > JAIVJZ01. The sequence continues at coordinate 22,280 of JAUZFQ010000218.1, read as the reverse complement.
CGGGCTGGCGTTGCAGGGCGACGACCGCCTCGCGCGCGGTCAGAAACAGTGTGTAGCCGCTGCCGCGCGAGATGAATTTGACGGGCTGTGCAACCTGCCCGGCGTTGGCCTCGAAACTCAGGGGCAGCGTCCCGTATGCCTCGCGCACGAAGGCAGCAGCAGCGACGGGTTGCGCCGGTCGAGTTGCCGACGCGGCCTTCTCGCCGTGGAGGCCAATAGCCGCGACGACGAACAGCATGAGCAAGCAAAATAAACTCGCCCTCCTGCGCCGCGCCGGGGCGAGTAAATTCGCGAGCATATTGATGACTGAAAAGCGAGCGAGGGCTGACATTCGGTTCTTTCCCCTTAGTTCGGACATCTTTGAGATAACAAGGTAACACTCAAAGAGTTCTTTACTGACTGTCTATAAGATACTAAACCCGGATGGGCGGTTAGAAAAGCTGTGGCAAAGCACGAGCGGCTTTGATGTCGGCGCGGGCGCAGAGGTTGGTCGCGAGAAGCATTTTCAAAGGCGGGGACGCGCGGTTATTTCCCTCTCACATCAACTGAAATCGTCTTGCATTGCGGGAGGCGAAGCACGCAGACGCGCGCAGGGAGTCGCTTCCTCGGAAGCGACTCCCTGCGCGGCAAAGTTAGAGTTGAAGTTAGAACTCGAAGCGCACCGCGAACTGCATGATGCGCGGCGCATAGGTGCTTGTGATCTGCCCGAAGGTCGGGCTGTTGATGTCGAAGATGTTGCTGTCTTCGCCGAAGTTGAGCGCGTTCAGCCCGCTCGGCGGGTAGAAGTTGGCGCGGTTGAGAAGGTTGAAAACTTCCATGCGGAGTTGCACCCTCGCCCGCTCGCCAAGCGGGATGTTCTTCATCAGACCGGCGTCCCAGTTGAAATAGATAGGGCCGTTGATGAAGGTGCGCGGCAGGTTGCCGGTCTGCCCCGGCTGCGCGCGGAAGAACACCTGACCGGGGAAATTCGCCCCCGGCGTCGTGCCCAGATTGCCGCCCGTCGCCGTGCCGTCCGGCGCGATCACGGCGGGGTTGATGAAGTAGACCCGGCCGTTCTGGTGGAAGATGCCGACGAGGTCTTTGATCTGATCCGTGGTCAGCGAAGAGTTGGCCGTCTGGCGTTGCGAACGTCCGGCGCGGTTGAGCGTCGGGCTTAAGTCCCTGATCGAGATCGGCGCGCCCGATCCCAGATTGATGATCGAACTGAACTGCAAGCCGCCGAGCAAGTGACCCGCGAAGCCGCCGTCGCCGAGGAAACGCTTGTTGCGCCCGAAAGGCAGTTCGTAGATCGCGTTGAAGTTGACGGTGTGCGTGCGGTCGTAGTCGGTGCGCGCGTAGTCGAGTTGCGGGTTGGCGTTATCGAGGAACGGATCGAAGCGCGCCTGCCCGTCGGTCTCGATGTCTGACAGAATCTTCTGGAAGGTGTAGTTGGCCTGCAAGGAGAGGCCGTCGGTGAAGCGGCGGCGAATTTCCGCCTGCAAGGCGTTGTAGCGATAGCGGCCGCCGTTCGTCAGTAGATCAACCGGCCCGGCGTTGCGGTTGCGGCGGAAGTTGATCCCGACGCCTTCGTCCTGATCCAGACCGTTGATGATGTAGGTCTGGACGAGACCGGCGACCTGCCCGTTGATGATCGGGCCGGTGATGGCCGCGTTGTTGAGGAACGCGCCGAACGGCAGCAGCGCGAAGACGGGCAACGGCTGGCTTCCGGCGATGGCGGGGTTGAAACGCGCGTCGGTGCATCTTTGCAGCGGGTCGCCCGTGCCCGCGATGGTCGCGCCCTGCAAGCGGCAGTTCTCTCTGGCGCGCAGGAAGTCTTGCAGGAAGCCGCTGGCGTTGATGTCGAACTGGTTGAGATCGAAGCCGCGCACGAGACTGTTGCTGCGCCCGCCGACGTAGCGCACCTCGACGACGGAGTTGAAACCGACCTCGCGCTGGATGCCGAAGTTGTACTCCATGTTGCGCTGGAGTTGAATGTTCGGATCGATCAGGAAGGCGGTGTTGAAGAGGTTCGGATCGGCGTCGCGCCCCTGCGCGAAGGTGAATGGCGGGCGGTTGAAAGCCGGGAGCGCAATCGGCGGCAGCGCGCTGAACCGCGCGTTCAAGGTGTTAACTCCGCCCGTCAGATCGAGACCGGCGTTGCCGCGCGCGGCGTTGTCGGCCGCCTTGAGATACTCGTCGTTGATGTAGCTGACGCGGAAGCCGCCGCGGATGACTGTCCGCCCGTCGCCGGGGAACAGCCCGCCGAGGAAACTGTTTTTGAACTGCGGCGAATAGGCGAAGCTGACGATGGGGCCGAAGTTGTTCTTGTCGGCGTTGAACAACTTGCCCGGCTCGCCCGCGTTCGTTCCGGCGAGGCCGTAGCGACCGGCCGGGTTGAGAATCGCCTGCTCGATGGTCTGCCCCGCCGGGATGATCGGTTCGAGCAAAACCTGATTGGGATTTCGCAGCCCCGTGTAGAGGTCGTAACGCAGTCCGAGATTCAAGGTGAGTCGCGGCGAGACGCGCCACTGATCGCTGACGTAGAGACCGTAAGACTCGTAAGCGTAATCCTGCACGGACGGCGCGCCGAGTTGCGGCCCCACTTCGGGACTCACGAAGTTTGCCGCGACCGTGCTGCCGCCGACGATGCCGCCGAGTAGAAAGCGGAGTGCGTCGGCGCGTGCGCGCTGGGTGGCGTTGATGCCGCCGGGGAAGAGACTCGCCGCGAGGCCGGGCGTGTTCGGGTTGGCGGTGGTGGTGATGGTGTAGATCGGCGTCCGGTTGAAGTTGCTGACCGACTGGATGCGCTGCCCTTCGACCTGCCCGCCGAACCTGAACGCGTGGTTGCCGAAGGCGTAAGAGGCGTTGTCCTGAAACGTGTACTGCCGCGTGTTGCGACCCTGCGCCTGAAAACTGGCTTCGGGGCTGCTCAATCCGAGCGGCAGGCCGCCGATGATGAAGTCGGACGGGATGGAGTTGTTGTTGAAGAACGGCTCGCTCGACGAATAGCCGCCGCGCACCTCGTTGACGAAACTCGCGCCGAGGGTCGTGCGATAGGTGGCGACGTAAAATTTCGTCGGGCCGCCCTGAAAGACGAACGGGTTCGCGCCGAAGCCGCCCAGATCGGATTGCCGCTGGTCGGCGTTGTCGTTGTACTTGTAAACGAAGTTGAGACTGTTGCGACTGTTGATGTCAATGTCGAAACGTCCGGTGAAGCCGTTGCGTGTGTCGTTGTCCGACTGGTTGAACAGCAACAACTGTGTCAGGTCGTTGTTCGAGATGGTGGAGTTGCCGACGCCCGGCATGAGTTGAAGCACGCGGCTCCGGACGGTTGGATCAACGCCCAGCACGCCACCTGCGGCGGCGGGGATCGACGCGGTCAGCCCCGCCCCGGTCAGGACGTTGACGGTGCGCGACGCGCCGCTGTTGTCCGTGTAGGTGAAGTTGCCGGTGCGCGCCACGTCGCGTAGCACACGGCGCTGGACAGACGCCTGCTGGCGCAACTCGAAGCGTTCGTACTGCGCGAAGAAAAACGCCTTGCCGCGGATGACGCCCGCGCCGCCTTCGCCGAAGCGCGGCAGCGCGACCGGCCCGCCGACCTTCGCGCCGAACTGGTTGCGATTCAGGAACGGGCGCGCGATCCCTGCGGAGTTGTTGAAGAATTCGTTGGCCGCGAACTTCGAGTTGCGGTTGTACTCCCACAGGCCGCCGTGAAAGTCTGCGCCGCCGCGCGGCGTAAAGAGTTGAACCTGCGTCGAGCCGCCGCCCCCCTGATCCGCGCTCGCGTTCTGCGTGACCACCGTGAACTCGCCCGTGTCGTCAACCGTGGGGCGATCCTGCACGAAGCCGCCGGTGCGGATGAAGTTGTCCTGAATGTTGATGCCGTCGCGCGTGTAGTTGGCGGACGAGGAACGCTGCCCGTTGATCGAACTGCTCGTCGCGTTGACGCCGGGTTGCAGGTTGAGCAAGCCGAGCGGGTTGCGGCCGTTGATCGGCAGTTCGAGAATCTGGCGGGGGCCGACGGTGCTGCTCAGTTCGCCGTTCGATGAATTAACGATGTCCGTCCCGGCCGTGACCTCGACCGTCTCGCTGATGTCGCCGACTTCGAGCGTCGGGTTCAAAGAGTACTCGCGCCCGATGTCAATCTTCACGTCGGCGGCGGAGAAGGTCTTGTGTCCTGCCGCCGTGATGGTAACGGTGTAAGTGCCGGGGTCGAGTTGCTCGACGGTGAAACTCCCGTCGTCGCTCGACACGATGGTCTTCTCCCGGCCGCTCTGGTTATCCTTGACCACGACGGACGCGCCGGGCACGACGCCCGAAGCGTCCGAGACCGTCCCGACCAGACGCCCCGTGTTTGACTGTGCCGCCACCGGCACGACTAACGAACAAAACGCGAGCACCGCCAAAATCGCTTTTCTCATCTTTACAACTCCTTACAGGTGAATAGGCTCTCGCTCACGAAGGGCAACGGGCGTGCCAACTCCGGCGCGGCACAAGGAAGCCGCAGATTCACTGGAAGTCTGTCGCGGGCGGCGAAGTGGATGCTTCGGGGCGGGATAAAATTGGATGGAGAAACGATATTATCTACGATTCAATCATTAAATATATGTTATCCGTGAACGTCTCGACTCTCCGAGTCGCATGGCGGGCGCGCGGCTTTATAAGTTGACGCGGCGCAAGAGGGTGGCGAAGCGCGGGTCTGCGCGCAGGAGGTCGAAACGCGGATCGCACTTGAGCCAGACGAGCCACACGTCGGAGTTAACGGCGGCCTGTTCGAGTTGATCGAGAGCCGCGTCGGGTTCGCCGAGTCCGGCGTAGACGGCGGCGATATTATATGAAGAGACGTAGCGATTCGTGGCGAGACGTTGCAGGTCGCTCACGATGCGGCGAGCCTCGTGGTGCTGCCCTGCGAGCGCGCGCGCGTGCCCCAGACCTGAGAGGGCGAGCGGGTTGTCAGGCGACAACTTCACCGCCTTGCCCGACGTTTCAATCGCCTCCATGTGTCGCCCCTGCCGCTCATAAACCGCGCCGAGGACGATGAGCGCGCGCGGAAATCTGTCGTCCATTTCGAGCGTCTTCTCCAACTGCCGCGCGGCGTCTTCGTAGCGGCGCGCGAAATAGAGCGACTGTCCGAGGTCTGTGTTGATGGGCAGCGAGAGCGGGTCGAGTTCCTGCGCCCTTCCGAGTTCGGCGAGCGAATCGTCGAAGCGTCCAGCGGCCGCGAGCGACTCGCCATACCAGTGATGCGCAGTGGCGTATGCCGGATTCGACGCAATCGCCTGTTTGAAGTAACGCTCGGAGTCCGCCCAGTTCCAGTCGAAGCGATACGAGACGAAGGCGAGCGAGGCGTAGGCTTCCGCGAGCGAATCGTCGAGTTCGAGTGCGCGCTCGGCCGCGGCTTTGGCCTGCGGGAAAGTGTCTTGCGGGTGGAGGCCGCCGTGCCCGGCCAGCAAATTGTGCGCGTCGGCCAGACCGACGAAGGCGAGCGCGTAGGACGGGTCGAGGGCGATGGCCTGCCCGAAGTATTCAATTGCTTTGTGCAACCCTTCGGCGGTTCGCTTGTTCCAGAAATAGCGGCCGCGTATGTAGGCTTGAAACGCCTCGGCGTTGCCCGTGTGGCGTTTCGTGTGCGAAGGGAGTTCTTCATGGGCGACGCTTGCGACGTGCTCATCCGAACGACGCCTGTCGTGAGTTGATTGCGACGACGCCCCGGCGTCCGTCTCGGCCAGTTCCCTCACCGGCGCGACGAAGCGATAGCCCTGTCCCGGCACGGTCACGATGTAGCGATGATCGTTCGCCCCCTCGCCGAGAGCTTTGCGGAGCGTGAAGATGTGCTGCGTCAAATTTCTCTCTTCGACGTAGCAGTCCGGCCAGATGCGCGCGATGAACTCCTCTTTTCGCAGCACGCGCCCGGCCTCGCGGACGAGCAGCAGCAACGTCTCGAAGGTCTTCGGCGGGAGCGGCACCGGTTCGCCTTCGCGCCACAGGAGCGACCTCGACGCGTCGAGACGGAACGAGTCGAATTCGTAGCAACAGGTCGGGAGAGTGCTCGACATAAGTATGACGGGCGATCTGAAATTTCACGACGGCGCATTTCGACCGCCGCGAGACGGCGCGTGCTTGCGGGTAAGGTTGTAAGCAAAACTACTGACCCGCAACGCGTGCGAGAGTTTGCCAATCGCTCCTCTTGATAGTTGTTGATGGCGGCAGTCGAGCAAAAAGATGTTTGCCCCGCGTCATTTATTTGCAGCCGCGCGCGCGGGCTGCCGCGGATCAAGCGTCGCTATGTCCGCTGACACGTCCGCTTCGTCACGCGTACGCTCCGCTTCGTCACTTGATCCGGCCGTTTCGTCCCACAGTTCTTCACATCCGCCCGCGCCGGGATTATAGTTGTGCGTCGCCCATACGTTTCCTCGCCCGTCACGAACCCTGTTAGGGCAGCCGCGTTCTCGCTCCCCGTCTCGACGCCCGCGGCTCAGAAGTGAAGAAGTGTGAAAGCCGGGCGCACGTTAAACTTGAACCACACATTTTCAGAACCACTGGCTCGTCCCACCGCCGCTGCCGCTGTTGACGGAGGTGTGTGGAAGCGTCGCCTCATCTACCTCGCCGCCGTGGCGCTCGTATGGACGGCCATCGGCCTCTTCTTCACGTTTCAGATTTACTTTGCGATGATCCGCAGCGACCGCCCCATCCCGTTCGCCGAGTCGGTCGCCATCCAGTTCAGCTACGCTTACATCTGGGCGCTCGTCACGCCCGTCGTGCTCTGGCTCGCCGCACGCTTCCGCCTCGAACAGGAACACTGGCGGCGCAATCTACTGCTCCACGTACTTTTCAGCACCGCCTGCGTCGTCCTCGTCGGCTGCTTGCTCTACACCTTCAACAGCGTCTACTTCAACAGGCCGAAGGGCACGACGGGCGCGCTCTGGCTCATCTACCGCAACATCATTCTCAACGCCAGCGAGAACTACGGCATCTACTGCTTGATCCTGCTCGCCCGCCACGCGCTCGACTACTACCGCCGTTACACCGCGGGCGAACGCCGCGCCGCGCAACTCCAAGCCCAACTCGCGCAGGCGCAGTTGCAAGCCCTCAAGATGCAACTGCAACCGCACTTCCTCTTCAACACGCTCCACTCCATCTCCGCGCTCGTCTACATCGACGTCGAGGCCGCCGACAAAATGATCGCGCGCCTCGGCGACTTCCTCCGGCTCACACTCGAAAACTCCGGCACGCAAGAGGTCACGCTCCAACAGGAACTCGAATTCCTCAAGTGCTATCTGGAGATCGAACGCATCCGCTTCCAAGACCGCCTGACCACCACCCTCCACATAGACGCACAGGCTCTCGACACGCAAGTTCCCAACCTCATCCTCCAACCGATTGTCGAGAACGCCATCCGCCACGGCATCGCTCCGCGCTCCACTCCCGGCCGGATCGATATTCAGGCGGAACGAAAAAACGGCACGCTTCGTATTCGCATCAAAGACAACGGGCCGGGGCTGACCCTGAATCGAAGTCTTGAGCGCAATTTCAAGGAAGGTGTCGGGCTAGCCAACACGCGGGCGCGTCTCGAACAACTCTACGGCGCGGCGCACCGCTTCGAGCTAGCCAACGATCCACGCGGCGGGCTGATCGTAACTTTGGAAATTCCATCCGAGACGCCCGACTCCTTCCGTCAACAAGCAGTCATCTGAAAATTCGGATACTTCCGTCGCACCACCCGGCAACAGTTTTCACTACTGCCGCCGGTCGTGCCTTAATTTGAATTAACGGAAGTTCAATTCGCGGCCGCGAGACAAAGCATCCGGCGCGCGCCGAAGATTTGTGCAGGGGAAGATGCGTATACGCCTTTTGACCGTTGACGACGAACCGCTGGCGCGCGAGAAGATTCGCACGATGGCGGCGGCCGACCCTGAGATCGAGATCGTCGGCGAGTGCGCGAACGGCGCGGAGGCAGTCGCGGCGGTGCAAAGTTTGCGCCCCGAACTGATGCTGCTCGACGTGCAGATGCCGCAGGTTGACGGCTTCGCCGTCCTCGACGCGCTCAAGTCCGACTACCTGCCGCTCGTCATCTTCGTCACGGCCTTCGACCATTACGCCATACAGGCATTTGAAGTCCACGCCCTCGACTACCTGCTCAAGCCTTTCGACCGCGAACGTTTCGCCGCGGCCATCGAGCACGCCAAGATGCACATCCGCGGCACGCGCAACGGCCAACTCGACCAGCGCATCCTCTCGCTCCTCAAACAACTCGAAGCCGACTCGAAGTATCTCGAACGGCTCGTCGTCAAGACCGGCGGGCGCGTCTTCTTCCTGCTCACCACAGAGATTGACTGGATCGAGGCCGAGGGGAATTACGTCAACGTCCACACTAACGCACGCAAGTCGCACCTCCTGCGCGAGTCGATCAGCAGTCTCGAAACGCAACTCGACCCGAAAGAGTTTATCCGCATCCACCGCTCGACCATCGTCAACCTCCGCCGCATACGCGAGCTGCAACCGTGGAGTCACGGCGAGTATCACGTGATCCTGCACGACGGCACGGAACTCACGCTCAGCCGCAACTACCGCGACAACTTGCAGAACGTCCTCGGCAACAACCTCTAACGCGCGTCCGAAGCAACAACTTCTAGAGTGCGTCCGAAACTACGGATTCCCTCGCTGCCGCCTCATGCCCCGAATCGTCCTCTTCGTCACAAATTTGTTCTCACTTCCGCCCATCCGTCTCACAATCTTCGCGCGCGGCCGTATTCCCCCTTGCGGAACCACGACGTGCTTTTAGCTCGACCGCCCCGCGTCGCGCGCTGTGCGGAGAACTTTCGGGACGTCTCGCATAAATTTGAGATTTCTTGATTGCTCTCCCTGCATCTATCGAACAGTTGCCACGGGCACAACTCTTTCGCATCGCCGTCCACGCCGACGTGATTCGCCGGATGAAGCAGACGAAAGAGTGAAGCTCGAAGGGCGACGACAGAGACGCGGCGAGGTTGTGAGCCGACTTTCAAGGGGATGCCCACGTGGGAGGCAAGCCATGAAACTGCGTCAGATGTTCGTCGCGCTCATTTTAGTTTTGGCGATCCAGATGTCTACTCCGGCACAAAAAAATTTTAGCGAGGGAGATGACGCGGGCGACGCGCAGCCCGGGGCGCGTCACGTCGAGACCGCGAACGCGAGCGCGCCCGACGCCGACCCGACGACGGTGGAGCGTGCGAAGGCTGCCGAGGCGCGCGCGGCTTCCCTGCCCGCGCCCGTCCCGACGCCGCTCCGGCGCGGCGCGTTCAGGAACGAGTTGCACGCGGAGTCGTATCTGGACGCGTACCGGATTCTCGGCGAGGAGAATACGTGCAGCCGCTTATTCGGCGGCGCGGCGAAGGCGACCGGGGTGCTGAACAGTCTCGCCGAGCAGTTTCGGAACGAGCGCTTCGAGAGTCCCAACGTCGCCATTCAGATGTCGGGCACTACCGTCCTCGTCCACGACAACCGGACGGGCGCGTCCTACCGCCTCTTCGAGCGCGTGCTCGTCAACAGCATCGGGCCGCTCTTCATCGCGCCCACGCTGGCGAAGGCGCAACGCCGCGCCATCGGCCGCTTCTCCTCGGACACGCGTGCGGCGCGCGCGCTGATCCTGTTGCACGAACTCGGCCATCTGGTGCAGGGCGCAAACGGCCGCTGGCTGTTGCCGAACGACGGGCACGACGCACAACTCAGCGTGCAGAACACGAGCACCGTCGAGAGTCATTGTCTCAAGCAACTGACCGCGCTCAAATATTAAATGGAGCCGGCCCGGCGCGCGGGTGTGCCGGGGCGTGTGTAAGCAGTTAAGAGTTCGCCTGATCCGTGCGGGAGGTTTACGTAGATGGAAGCGTCGAGCGTTTTGAATGAACGGCAACACTACCGCGATTCGCACGCGGAGGCGCGTCGCCTGTTGGAAGAGCATGCCACGTCTCTCAGCCGGATCGAGATGCTTGAGGAACTGACGCTGACGCTCCTCAAAGAGATCGCTTTGCTCAAGGACGTGCAGAAACTACAAGCGCAGGACGACGACCGCGGCTTGAGTTTGCCGGACGAAGTGCGTCGCTTCGAGATCGAGATCATCCGGCGGACGCTCTTGCGCACCGGAGGCCATCAGGCGCGCGCCGCGCACCTGCTCGGCGTCAACGCCACGACGCTCAACTCCAAACTCAAACGTTATCACATTGACCCCAACCCGCCCTTCAAGGCCGAGGCGGCCGCCGACTCATTCGACGAAGCGGGCGGGGGCAACTCGTAAAACGATCAGGTGATCCGTCGTCGTCGTCGCAGTTGATCACGGCACGGACGAAACTCGCGGGTGGGAGGTTAGTTTCATTATGTCAGTTTTAATCGCGTCGCTCTCGGAGATGGAAGACGACGGCCGCGCCGTCGGCGGGTACGAATCCGAAGGGGCAATTCCAAACGCCTCGGCCGCGCTCGCCGCGGAGCGTTCGCACGCGCTCCGGCTTCTCTACACTTCGTCGGAGGACGCGCCCGACGATGCGGCGTCCACGTCGCTGCCGATTCTGGCGACCGCCGGAGATGTGCGCGAGGTCGTGCAGTATCTCAAGAAGAAGCCCGCGGGCGTCTCCGTCGTCGAGGCGATGGACGACGTGAAGCGGCGCGTCTTCGAGCCGCGCAAAGTCGCCGCCTATGAATTCTGGGGCATCGTCACACGGCAGGGCGGCGACCGCCTGCGTCTCAGCCAACTCGGTTGGGAGTTTGCGCGCAAGCTCGCCCCCGAAGCCGAAGCCTACCGCGCCGTGCTCGCCAACACCGCGCCCTATCGCGCCGCGCTTCGATGGATGCACGACGAGAGCCAAGACCTCGTGACGCACACGCAGGTCGCGGCCTACTGGCAGAAGTTTTATCCTGCGGCCGCGGGGCTGAATCAGAAGGCGACCGAAAGCAGCGTGGTCTGCTTCTTCCATCTCTGCCAGGCCGCAGAGATCGGCACGATGACCATCGGCAAGCGCGGCCAGCCCGCGCGCCTGCGCGTCGAGCGCGAGGAACTGGCCGGGTTCATCGAAGGCCGCGCTCTTGAGTTAACGACCGAGACGCCCGCCGCAGTTCACGAAGAAGAAACTCACCCCGGCCTCGCCGTCTCATACCGCGCCGAAGTCGCGCCGCCGCGAGAGGCCGCGGAACACAACAGGGACTTTCTGATTTTGTGTCGCCGCGCCGCGCCGCTGGTCGGGCAGTTGCAGGCCGCGCTTGAGTTGATGGACGTCAAGAGCCGCGCGCTCGTCGGCGGCGAACGCGACGCGCTCCCTGTGTCCGGCGAGATGTTTCAAGCGATGCGGCAATGCGGCGCAGCCCTCGTCGTCGTCACCGCCGACGATTGCCGCGTGGACGGCGCGGGCGGTCACACGCTCGACCAGAACATCTTGATCGAACTCAACTCCGCCTTCGTCTTATACGACCGCCGCGTCATGGTGCTGTGGAACTGCGACGTGCCCGTGCCCGCCGCGCTGTCCTCGCTGCGCCACTTCACGCTTGAGGGCGACGCGTTGACGTGGGATGTCGGGGTGCGTCTGATGCAGATCGTCAAAGAGTTTCAGGCGGGAGCGCGAGCAGAGCGGCAACGGCCGCCGGAAGCATGTCGAGCCTGAACTTTCGACCACACACTTCCGCGCCACACGTGCGACGCTTCATCGCACTCGCCCTTCTTCTCTGCGCGCTGGCCGCGCCCCCCTCACGCTCCCGCACCCAACAAGGCCGGAGCGCAGAGAAGAATAGTTCACACGGCGCGTCGCCATCTTCAACAACGTCTGCAAACGCGTCTGCACAACCTTTCCCGCAAGGCCGTCTCATCGAGAAGGTCGTCAGCCTCGACGACGCGACGCAAAGCTACGCGCTTTATCTCCCTTCCGCGTACACGCCCGGCAAGCGTTGGCCGATTCTCTACTGCCTCGATCCGCTCGCGCGCGGCCAAGTGCCGGTCGCGCGCTTTCAAGAGGCGGCGGAGCGTTACGGCTGGATCGTCGCCGGTTCGCACAACTCGCGCAACGGCGCGGTGCAGGCTTCGCTCGACGCCGCCGTCGCGATGTGGAGAGACACACATGCGCGTCTCTCCGTTGACGAGCGGCGCGTCTACGCGGCGGGCTTCTCCGGCGGCGCGCGCATGGCCGTCCGCTTCGGGCATCTCTGCCGGAGTTGTCTGGCCGGGGTCGTCGTCTGCGGCGCAGGGTTTCCCACGGACATCAAGCCGTCAACCGCCGTGTCCTTCCACGTCTACTCCATCGCCGGAACTGACGATTACAATTTCCCCGAACTGAAAAAACTCGACGAGGCGTTGGATAAATTTTCCGTCGCGCATCGTCTCGCCCTTTTCGACGGGGCGCACGCGTGGCCGCCCGCCGACGCCTGCGCCGCCGCCGTCGAATGGATGGAGCTACAGGCGTTGAAGTCTGGACGACTGCCGAAGGACGACGCGCTGATCGAGCAACTCTGGCAGGAGCAGACGCGCAAGGCGCGCGATGCCGAAGCCGCGCTGAATTTTTACGTCGCGTATCAAACTTACCGGGCGGCCGCTGCGGACTTCCGTGGACTGCGCGACGTAAGCCAACTTGAGCAACAGGCGGCGCGACTCGGAGAGACGCGCGAAGTCAAGAGAGCGTCTGACGATGAGGACGCGCAAATAAAGAGCCAGCACAAACTCGCGGGCGAACTCGTCGCGCTGCTCGAACAGCGTCGCGACCCGAATCAGGGCGCGGTCGCGGGCGTCAGTTTCAGAAAGGCCGTGGACGATCTGAGAAAGGCCGCGCGCGCCGACGCCGACACGGGCGAACGGCGTGTCGCGCGTCGCACGCTCAACGGAGTCTTCGCGCAGTTTTACGAAGGTGCGCAGAACTTGATCGGGCGACGCGAAAACTACGCGCTCGCCGCCGCCTCGCTCGCCGCAGCGGCCGAACTCGCGCCCGACAACGCGCAGGTGTTCTACGAACTCGCACGCGCGCACGCGCTCAACCGCGACAAGCGCAGGGCGTTCGACGCGCTGCGGCGTGCCATCGAGAAGGGCTTCAAGGACGCGAGACAACTGGCCGACGACGAGGCGTTCGACGCCCTGCGCGGCGAGGCCGAATACGGAAAGCTCGTCGAGATCATCGGTCAAAAACAGTAGGCCGCGCGCTCACTTAAACTTTTGCGGTTTCCCCGTCTGCGCCCGCAGTTGTTTGATGATCCCGCGAATCGCGTCGGCTTCGGCGGCTTTCGGGTCGAGCCGCAGGTAAGTCTCCAACGCTTCGACGGCGAGCGCGTTCTCGCCGCGCTCGATGTGTATCGCGCCGAGATACCTGTGTGCCATGCGCGCCTCGTCGCCGCCGAGCGCGAGGGCGCGACGCAACTCGCGCTCCGCTTCCTCGTAATGGATGAGACCGATCAGAGCGCGCCCGCGATAAAGGTGCGCGGCGAAAGAGGCGTTGCTCAACTTTATCGCGCGGCTCAGTTCCGCTTCAGCGTCGGCGAAGCGCTTGCGTTGCAAGAGCACGATGCCGTAGTTGAGCCGGAGGACGAAGGCGTCGGGTTCGAGCGCGAGCGCGGAGCGCAGTGCTTCCGCCGCTTTCTCCGTCTCGCCGAGGCCGAGATACTGCACGCCGAGTTCGTTGAAGGCGAGCGTAAACTTCGGGTAGACGGCGACGGCCTGTTTCAACTGTTCCACCGCACGCTTGTGCTCCCCGGCCTTCGCCGAACGAAGCGCCTCCTCGTAGAGTTCGCGCGCCTCTTTCGGGATCGCGGCGAGCGCGGCGTTGACGACGCCGGGCTTCCCCGCCCCCTCCTCACGTTTCAGACGCAACTGAATCTGGACGGAGACTACTTGACCCGCGCGCCGGTTGCGGAGCGGCGAGTCAATGATGTCAACGGTCTCTGCGGCCGTCTCAAACTCCGTGCCCGCTTCGACGGTCAGACGATACGTGCCGCCGTTCAGACGGCGAAAGGTGAACGCGCCGTTGTCGTCGCTCATCACGGACGCTTCGCCGCGCACGCCGCCGAGCCGGACGCGGACGCGCCTGCCGAGTTGTCGCCCCGAAGGCGCGAAGATGCGCCCCTGAATCGTGTGCGCCCCGCCAAAGCCGGGGTCGTTCGACTCGGAATCAATGCCCGTGTCGGTCTGTGCGTAGAGATTGTTGGCGGCGGCAAGCAGCAGCGCGCAGGCGAAGACGCAGGTGAAGGCACGGACACAGTTGAAGGCACGGGCACAGTTGAAGGCGCGGCGTGCGTTGAGAGAGATCATCACGGCGGGTTGAATGAGAAAGGCGGGGGAGAGTCTTTCGTTCAAGACTCTCCCGCCGCGTGAAAAACTTTCAGTCGCCCGAAAGTCAGAAGATGAACTTCGCCGCGAGTTGCACGTTGCGACGTTCGAGATTGCCGCTGGTGAAGACGCCGCGGTTCGCCGTGATGAACGAAGCCGTCGGGTTGCCCGCCGCGTCGGTGAAGCCGCTGATGTCGAGCGAGCCGGGCGCGATGAACAGGTTCGAGTGGTTGAAGACGTTGAAGGCTTCAAGCCTGAGTTGCACGCTGTACTTCTCGTTGAACCTGATGCGCTTGTAGAGGCCCATGTCCATGTTCCAGAAGCCGGGGCCGCGGAAGGCGTTACGCTTCGTCATGTCTTCGGGGAACGGCCCGACGACGCCCGTGTTGCTGACCGGGTTGACGAACGGATTCGCCGCAGGCAGTTGCAGGTAGCTGAACGCGTTCGCGCCGACGGACGCCGGCGTGCCGGTGCCGTTGAAGTTGACCGACGCGCCGCCCGCCGGACGGTAGCGCGGGCACGCGCCGCTGTTGGCCGTCGTGCAGTCGAAGACCGAGAACGGGTTGCCGGTGCGCGCCGTAAATATCCCGGTCAGCGCGAAGCCGCCGAGCAGGTGGCGGACGAACTTGCTGTCCACCGTGTCGAAGTAAGGCACTTCGTAGTTGAAGCTGCTGACGAAGCGATGGCGCGCGTCGAAGTCGGCGTAGCCGTAATCCAACTTCGGATCGAACGGGTCGAGCAGGCCGAGGCTGGCGTTGGCATTCGAGTCGCTGAAGGTCGAACTCAAGTTGTCCTTCGCCTGCGAGAGCGTGTAGCGCGCGGTGAACTGCAAGCCGCGGTTGCGGAAGTTGTTGCTCTCGATGCCGAAGACGAGCGCGTTGTAGTTCGAGTAGCCGTTGTTGGCGCGCGTGTTGATGTTGGTGTACTGGCCGTTGAGGCGGTTCGACGCGCCGCCGGTGGGTGTGGGCGTGGTGCTGTTGAGATAGACGAGACCCGTGCCGGTGCGGTTGATGTTCTCCAGAGAGTAGAGGTCGCGCCCGGCCGAGCCGGAATACTCGATGGAGGCCACCGTGCCGCGCCCGACTTCACGCTCCAACGCCGCGCTCCAGAAATGCGCGTAGGCGTTCGTGATGTCCTCGCGGACGTGGCGCAGGCTCGCGCCGGGCAGGCGGATGGTCGTGCCGCTTCCGGCCAGCGGGCCTGAGTTGTTGCGCGAGATCGAGAGCGAAGGAACTTCGACGCCCGCCGTCAGCGCGACGACCGTCTGCGCGGGCGGGTTCTGGATCACGTTATAGGTGACGTTGCCGAAGTTGCGCTCGTAGGACATGCCGTAGCCGCCGCGCAAGGAAGTCTTGCCGTCGCCGAGCACGTCCCACGCGAAGCCGACGCGCGGCGCGAAGTTGTTGAGGTCTTTCTTCCACAGCCCGCCGACCGGGCTGTTCTTGGCGACCTGCACGCTGCCGTTGCGGATGCGCTCCTGCAAGGTGCTGCCCTCGCCGAAGTAGAAGTTGGAATCGAGTTCCGGGTTCTTGTTGTGCTGCACGCCGTAGTACTCGTAGCGGAGGCCGAGGTTGAGCGTCAGGGTCGGGCGCACGCGCCACGAGTCGTTGAAGTAAGCAGCCCACTCGTTGTAGACGTTGCTGCGGCTGAAACTGGGCGGCGCGAGCGGCGTCGTCACGAAGCTGCCGGGGAAGCCGCCCTGCGGATCGACCGCGCCCTGAAACTTCACGAGTTGACCGGCGACGAGGTTGTTGAGCGCCTGCTGCGTGTTGTTGCCGAGCGTCTGCACCGAGTTGAGAAACGCGCCGAAGGTGCGGTTCTGCTGGATGTTGAAATACTGCCCGCCGAAGCGGAGTTGATGGTTGCTGCCGAGTTGGTAGTTGAAATCCTGATAGAACTGAATCTGGTTGGTCGGGCCGTTGGCCGGGATCGCGCTGCCGGGATTGAACGGCAGGTAACCGGGGAACGCGATGTTGACCGGCGTGTTCTGATCAATGTTGACGGCGAACGTCTCGTTGACGTAGAGCGTCGGCCCCGCCGGTTGCTCGCCCAGGGGGCTGCCGGTGTTGACGCGGTTGAAGGCCAGCTTCGACGCCGACACGAGATTCGGCGAGAGCGTGCGCGTCAGCGAGACGAGGAAGTTCTGGTTGTAGGCCGTCGTGCCCGTGTTGAAGCCCTGATAGGGACTGTTCGCGCCCGTGCCTTCAAGCGTGATGTTGTCTTGCAGCGCGTAGCGTCCGTAGATTTGCGTCTTGTCATTGACGTTCCAGTCAATGCGCGTGACGGTTGAGAGGTCGTTCTGGGGGAAGCCGCCGCCGAGGTCTGTCGGCACGGAGTAGGCGACTTCTTGGAACGCGGGAGTTCCGGCCGGGACGCCTGTGATGCCGAGTTCGCCCGCGTTGCGGATGCGACCCGTGGGGCGCGCGGCGAGCGTGTAGCCGCTGAAGAAATCGCGCGTCGCCGGGGCGGAGAGCGCGATCAACTGCGACGTGGGGACGAAGGCGAGCAGTTCGCCCTGACTGCGCACGCGCGTCCATTCGGTGCTGTTGAAGAAGAACAGTTTATCTTTGACGATGCGCCCGCCCGCCGAGTAGCCGAACTGGTTGCGCGTGAACACGCCGCGCGGCACGCCCGTCGCGTTGTTGGAGAAGCCGTTCGAGGCGAGTTTCGAGAGACGGTTGAAGGCGTAGGCCGTGCCGTGAAACTCGTTGCTGCCCGCGCGCGTCGCCACGTTGACGATGCCGCCCGAAGCGCGCCCGTACTCGGCCGAGAAGTTGCTCGTGATGACGCGAAACTCCTGCACCGAATCGAGCGGGATGAGTTGGCCGACGGTCGCCGTGTAAGAGTTGTTGTTGTCCGTGCCGTCGAGCAAGATGTTGGTGCTGGCGGCGCGTTGGCCGTTCAAAGACGCGCCCGCGCCGCGATAAGTGGCCGTGCCCGACGTGTCGTTCTGCGACGTGCTGGGGTCGTCGGTCGAGGCGTTGCCGGACAACTGGACGAGGTTATAAGGGTTGCGCGTGATGGTCGGGAGTTCGCGAATCTGCGTCCCCGAAACGACGTTGGACAACTCCTGCGTCTGCGTGTTGACCTCGACGCCGCCGCCCGCGACGACGTTGATCGTCTCGCCGCCCACGCCGCCGACGGCGAGCGCCGTCTCGACCGAGGTGCGCGAGCCGACCGTCACCTGCACGCGCTGCGTGTTGGGCGCAAAGCCCGGCGCGCTCGTGGTCACGTCGTAGAGTCCCGGTTGCAGATTCGTGACCGTGTACGTCCCTTCCTCGTTCGAGGTGGCGGTCAACTCGCGTCCCGTGTTGACCGACTTGATGGTCACGGCCGCCCCGGCGACGAGCGCGCCGTTCGGGTCTGAAATTTTTCCGATCACCTGCCCCGTCTCCGTCTGCCCTGAGGCCGCGACGCTCAAAGCGAACAGCATCACGGCCGCGGCCATTAGTTTGAATTTACTTCTCGTCATGACATCTCCTTTAACCACAAACTTGATTGAGATTTGCCGTTGCGTATTTCGTGTCGCCGCCGCCGGTGAGGGCTGAGCACCGGGCGACGGCCGAAAGTTGGCTCTTGCTCGCAGACACACAGGGGCAACGAACGTGCCGCGACCACACGGCGTGACTCAACTGTTGGCAGTCTTGCTTTTAGTTAACAGGCGGGAAACTTGGCGAGATTACGTGCGGCGACTTTCCGAGCGAGATTTCTTATTTATTAACATTTGACGAATAAACAAATCTTATTCGTGTGCGCGCGGCCTCGGACTTCGCGCGGAGAAAGGTGGATGCGCGGCGGGCGGGTCGGGCGTGACGCCGTGAGAAAATGCGCGGGTTTGAACGGGGCGCGGAAAAGAAAGGTATGATGGGCGAATGATGAAACTTGCGTCGCTCACCCTGCTCGCTTTACTGCTCTGCGGAGATGCCGACGGGCAAAGCGTCCAGCCGACAAAGATTCGCGTCCGCGGCGTGGAACTGCATTACATCGAGCGGGGGCAAGGTGAGCCGCTCATCCTGCTTCATGGCGGGCAGGGTGATTACCGTTCGTGGGAGTCGCAAGTCAACTCGTTCTCCAGATACTACCGCGTCATCTCATACAGCCGCCGCTACAACTACCCGAACAACAATCCGCTGACGGCAACAGATCATTCGGCGTACACGGAGGCCGATGACCTTGCGGCCTTCATCCGCCGACTCAAGCTCGGACGCGTGCATCTGGTGGGCACTTCCATCGGGGCGTTCGCAGCGCTGGCGCTGGCCGTCAAACACCCGGAGATGGTGCGCAGTCTCGTGCTGGCAGAGCCGCCCCTCCACTCTTGGGCGAGAGACTCCCCCGCCGGGGCGGATGCCTACCGCGAGTTCATGTCAACGATTCACGAGCCGGCCGCTCGCGCATTTCGGGCGGGCGATGATCAGGGGGCGATGAGAATTTTCGTGGACGGCTTCTTCGGGACGCGCGGCTTCGATCAACTCCCGCCCGAACGCGTGGCCGCGATCATGCAGAACGCGCGCGCGATGAAGGCTCTCGCCGTGTCCTCCGATCCTTACCCTAACTTACCGAAGGATAAAGTCGGGCGGTTGCGCATGCCCGTCCTGATCGTCACCGGCGAGCAGACGATCAAGATTCATCAACTCGTCAACGAAGAGTTGGCGCGGATTCTGCCGAAGGCCGGGCGGGCTATGATCCCGAAGGCGGGACACGCCTTGGCCCGTGAGAACCCGGCGGCGTTCAACGAGGCGGTGCTCGCATTCTTAACCCGCACGCGGAATGAGTAAGGCGGAGAGAGACTGTCCGGCCATGGTGGCGGCCGGGCGAGTCGGCCGTCGGGTCGTGCCCCTGCTTTTAATGCTTCCCGTCGAGGGCGTGGCGGAAGCGCGGGGCGATCTCGTCGAGCGTGCGGTCGAGTTCGGCTTGCGTGAACCAGCGACCTTTGAGCATCACGCCCGCGCGCCGTTCGGTGTTCGAGATATGAGCGAGCGGGTCGGCTTCGAGCAACACCAAGTCGGCGCGCTTGCCGCGTTCGATAGTGCCGGTGGTTTTGATCGTCCCGAAGAACTCCGCCGGGTTGCGCGTGGCGGCGGCGAGCGCGGCGTAAGTGGAGAGTCCGGCCTCGTTCAAAGCGCGCAGTTCGCGGTGCAGCGTGTAGCCGTAGAGCAAGAGCCATTCGGGCGTGTCCGAACCGGCGAGAATTTTGCCGCCCGCGTCGTGGATGGCTTTGATGAGTTTGTTCTTGACGGCGATGTACTTCGCGCGTCGTTCGGGCGACGCCGCCTGCGCCAGATACCTCTTGCTGTAGCCGACCCACAGGTCAACCGTCTGCGGCGGGTAGAAGCGTATGTCTGGTTGCGCCCTGATGGACTCTTCGGTTCTCCCGATGCCGAAAGTTGACTTGAAGAAGTACTGCGTCGGCACGGTGAACGGGTTCGCGCGGACGCTCGCGCGCGCGATCTCAGGGATTTTATTTTCGTCCAACACGTCGAGGCTCTCCCAGTTCTTCGGCTGGTAAATGTAGAGGTCGGAGACTGAACCTTTGACGGGCGAATTTTCCGGCAGCAACGCTTCGAGGTACGAGTCGAGATGCTCGATCTGCTGTCCGGCTTTGAGCGCGCGCTGTAAGCCCACCGAGCGGCTGTCGGCGTGGCCGATGACACGTATGTTCTGCCGCGCCGCCTCCGCGACGATGGCCTCGTAAACTTCCGGCTTGAGGAACGTGGTCATCTTCAAATAGTCGTAGCCGTCGCGCTTGGCCTTCTGCACAGACTCGCGCGCCTCCGCCTCGTTCGTCACGACGTAAGCGTTCGTTGCCTTCCGCCCGGTGAACTGCGGACTCGCCGCGTAGATCGTCGGCGCGACGATCTCGCCGCGCGCCGCCTTCGCACGCAGCACGAGTTGCTCCGGCGTCCCCGTCATCAAGCGGATCGTCGTCACACCCTGCGCCAGCATGATCTTCAACTCGTCCTCGGCGAGCGCGTCGGGAAACTCGTCGTCGGTGAACAGGTGGACGTGCATGTCCGTCAGCCCCGGAATCAAAAACTTCCCGCGCCCGTCAATCCTGCGCGCGTCGCGCGGCACGCGCACCTTCTTCGCGTCGCCCATCTCGACAA
Organism: Pyrinomonadaceae bacterium; assembly: GCA_030838445.1. GTDB lineage: Bacteria > Acidobacteriota > Blastocatellia > Pyrinomonadales > Pyrinomonadaceae > JAIVJZ01. Next base: position 1,934 of record JAUZFQ010000218.1, on the reverse strand, counting down.
TCACGCCGTCGCGGACGATCACGGTCTGGTCGGCCAGCACGCGCTCCCTGTCCATCGGGATCACGTTCACGCCGACGAAGGCCGTCGTGTTCGGCTCGGGCGGATTACCCTGCACGGCCGCCGCCAGCAGGAGCGTCAACAACACGGACATCGCGTATATCTTTTTCATCTTCCGTCCCTCGCTATCAACGACTGAACATCTTAGAGACTGAAAATCTTAGAGGCTGAAAATCTCAGTCACTTGCCACTCACTGCCGTCTGCGCGTCGCTTCTCTTCGCGCCTACGGTTTAACTTTCCGCGCCGCGTATAAACCGAGCGACAGGTGCTCGACTTCGCCGCGCTCGTTCGACAGGAAAATGAGTTCGCCCTGTTCGTAAGTGAACTTGGCCTTCCCCGTCTTCGTGAGCGGAAACTCTCTGCCGTCTTCCCTGACGTGCAACTTGTTCTCTTTGACGAAGACCTCCCACACCTGCGGCTCGTGCGAGAACTTGCCGACGTAACGACGCATCTCTTCCGCGCTCACGGCGAGCGGCGTCGGCTGCGCGTTCGTCTCCGGCTTGAGCGTCAGCAAAAGTTCCAACGCCTTTTGTCGCGACTTCGGGAGCGTCTCGCCGTTGCGGTTGGCGAGCACGACGACGGCGAGCTTGTGCGCGGGCACGAAATCAATCGTCGAGCCGTAGCCGCGCGAGACGCCGCCGTGCGAGACGATGCGGACGCCGCGCGTCTCGAAGCCGAGCAGGCCGTAACCGTAGAACGCCCCCTCGTCGCCCGGCAGCGGAAACTGCGCCGCCGCCAACTGCAAGACGACGAGCGGGGCGAGCGCGCGTTTCCCTTCGAGCGTCCCGCCGTTCAGGAAGGCGACGGCGAAGCGCGCGAGTTCGTTCGCGCTCGAATACATCGAGCCGCCCGGATACATCGCCGCGTTGTTGAAGACCGGGCGGATCACGACGGCACGGCCTTGCTCGACGTTGTGTCCGAGCGCGAGCGGGTAGGTCATCGCGGCGAGCGGGCGGACGGCCGAGCGCGTCATGCCGAGCGGGTTGAAGAGGAGTTCGCGCAAGGCGTCGGCGTAAGGCTTGCCGTGCAGTTCTTCGACGACGAAGCCCGCCAGCCAGTAGCCCGGACTCGAATAGGAATAGACGCGGTTCGGCTCGGTGAAGAACACGTCGTCCTTCCACGCGCGGACGTTCTGGCTCAAGCCCGCGTCGTCGTTGGTCACGATTGCCGGAGCGAAGTCGCGCAACCCTGCGGACTGGCTGAGAAGTTGGTGCGCCGTCAGCGCGGCGATTTTCGGCGAGAGGTTCTTCACGTAGTTGCCGATAGGGGCGTCGAGTTTGATGCGCCCCGCGTCGGCCAGCGTGAGGAGCGCGGCGGCCGTGAACATCTTCGTCGTCGAACCCATCCGAAAAAGCGTGTTGGGCGTGACCGACGCCCCGCCCTCCGCGCTCGTCGCGCCAAAGCCCTTCACGAACAGCACGCGCTCGCCGCTGACGACGGCGACGGCCGCGCCCGGCGTCTTATTCTCCTTGAGTTCGGCCTCGACGGTCTTTTCCAGTTCCGCAAAATCCACGGGCGCGCTTTGCGCCGCCGCCGCGTACACGAGCAGCAACAACAAGCAGAGGGCGAACGACGCCCGCGTTAATTTCACCAACGGCATTACGCTTCCCTCCCCGTCTCGCGCGCCGGAGCGACTGGTGACCGAATCCGCATTTCAGTCAGCTATAAACGTGTGCCGCTCACGCTTAGTTTCAACCGGCGACTTGCGAAATTATGGATGACGTGGAGGCTCAAGTGCTTGAGCAATTTTGCCGGACGTTGATGGTGTGTGGAAGGGACGTTGAGATGGGAGCGTGGGAGTTAATATCTGCGCGTGTGTGAAGGAGTGTCGGCGCATGAGACGAGGCACGGTCGCATGCGTGCGCGCCGTGCCTCG